>JAUYIZ010000306.1 GCA_030688615.1 Desulfobacterales bacterium | reverse complement strand
TGAAATGGCGGCCGGCTTGGCCCATGAAATTAAAAACCCCCTGGCTTCCATTGCCGGGTCCATACAGCTCTTGCGGGAAGAGGTCCGTTACAATGCCGGTCAGGACAAACTGATGCTCATCATATTACGCGAGGCCGATCGACTCAACGCCTTATTGAGTAATTTCCTTCTGTTTGCAAGGCCTCCGGCCGGCAAGGTCCAACAGATCGATCTTGCCGGAGCTCTCGAGGAGACCGTGGAGCTTTTTGAAAAGGACCTCGCCTGTTATGGGAAAATATTGGTTACGAAACTTATTTCCCGGGGTGTATGGGTTGCGATGGACCCCACCCACCTGAGGCAGGTATTATGGAATCTTCTGAATAATGCCGCCGAGGCGATTAAAAATTCAGGACATATTGACATTCATATGGAGCCCTTGAAAAACAGAGCTGTCGCCATCAGGATCACCGACGACGGGTGCGGGATTGCACCCGGGAATATCCAATCGATTTTCAATCCTTTTTTTACGACCAAAGCCGATGGGACCGGTCTCGGCCTTTCGATCGTCCACAGCATCCTTAAATCTTACGGCAACCGGATTGAGGTGCAGAGCGTCGTGAACCGGGGCACCACTTTTACCCTGAGGCTGAAGGCGACCGATTCGCCAACTTAGACCTTGACACATTTTTCTAAATGGGATACCTAACTTTGTTTAATTTATGCAAATTACTACAGGTGTGAAATGACTACGGAAAAAACAGGCGACATCCTTGAAAGAAGAAGACAGAAGCTCATGGAACTGGAAAATAAAAATATTGATATTTTTCCTAATGATTTTATCGTCTTGCACACCATCAAGGATATCCGGAATCAGATAGAGGGTTCGCCCGAGTCCATCACCCAGGATGATCCGGCTTTTGTCATTGCCGGAAGGATAATGGCGATCAACAGTTTCGGTAAAGCGTCATTTATCCGGGTGAAAGACCGGACCGGGCAGATCCAGGCCTATATCCGAAAAGACCGGGTCGGTGAAGAAGCCTTTGACCTGTTTAAAGCGTTTGATATTGGTGATTTTATCGGCCTTGACGGCGGGGTGTTCCAGACGAAAACCGGGGAATGGACCCTGCTGGCCGGAAAATTAAAACTCGTTTCAAAAGCCTTAAGACCCCTGCCGGAAAAATTTCATGGACTTAAAGATCCTGAGAAGAGGTATCGGCAACGATATATAGACCTTATCATGAACCCGGACGTGCGGGATATTTTCCTCAAGCGCTGCCGGATGGTTGAGTCCCTGCGCAGCTTTTTGGTGTCGCGGGATTTTCTTGAAGTGGAAACACCCATGATGCATCCGATTCCCGGCGGCGCGGAAGCAACACCGTTTAAAACGCATCACAATGCGCTGGGCATGGATATGTTTTTACGCATTGCGCCTGAGCTGTACTTAAAACGCCTGGTGGTGGGTGGATTTGAGAGGGTTTTTGAGATCAACCGGAACTTCCGGAATGAGGGCATTTCCAGCCAGCACAACCCTGAATTTACCATGCTCGAGTTCTACCAGGCCTATGCGACCTACAACGATTTGATGGATTTGACCGAGAATATGCTCTGCCGGGTTGCCCGGGAGGTTACCGGGTCTGCAGAAGTCGCCTACCAGGGGCAAACGATCGATCTGGGCGGAAAATGGCGGCGGATGACCCTCTCGGCGGCTCTGGAGCAATTCGGGGGGATCAAAAAAGATCTGCTCAAGGACCGCCAAGGGCTGCTGGATTTTGCCTCTGACAGTCAGATTAAACTTACCAAAACCGGAAGTCTCGGAAAAATCATTACCAAGCTTTTTGACGTGCTGGTGGAACCCAAGCTGATCCAGCCGACATTTATTACGGGATATCCTGTGGAGGTCTCCCCGCTTTCCAGAAAAAATGAGGCAGACCCGACGCTGACGGACCGCTTTGAACTTTTCATCGCAGGCCGTGAAATCGCCAATGGATTTTCCGAACTGAATGACCCCCGGGATCAGAAAGAGCGTTTTTTGCTTCAGGTCGCCGAGCGCGAAGCGGGTGACGATGAGGCTCACGCGATGGACGAGGACTACATTGAAGCGCTGGAATACGGTATGCCGCCCGCTGCCGGGGAGGGCATCGGCATCGATCGGCTCGCGATGATCCTGACCGGAGCGGCTTCCATTCGCGAAGTTATTTTTTTCCCGCATATGAAACCCAAAAATTGAGGACATCGAGCTTGTCATATGAATTTTTCATTGGGGGCCGGTATCTCAGGGCCAAGCAGAAACAGTCTTTCATTTCATTGATCACGCTGCTTTCCATTGCCGGGGTAACTCTGGGGGTCATGGCGCTTATCGTGGTTATTGCAGTCATGGCCGGCTTCGAATCCGATCTGAAATCCCGCATTCTCGGCGTGGAATCCCATATCGTGGTCATGCGATACGGAGATCCGTTTGCGGACTATCGCCGGGTGCTGGATTATTTAAAAAAATCAGACGACATCCAGGCGGCCACCCCTTTTATCTATACCCAGGTCATGATTCGGTCATCCTCCGGGATATCCGGGGCAGTGTTGAGAGGGATCGATCCGGAGTCGGCACCCAAAGTTATCAAAAATATGGACGGTGATTCCCTGCGGAAGACAGCAACGGAACCGCAAACCGATGCCGTTTCCACCGTTCCCGGCATCATCCTGGGCAAAGAGCTTTCAAAAAATCTTGGCGTCGTCAAAGGCGATGCCGTTTATCTGGTATCTTTCACCGGAACGATCACGCCCATGGGACACCTTCCGTCCATGCGGCGCTTTCAGGTGGCGGGACTGTTTGAGTCCGGCATGTATGAATATGACGGATCCCTGGCGTACATTCATTTGCAGGACGCCCAGAAGATATTACGCATGTCCGATTCGGTAACGGGCATCGAAGTCCGGATCAAAAATATCTACCATGCAAAAAAAATCGCGGAACAAATCATTCGTGATCTGGGGTTTCCATACTGGACCAAGGATTGGATGCAGATGAATCGCAACCTGTTTTCCGCGCTTAAGCTGGAAAAGACAGTGATGTTCGTTATTCTGGCCCTGATTATTCTTGTGGCCGCTTTTAACATTGCCAGCACGCTGATAATGATGGTAATGGAAAAGACGCGGGACATTGCCATACTCAAAGCCATGGGTGCCACGGATAAAAGCATCCGGCGAATCTTTGTCTTCAAAGGCATGGTCATCGGTGTCGTCGGGACCATCCTGGGGGTCTGCTTTGGGTTTATTCTCTGTATTTTGTTGGAAAATTATAAGTTCATCGAGCTGCCGGGGGATGTTTACTACATCACGACGCTGCCGGTCCGGCTCGATGCTTTGGATGTTTTTTTAATTTCTTTGGCAGCGATAGTGATTTGTTTTTTATCCACCCTGTATCCGGCGCGGCAAGCAGCCAAACTGGACCCGGTTGAAGCCATTCGTTATGGATAATGCGCAATTAAACTCGCAAACAGGGCAAAACGGCGGACCGGACCCCAGGGACATTGATTCCCCCCCGTTGATCTCCGTCAGAAAGATGTCTAAATGTTTTCACCTCGGCGGAACGCGTATCGAAGTGTTAAACGGCGTGGACCTGGACTTGAAAGCGGGAGAAACATTATCCATAGCCGGGGCCTCGGGAATCGGCAAGTCCACTTTTTTACATCTTCTGGGCACGCTTGACCGTCCTGACGGGGGACAACTTCTTTTTCAAGGAGAAGATGTTTTCCAGTATGACCATTTGAAATTGGCCAAATTCCGCAACGCATCCATCGGTTTTGTTTTTCAGTTTCACTATCTGCTGGCTGAATTTTCGTCGCTTGAAAATGTTATGATGCCGGCGCTTATCAAGGGAGACCGCAGGCAACAGGCCGCTGAGGCCGCAGAAAGCATGCTTGTCCGGGTCGGGCTGCAGAACAGAATGTCCCATAAAACCGGTGAGCTTTCCGGCGGCGAACAGCAGCGGGTCGCTTTGGCCAGAGCGTTGATTCTTAGACCGCTTGTCCTCCTTGCGGATGAACCTACCGGGAATCTGGATAAAAAAAACAGCGAGCGGGTTCATGAGCTTCTGGTGGAATTAAACCGGGAATATAATATGACGCTGGTTGTGGTGACCCACAACCAGGAACTTGCGTCGTACATGGGACGGTGTGTAACCATTGCCGATGGACAACTCATCGAACTGAAAGATTGAGGAAAGTTTTATGGTAAAACGGCTAATTTTTCTGGGCGTAGCGGCCCTGTGCTTTTTTGCTGAAAATCTCCAGGCTGCGGAGCTGCCCCGGATTGTGGTATTGCCCTTTGGCGTATTTGCCCAGAAAGACCTCTCGTACCTTAAGACCGACATTCAGGGTGCGGTCATGAACCAGTTGAAACAGGACGGGGCGGTTGTCATCGGGCCGGAGGAATTGTCCGGTTTCTCCTGGGAAGAAAAAAGCATAAATTCAGAAGCGATTCGGAGCATCGGTATCGAAAAGGGCGCTGATTATGTTCTTTGGGGCAGTCTGACCTGGATTGGAGAAAAGTTCAGCCTGGACGCAAAACTGTTGGAGTCTTTTACCGCAAAGTCTCCGGATGTTTTTTTTGTCCAGGGCGAGGGTGTCGAGAATCTGTTCGGCAGGGTCAGAGAGCTGGCAAAAAATGTCGGCTTGAAGGTTTTCAAGCGAGAAAAAATAGTTAGTGTCGTGGTTACAGGCAACCGGCGGATAGAAACGGATGCCATCATGGGAAAGATTAAAACCACCCCGGGAAGCACATTTCTTGCCAAAACCCTTTCCGAAGATCTCAAAGCCTTATATGCCATGGGGTATTTTGACGATATCCGGATCGAGGCGGAAAATCGAGCCGAGGGCAAGGTGATCATCCTTCATGTCAAAGAAAAAGCAACCATAAGAAATATTCGGATCACGGGCAATCTGGCCTTTGACGATGAAGAAATTCAAAAAATTCTGACCATAAAAACCGGTTCCATTCTCAATGATTTTGATATTCGCAGCAACATCAGCCGCCTTGAAAACATGTATCGAGAGAAACAATACCATAATATCCAGATTGAATCTGCCATACATCAGCAGACGCAGAATCAGGCAGACCTTGAATTTAAAATTAAAGAGGGAGTAAAGCTGCGGATAACGCAGATCTCTTTTGAAGGCAACAGCGCCTATCCTGAAAAAAAGCTGAAAGGAATCATGAAGACTTCGGAAAAAGGCTTCTTCTCCTGGCTGACTTCCTCCGGAGAACTCAACACGGAAACCCTCAAGCAGGATGTGGGTCGCGTGGCCGCCTTTTATCACAACAACGGCTATCTTCAGGCCAAGGTCGGGGAACCGGTTGTGGAGTACAGGAAAAACTGGATATATGTGACTTTTAAAATTGATGAGGGCATGCGCTTTAAAGTGGGCAAGGTGAACATCGAGGGCGAGCTTGTCCTGCCCAAAGAAGAGCTGGAAAAAAAGCTTAAGATTACCAAGGAAGAGTATTACAGCCTCCAGACGGTTCGCAACGATGTTCTGGCCCTTAACGATTTGTACTCTGATGAGGGCTATGCGTATTCGGACGTCGCCCCCCAGATTGACCAGGATTTGACAACGCGGCAGGTCCATATCAACTACCGTATCAGCAAAGGCAAGCAGGTATATTTCGAGGAAATTTTCATTCTGGGCAATACCAAGACCCGGGATAAAGTGATCCGGCGCGAGCTTAAAGTCTATGAGCAGGAGCTTTACAGCGGCGTGCGCTTAAAACGCGGCATCAGAAACCTTTATCGACTGGACTTCTTTGAAGAGGTTAAAGTGGATACGCTCAAAGGAAGCGATGATGATAAGATGGTCTTAAAAATCAAGGTCAAAGAAAAGCCCACCGGGGCTTTCAGCCTCGGCGGCGGATACAGCAGCGTCAATGACCTGTTTTTTATGGCCTCCATTTCTCAACGGAACCTTTTCGGCCGCGGGCAGGTCCTGGAATTAAAGGGCGAGTTCGGCGGAACCTCCACCCGCTACTCCGTCGGTTTCACCGAGCCGTGGCTGTTTGACATTCCTCTTTTGGCCGGGGTCGACCTTTATGATGTTTCCAGTGATTATGACACCTACAACAGGAACAGCCAGGGGGTAGGGCTCCGCCTGGGTTATCCGGTTTACGAGTTTACGCGGGCCTATCTTAATTATTCCTTTGAAAATTCGGATATCAAAAACATCACACCCGAGGCGCCCGATTCCATTAAAGAAGTGGAGGGCATCAATGTGACCAGCAGCATTGCCGCAACCCTCCAGTATGATTCCAGGGACAGGATCTTTAACCCGACGGAAGGCTCGGACCATAGAGCGACGGTTATCTATGCCGGAGATCTAATGGGGGGAGATATCTCATATACGAAGTATCTGGTCGAGACCGGCTGGTATTTACCGGTTTACCAGGAATTGGTGGGGTTTGTGCATGGCAAGACCGGATATGTCCGCAGGGGGTCCACCGGGTTTCTTCCGGACTATGAACGGTTTTATCTGGGGGGCATGAACAGTGTCCGCGGGTTTTACTGGCGGGACATCAGTTCCAAGGACAACGCCGGCGTGAAGATCGGAGGCAATAAATTCGTCCAGTTCAACTTTGAACTGCTTTATCCTATTTTAAAAAAAGCGGGAGTTGTTTTTGTCCTATTTCATGATACCGGCAACGTATACAATAACACTGAAAATATTGAGTTTGGAAATATGCGCAAAAGTGCCGGATTCGGTTTCAGATGGTTTTCTCCGGTCGGGCCGATCCGGCTCGAATACGCAGTCATACTCGATGCCCGGGCCGGAGAGCCCAGCGGGGGACGCTGGGACTTTTCCATGGGCGCGGCTTTTTAAATCAGAAATTATCTCAAGGGCGATATTTTATTCAAGGAGGGTCAAATGCGAATTTTTAAATCAGTCATAGTCATCAGCATTCTTTTCTTTTTTTCCGCCGCCCAGAGTCCCCATGCGGCGGATATTGCCAAGATCGGCATTGTTGATTTCCAGAAAATATTGAAAGTTTCCAGCGCAGGAAAAATGTCTCAGACGGAATTCCGAACAAGGGGACAACAGATGGAAGACGATCTCAATAAAAAAGGACGTGAAATCGATGAGATGAAAAAGAAGCTGGAAGGGGAAGCTCTGGTGATGAACAGGGAAATGCGAGAAAGCAAGGAACGCGATATACGGATCGCTATCGGTGACTTTAAGGAGTTGGAACAAAAATTCAGAAATGAATTCAGAGCGTTCAATGAGCAACTGGTCAGCCGTCTGAAAAAAGATGTTTTGGAGCTGGTGCTGGAAATCGGAAAAAAAGAAGGCTATCTCATGATCATTGAAAAAAATGACGGCGGCGTGCTGTATTCACCCAATTCCATCGATATAACCGACAAGCTGATAGAAAAATATAATGCCGTTTTCGCCGTGAGTAACAAAAAAGGCAAATAGCATCCGGTTGAGCCTGACGGGCTGAAGGGAGGAAAAGGGATGGAGGAAACCTTTGATATCCGGAAGATAATGAATTGGCTGCCTCACCGGTATCCTTTTATTCTGGTGGACCGGATTCTCGAGTTGATTCCCGGAGAGAAAGTCATCGCACTGAAAAACGTGACGATCAACGAGCCTTTTTTTCAGGGGCATTTTCCCGGCGCACCGATCATGCCGGGTGTCCTCATCATTGAAGCCATGGCCCAGGCCGGGGGAGTTCTGGCATTTAACTCCCTGCCGCCGGAACACCATGGGTCGCTGGTCTATTTTATGGGGATGGATAAAGTTAAATTCAGGAAACCGGTCGTTCCCGGAGATCAGCTTGTGTTACATGTTAAAATATTGAAACAGCGTTTAAAAGTTATCAAAATTTCCGGTACGGCAACCGTGGAGGATACGGTGGTGGCGGAAGCTGAGCTGCTGGCATCTATTGGAGAAAAAGCATGATACATCCCACAGCGATCGTTGATCCCAGAGCTGAAATCGACGAAAGGGTTCAGATCGGTCCCTATTCCATTATCGCGAACAATGTGTCTATCGGCAGCGGAACTCAAATTGCCGCCCATGTGGTTGTTGAACCCTATGTTTCCATAGGTTCCAACTGCCGAATCTGGCCCTATGTCGCCATCGGCGGGGTTCCCCAGTCGCTAAAATTCCAGGGCGAGACCACCTATGTGAAGATTGGTCAAGGAACCATGATTCGCGAGTTTGTCACGATTCACCGGGGGACCGAGTTCGGCGGCGGAGTGACGGAAGTGGGCGAAGAAAACTTTTTTATGGCTTATTCACATATTGCCCATGACTGCAAAACCGGAAGAAAGGTGATTATGGCCAACAATGCCACCCTTGCCGGGCATATCACCATCGGGGATTACGCGACGGTGGGCGGGCTCGTGGCCATTCACCAGTTTGTAAAGGTTGGAGATTATGCCTTTATCGGCGGTAAATCGGCGGTGGTCAAAGATATTCCGCCTTATGTGATTGTTTCCGGCGACCGGGCGAAACTTTACGGCCTGAATGCCGTGGGTCTCAAACGCTACGGGTTTTCTAAAAATACGATCGAACTGTTGAAGAAAACCTACCGGATTGTCTTTCGCCTGGGACTTACGATCCATGAAGCCGTTCAAAGGGTATCTGCCGAGGTGGAACAGGTCCCCGAAGTGGTCAATTTCATCAACTTCATAAAATCGTCCAGCCGGGGGATCACCCGCTAGAAGCACAGCTTATATGAAACGAATCGGTATTATTGCAGGCGGGGGGCAATTCCCCGTTCTTTTTTCACAGGCTGCCAGGGCAAAGGGTTTTTCGGTTTATGCCATCGGATACCTCAAGGAAGCCGATCCCGGATTTGAAGACTGCGTGGATAAAATTGAATGGGTCCATTTGGGTCAGGTCAAACGGGTGGTCAATTTTTTTAAAAAAAATCAAATCCACCATGCCGTCATGCTGGGAACCATAAAAAAAACCCGGATGTTTTCAGACATCCGGCCGGATATGAAGGCCATATCCATTCTGGCCGGTATGAGGCACACCCATGACGATGGCATTTTAAGGGCTTTTGCCGGTGTGCTGGAAAAAGAAGGTGTTCAAATACAGGCCTCAACTTTTTTACTGCCGGATCTTTTGGCCCGGCCCGGCTGCTGGACAAAGCGGAAACCGTCGCGGTCTGAAACAGCGGATATTTCCCTGGGCTGGGATATTGCCAAAGAGATCGGACGGCTTGATGTGGGGCAATGCATTGTCACCGGGGGCGGGTCTGTCCTGGCCGTTGAAGCCATCGAAGGAACGGATGCCGCCATAAAAAGGGGGGGGGCGCTTGGACAGGGAAGCGCCGTGGTGGTTAAAGTCTGCAAACCGAATCAGGATATTCGATTTGATATGCCTGCCGTGGGAACCCGGACTGTGGAGACGATGCATGAAGCCGGTGCGCGTGCCCTGGTCGTTGAGGCGGGAAAAGTGGTGGTGTTTGACAGGCAGGAGATGGTGGCGCTGGCCGACCGGTACGACATCTCGATTGTGGCCGAGGAACGCAGCTGATGAACGAAAAACGAAAGACGATGATGGATCATACCACGAAAAAACTTCGCGTCGGGGTAGTGGGCGTCGGGTATCTGGGAAAATTTCACGCGGAAAAATACGCTGGCATGGCCCAGGTTGAACTTGTCGGCGTTGCCGATGTCGACCCGTCAAAAGCCGGGCAGGTTGCCAAAAAAGTAGGAACAGCCGCCTACCTGGATTACAGGGAGCTTTTAGGGAAAGTGGATGCCGTCAGTATTGTGGTCCCCACGCCGGATCATTTCAGGGTCAGCAGGGATTTTCTGGAAAATGATGTGGACGTGCTGATCGAAAAGCCCATGACGGCCACGCTGGAAGATGCTGATGCCCTGATTCGAATTTCAGAGGCCAGGGGTCTTATCATCCAGGTGGGGCACCTGGAGCGGTTTAATCCGGCGGTGGTGGCTCTGCAGGATATTTTGCATAACCCGATGTTCATCGAATCTCATCGCGTCAGTGTATACAATGAACGGGGCATGGACGTGAGTGTCGTTCATGACCTGATGATACACGACATCGATATTATCACCAATTTTGTCAAATCGGACATACAGAACATACACGCAGCCGGGGTGCCTGTAATTTCCGAACATGTGGATATCGCCAATGCGCGCCTGGAGTTTGTCAACGGTTGCGTCGCCAACGTTACGGCCAGCCGGATTGCCACGAAAAATGAAAGGACAATCCGGCTGTTTCAGAAGGATGCCTACATATCCGTAAATTTTTCAAACCATGAAATCACCGTTATCCGGCAAAACAAAGAAGGAAAGAACAATAATGGACTGATCCCCGGTATGGATATCAATCATCTTTGCTTCACAAAATCAGATGCCCTCCAGGACGAGCTCAAGTCCTTTGTCACCAAGGTCATGCGCCGCGAAGTTCCCGAGGTCACCGGCCAGGAGGGGCGTGACGCTTTAAAAATCGCCTTGAGTATCGTAGATCAGATCAACAGAAACAACCGCATTCTGTTTTCAAAGATGCAAGGTGGCAACTTAACCATAGAATGAAACGAAAACGTGTCATGATCATTGCGGGGGAGGCTTCCGGCGACCTCCACGGGGCCAGGCTGATACAGGCCATGCAAAGAAAAAACAGCGCCCTTGCCTTTTGCGGCATCGGCGGAAAGAATTTTAAGGCGGCCGGCGTGAAGATTTTGTATGCGGCGTCCCTGCTTGCCGTCGTGGGTATCACCGAGGTGTTTTCCAAGCTGTCCAATCTGTGCCGGGCAATGGCCGTTGCAAAAAAAGCGCTCGAGCGTTTACGGCCCGATCTTCTGATATTAATCGATTTTCCGGATTTTAACCTCCATGTGGCCGCAAAAGCCAAATCGCTCAAGATTCCCGTATTTTATTATATCAGCCCGCAGCTCTGGGCATGGAGATCCGGGCGGGTCCGAAAGATACGAAAGCGGGTGGACCATGTAGCCGTCATATTGCCTTTTGAAGAAGCGTTTTACAGGCAGAACGGCATCCCGGTAACATTTGTCGGGCATCCCCTGCTTGATTCCTACCGGTCTCCGGCGGGCGCAACATCCGTTAAAAAAGATGACGGGGCCCACGTCATCGGCCTGCTGCCCGGATCCAGGGAAAAGGAGATAGCGAAACTTCTCCCGGTCATGCTTGAGGCCGCAAGAATTCTGTTAAACCGGCTTCAAAATGTACATTTTATCATCTCCATTGCGCCGGATGTGGCAAGAAAACATGTAGAAGACCTCATCATCCGCTATGGCCTGGACGAGCACATCGAGATTGCAGACGGCGGGGTGGGCAAGGTCCTGGCAAGAACCCGGCTGGCCGTGGCCGCATCCGGCACCGTTACGCTGGAAGCGGCGATTTCCGGCACACCGGTGGTGGTGATCTACAGGGTTTCCCCGATTACGTACTGGCTGGGCAGGGCGCTGGTGAAAGTGAAGCATATCAGTCTGGTCAACCTGATCGCCGGCAGGCAGATCGTGCCCGAGTTGCTGCAGGGCAGGGCCTCGCCTGAAAATATTGCCGATACGGTCTTAACATTGTCCGGCGATGCGGCCGGCCTTGAAAAATTAAGAGAGAGTCTGCTGGACATCAGAAACAGGCTTGGGGGCGAGGGGGCTTCCGAACGTGCTGCCGACATAGCACTCAGGTTCTTATAAAGATTATGAGCGCACGTCAAAAAAGACGCCTCGACAGGATGAAATGGCCGCTGGTGGGAATGACGGGCAAACTGGTGATTGATCTTCTTTTCGGGACGACCAGGATTAAATCCGTCGGAATGGAACCGGTCCGGCAGATTCTTTCCGGAAGAAAATTTATTTTTGCCTTTTGGCACTCCAGGCTTCTTCTGGTAAGCTACCTGTACCAGGGATGGGGGGCTGCAATTCTTGTGAGCGGTTCGGAGGATGGTGAAATTATCGCGCGCATCCTGCAGCGGCAAGGGCATGCAACCATCCGCGGATCCTCCTCCAGGGGCGGCATGCGGGCATTGGCCAGGCAGATCAAGCTGATGAGGGAAAAAGAAATACCCGGGGGCGTGGTCCCGGACGGCCCTCTGGGCCCGAGGTTTAAAGTTCAGCCCGGTGTCATAACCCTTGCGAAAAAGACAGGTTATCCCATAGTCCCGGTCAGTTACAGCGCAAAAACCCTGAAGGTTTTTGCCAGCTGGGATCGCTTCATTCTACCCTGTCCCTTCACGGAATGCACAATTATATACGGAGCGCCGGTCTATGTGCCCAGGGAGGCGGACCGGCAGAAGGAAACATGCTGTCAGGATATTCTGGAACGCGAGCTTTGCCGGATCACTTCCTGTGTTGATGAATCCTTCGGCCACCAAATTGAGTGACCGGCGGCGGGGCAGGGTGAAGAATATAACTTGACATAAAATTATTATCAGATGGTTTATCAATCTTAGACTATCAGGCGGATTCGGCCCGGGTATTTTTTGAGTTTGAGGGGTAAAGGAGGTTTACATTGGACCAGAAAAGAAAAAATCCATTAAAAATACAAGACAATACGCTTAGAGATGGCCATCAATCGCTTCTGGCGACAAGGATGCGCACGGAGGACATGATTCCCCTTGCCGAAAAGATGGATGATATCGGTTTCTGGGCAGTGGAAGTCTGGGGGGGCGCCACCTTCGACACCATGCATCGTTTTTTGAATGAAGACCCGTGGGAAAGACCAAAAATACTGAAGCGCTACATAAAAAAAACACCTTTCAGCATGCTGCTCCGGGGGCAGAATCTTGTGGGATACCGCAACTACCCGGATGACGTTGCCAAGGCCTTCGTGGACAAAGCCTGTGAAGTGGGCATCGATATCTTTCGCATTTTTGACGCCTTAAACGATTTGAGAAATTTTCAGCCCTGCATGGACAGGGTCAAGGCAAACGGAAAAAAGGTGGAGGCCTCTATTTGCTATTCCCTGACCGAGCGTCGCCTGGGGGGCGATGTCTATAATCTGGCATACTTTGAAAAGAAAGCCATAGAGCTGGAAAGCATGGGCGCCGATACCATTTGCATCAAGGACATGGCGGGCATCATGTCGCCGTACGACGCCTATGCCGTGGTTACGGCCCTGAAAAAAGTGATCACGGTCCCCTTGCACATTCACACCCATTACACGAGCGGGATGGCCTCCATGACCTACCTGAAAGCCATTGAGGCCGGGGTGGATATCGTGGACACTTGTCTGGCGCCTTTTGCCCTGAGGTCCTCCCAGCCTGCCGTTGAGCCGCTGGTGGTCACCTTGCAAGGCACGCCCCGGGATACGGGCCTGGATTTAAATAAACTGCTGGCGGCCGGAGACCTTCTGGAAGAGATAGCGCCCAAGTACAAAGACTTTCTGGCAACCAACCGGATGTCTGTGATCGATACCGGCGTGCTTGCCCATCAGGTTCCCGGGGGAATGATTTCCAACCTGGTCAGTCAGTTAAAGGAGATGAAGGCCCTGCACCGGCTGGCGGAAGTCCACGCAGAAATACCCATCACCCGGAAAGAAGCCGGGACGGTCCCGCTGGTGACTCCCACGTCTCAAATTGTCGGGGTCCAGGCGGTCATGAACGTTCTTTTCGGCAAGTATAAGGTCATTACCAATCAATTCAGGGACCTGGTCTACGGGCTTTACGGACAGACCGCTACGCCTATCGACCCTGAGATCCGAAAAATAGTGCTCAAGAAATATAAACGGGGGCAGACCCCCATTGAAGGAAGGCCTGCGGACTATCTCGAACCGGAGCTGGAAAAGGCAAGAGAAAAGATCGGCGCGCTGGCCAGGACAGAAGAGGATCTGCTGACCTATGCCATCTATCCGACCACGGGAGAACAGTTCCTCAAGCAAAAGTACGGCGTTGAGTAAACCGGTCGCTGCCAGGGGCGCGTCATGCGGCGCTGTGGGGGCTTCGCAGCCAGACTTTGTCCAGCCGTAAATGCCCGGAGGGGTGCGGCCGGGCATCCTGAACGTTGCGGGATGTGATCTGCCAGGTGTTCTGCCAGCAGGCGATTGCCACGGCTCCCCGTTCCTGCTGGATTCGTTGCAGTTGGTGGAATATTTTGCGCCTTTCTTCCGAGTCCGGTGTCCGGCCGGCCTGTTCCAGTAATTTAATAAACTCTTTGTCCGCCCAGTTCGTCTCGTTCCATGGCGCCGGTTTTCCTTCCCCATGGGCAACATGAGTTACGTCCAGCCAAAGGGCGCCGGCGGGCTGAAGGGTCCATGGCGTGATGGCCAAATCGAAATCTCTTCTCTTTTCCCGGTACGTCCGTATCGGCATGGCATGAATCCTTATGTTGAAACCGGCCGGCCGGGCATCCTGCCTGAGAATTTCGGCGTACCGGACGGCATCCGCCCAATCCGCTGCGACGGCCAGGTTCACGTTTAATCCCGTAAAATATCCTGCCTCCTGCAGCAGATGCCTGGCCTTTTGAGGGTCGTACCCGGCCGCGGGCTGCGGGCAATATTCGGGATGCCTGGGGCATAAGCGCCCATCATGGCCCGCAATGCCCTGATCGAAATAGGCCAGGTGCAGAATTTTTTGGCGATTCTGGCAAAGTTTCAGCGCCATGCGGACCCGGTTGTCATTCCAGGGCTTCAAATCCACCTGCATGCGGAGCACCCGGGCCTGTGCAATACCCATCGGCTTGATTTTGACCCGGGGATCGTTGCCCAGGGTGTTGAACGCAGCCGTACCCCCGGGGGCAGCCGGATCGATCATGTCCACCCTGCCGGCCAGCAACGCGGCGATTTGCAGGGACATCTCATCTGCCGTGTCAATGAATTCCGCGCCATCCAGGTAGGGAAGGGATTTGCCGTCTGCGCCCTTTTGCCAGTAATCGTTGCGGCGGGTCAGTAAAGCGCGGTCATTTTCCCGATAACTGCCCAGCGTGAAGGGCCCGGTGCCATGGGGCGCTTTGCAGAAATCTCCCTCAAAGGTTTTATGATTCAAAATCATGGCGCCGTCATGGGAAAGATGTTCCGGCAGGGCGATTTCGGCTCTTGTAAGGTGCAGCCTGATTCCATGCGGGCCTGTTTTTTCAATCCCGCCCCTGTCCAGATAGCTGCCCATCAGCCCCGGCAGGCAGGAGCCCGTATCTTTGTTCAACCACTGGTGCATGCTGAAAATAACATCATCGGCGGTCAACAGATCCCCGTTGTTGAAGCGAATGCCTTGGCGCAGATTCAGATCCCATGTTTTCAAATCCTTGCCGGCCTGCCAGCCGTCGAGTAAATAAGGATGCGTCAGGCCGCTTTCGTCCGTGAGAGTGAGGCCTTCAGCAACCTGCCTGAGGATATTGGCGGACTCCTCCCGTGAAACCCGGGCCGGGTGGGTGATTTTCCGGACGAGCGTGGCCACCTTGATGATGCCGCCGCGTTTCCTGTCCGCCCCGAAGGCTTCAGCCGGCCAGGGAAAACCGGCGCGTTTCGAGACGGGCACGGAGAACATGCCCAGCAGGGCGACACTCCATAAAAATTCCCGCCGGGAAAGTCCGCCCCGGGCGAAAAGATCTTTGAGCTGGAAGTAGGGGACGTTCATAAGTTTATAAGTTTAATATTTTCAACATTGATGATACCATATTTTATTAACTTAATCAATCCGCAGATGAACTTACACCGTCTGAAATTGCACTTGCATTTCTCTGGGAATAATTTATATTTATATAAAAATATATTTTGCCTCTCCTGTGACAAGAGGGGAAGAGCATTCACTTCAAAGACCTTTACTCACTCCAATATAAAGGCAGCCAATAGGCCTGCAAAAAAGGAAAAAACATCCCCCCCCTTAAGGGGAAATTCCCTGAAAACGGTCAACCATGAGAAAAAACCGTCGCAGGATGCGCCCGTTGATTTGGATTTCAGGCGGCGCGCGGAAAAGGAAATTGAAATAATGGCCGGCAGTACCGAAGCGTTTTCCGAAATGCCGCCCGAAAAGATGGCAAGCCTCATCCACGAGCTTCAGGTTCATCAGGTCGAGCTTGAAATGCAGAACGATGAACTGCGCCGCGTCCAGGGTGAACTTGAAAAGACGCGGGATCGCTATGCTCATCTGTATGACTTTGCGCCGCTCGGCTATTTTACATTGAGTGAAAAGGGGATCATCGAGCAGGTCAATCTGACCGACGCCGCCATGATCGGGATAGAGCGCAGCGCCATGATCGGAAAGCTTTTTTCTCACTTTATTCTGAGAGACGACCAGGATATTTTCTATAAACTTCGACAGCGGCTGCTAAAAACAGAGACATCCGGGTCCTGCGAGTTAAGGCTTGTGAAAAAAGACGGCCTTGAGTTCTATGCCCTTTTGGAATGCATGGTGATCAGAAACCGGGGCGACGAATTCAGTCAGATCAGGACAGCCATCAGCGACATCACCGAACGGAAACATATCGCAGAGGCTTTACAAGAGGCATGCAACGGACTTGAACAGCGAGTGGAGGAGCGGACGGTCGAACTTCGGACCGCTCTTTCTGAAATTGAAACATTGAAAGAACAGCTTGAGATCGAGAATATTTACTTTCGTCGCGAGAACAAAATGAGACATCGATTCGACCATATTGTCGGGCGAAGTGATGGTCTTAAGTGTCGCAGACTATAATTCTTCATCAGGAAACGATCAAGAATTCCTGACATAAATGATAGGGAAGATCCCAGCTTCTCTCCTCAATAATCTTAACCATAAGAGAGGAGGCAGACAATGACAAAAGTAGAAGCTGAGGATGTTGCTGGCCGGACGAAGCACCCAGCACGGGGCAAACGCTATTCATCTGCATTAAAAACGGAGATTCTTGGGTATGCCCAGGGCAATGACGTCGCCGCGGCGGCAGAAAAATATGACGTTACCGAGACCACCATTTACGACTGGCGGCGGGCTGCCAAACGGCGGGGCAGCGCGACAGGGGGTTTGACCTCGGTTGAGGCAGAGGGATCGGCTATGGATCGTGACAGGCGGATACTGGCCATGTGGCGTCAGCATCCCGGGTATGGACCCAGTCAGATCCGCAACATGCTCAAGCGAGGGGGCTTTCGGGTATCGGTTGGCACGGTACGCAATGTAATGGAGGAAAATGGTTATCTTCCCCCGACGTTGAAGCGCAAGGAGCATGTGGGCCGCTATGAGGCAGGCCGTCCACGGGAGTTGTATCATTTGGATTTTTATCATTTCTATGTCCATAAGCAGAAGCAGTGCGTGCTATTTATCGAAGATGATTTCTCACGTTTCATCGCGGGTTGGACCATGGTGCCCACCGAGCAGGCGGACCCGGTGATAGAAACCTTCGAGCAGGCGGTTAGGCGTTATGGCCGTCCGGATGGGCTGATGAGCGATCGGGGCTCGGCATTTCACTCCTGGAAGGGGTTGAGCCGTTTTGAAGCCCTGCTTGAGGAGTACGAGATCAACTATTACCTGGCCAGGGACGCAGCGGTCAACGGCAAGGTCGAGGCGCTTAACGCCAGTTTTCAAAAGGAGTGCGTGGAGCAGAACGAATTCATGGATTTAACCGATGCCGCCCGGAGCATCGGCCGCTGGGTGGAGCATTACAACCACCGACGTACTCACCATGGTCTGGGAGGACTGCTGGTGCCGGCGGACCGGTATTACGGCGTGGCCGAGCAGGCCTTGAAAAGAATTGAACAGGGACTTGGGGCCGAGACGCCGGAATTGACCAACCCGGATAGCCGGGGACTGGAACTGTTCCGGGTGGTCTCCCACGCCGGCAAACCTCAGGTTTGGCTGATGGGACAAAAGATCCTGGGATAAATAATGGTTGAAAAAGGGATGATTGTTGGGCATGATTCCTGTCCGCTAAAACCGGAATCCAACAACAACCATCCCTTTGAGCCATGAATTTAAAAGAAAAATGCCAAAATAGCAAGCTGACTTTAATCGCCATGAACAAATTTGTGCAACAGACCGCTGCCGACATGGGTTTGAGCCTGGACGGGCCGCTGTCCAGGATTTGCCAACAAGCCCGGATCAGCCGAACCCAAGTGTATGAGCGCAAAAATCAGATAGAAGATGCGCTGGCACAAATATCGCTTGCCGGCCCTGGCCATCCCCTATGCCCTTGCGCTCCTGCATCCATAGAGAAAGGCTTTGAGTTGCGCGAACGGATTTTACAATACCGCCTGAACCATCCCGGCGCCCTGATAGTGCATACAACCAGTAACTATACCACCTACGGCGATAGTTTTATCCGTTTCATACTCGATTTGAGCGACCAATGGCAGGAGGGTCTTGAGCGGTTTTGTGAACATGCGCAAATCCCTTATCAGACCGTGAGATTTTGGCGGGAAAAGGATCGGCGGCAACCCTACAAGCTTTGCCCGGTCCGGCAATATGTAACCGTTCCGGGCGCCAGTGAGGATGCGCGCCGGATTGCCGAGGACTACTCGGTCTGGGAAGGCAGCCTCAGGGATTTTTTCAAATACGAAACCGCCCGGCTGAACATTGGGCCGGTAGCGATTCGGCGGGTGTTGGTCATTTTTGGCATGCTGCCCGGACGATCCGCCAAACGCCCGCGCTATCGCGGCGCTACCCGGCGATGCCGGCCGGGAAGCATCCTGGTGACCGACGGCAAAACCGTTGATGCCGTTTCTATCGCCAGTGGACAAGTCCGCTCTTATAACTGGCAGGGCATTGTGGACCAGGCAACTGCCTGTCATACGGCCGTGGTTGTCACCGATGCCGAAACCGCCGCGGGGGTGCGCAAGGCCTTTGACAGGAGCTGCCATTTTCTTGGCCGCCCGTCGCAGGCACTGGTGCATGATAATAAGCCAATTCATGATGATCAGCATTTGCGAAACCATATTGAAAAAACAACCCTCATGATCCCCGCCACCCCGGGACGCGGGCAGAACAAGGCCGTGATCGAAGGAGAGTTCGGCAAATTTGAACAGGCGGTAGGCGCTCTTGTTTTTGACGACAGCAGTAAAGAAGCATTAATAAAGTCGGCGGTCGGTGAAGCTCTGCGCGCTTACACCGCGGGGATCAATCACGCGGGCCGCGTTGAGTTTGACGGCAAAAGCAGGCAGGACATCCTGCGGCAGGCGTGCCCGGATCCGGAAAAGGATCGGCGATTTATCGAGCAGCTACATGCGGCTCATACCGGAAAACAGCGTATTGATGTTCTGCCGAGCCGACTGGCAAGCCGTGTTTTGCTCAATGAGGGTTTTGAGCGCTTTGAAATTGCCGCCTTGGACCCCAAAGGTGAAGTCCGGCAGTGGCTTGCCGGCCGCTATACTCCGGAGGCTATCCGCCAGGGGTTGGCGATATTCGGGACCGAACGTAACAAAGGGCGCCTGAAAAACAAAACCGCACATCGGTACCTTGTCAAGGTGATCCAAAATTGTCAGGATGAAATTGATTTGCGCGTTCAAGAAGAGCTCTTGCGCGAATATGCCGAGGTTGAACGGTCTTTCTGGCTCCATGGGCTTGAAGCTGATTACGAAATGCTGACCAGCCGATGTGACGGCACTTGCCCGGAAAAGGACCTGGCGCTTCAGCTCGGTGACAACGCGATCTTTGGGGGCTTGATCCTGCAACGCGCCTTCTGGGAAAACAAACTTAAAACACTGCTGGAAAAACAGCGTGACCGGTTTGCCGCCGTCTGTAACCATGTCCGGCGGTTATTTGAAGTAAAATGGGAACATCGGTAGCGCCTCTTGTCCGTTTGAGGCCAGAAAGCAGGTATAGCCGTTTTTGCTTCCTGCCTGCTCAATCATGCGCCTGATCAGTTTTTCATCATCGACGATCAGGACAGATATTTCCTTCTGAGTGTTCTGATTCATCTTATAAAACCTATTTTCGATGGAGGACGATCTCGTGTTTACTATTTTGCTTCATCCAGCACGTCGCGAACTGTTTCTGCCATATCATTCTTGATAAAAGGCTTAGTCACATACGCTTTGATACCCAATTCTTTGGCTCTATTCTCATCGATACGGCGGCTGTACCCCGTGCAAAGGATAATGGAAACATCCGGCCGGATCTTGATGAGTTCTTGCGCCAACCGGTCACCGGCCATTCCCGGCATGGCCATGTCCGTTATCACCAGATCAAACTTGTCCGGCTCAGACCTGAACAGTTCCAGGGCATCAACGGAACTTGTCCTTGTGGTTACCGCATAACCCAGGCTCTGAAGCATCCTTTCTGACATTTTTACAAGATATTCCTCATCATCTACAACCAGGATACGCTCATTCCCCCTGGGCAACGCCTTGGATTCCTCAGCTTCAATCTCCGGTTCAGTCTCCATGAGAGGGAACACCACTTCAACGGTAGTGCCTTTTCCTATCGTACTTTGAATCTTGATACCTCCATCGTGACTCTTTACAATTCCATAAATGACCGAAAGCCCCAACCCTGTGCCTTCGCCCACCTCCTTTGTTGTAAAAAAGGGATCAAAAATACGGTCGATATCTTCAGGACCTATGCCATGGCCGGTATCGCTAACCGTCAGTTTCACATAATCCCCGGGAGTTAAATCCTCATACGGGGCCACCCCTTTTTTATCAAGACTTATGTTTTCCAGGGTAATATTCAAAATGCCCCCACTTTCTCGCATGGCATGGGCAGCGTTGGTGCAAAGATTGATGAGCACCTGATTGATCTGGGTGGTATCACATAATACCGTATCGTGTTGACAGGATAAGTTGGGCCGAATGTCCACATCCGATGAAATGGTTGACCGCAGCAGATTAAGTGAATCCTGCAGGATCGGGCTTATTTGATGGGCTTCCCGTACCGTCAGGGATTTACGCGCAAAACTGAGTATATGCTGCACCAGATCCTTGGCCCGCAAAGAGGCATAAAGGATACCGTCCAGGCATTCCCTGACAGGATCCTGTTCGGCGATGTCATCCTGTAGCAGTTGCGCATTGCCGATGATAATCGTGAGGATATTGTTGAATTCATGGGCAATACCCCCTGAGAGTGTACCGAGAGATTCCATTTTCTGCGCTTGTTGTAAATTGCTCCGTGTCTCTTCTAATTCTTTGATGGCATCTGTTTTGTCTTGATAGAGTTTGGCATTTCCAATCGCGGTGCCAACTTGGAGTCCAATGGAAGTAAAAAGATCAATTTCTTCACCAGTATAAATGCGCGGTTCAAGATAACGGATGCTAATACTGCCGAGCACTTTATCCTGAGAAAAGAGGGGAAGGACGGCCAGCGAGCGGCCGCCGATCTTTTTTGCATGTGCCAGGCTGTCCCCTACCCGGGTATCGGCGTGTATGTCTTCAACGGTTTCAACCCTGCCGGCTTTTAT
The DNA here is from genome assembly GCA_030688615.1 of Desulfobacterales bacterium. Taxonomy (GTDB): domain Bacteria; phylum Desulfobacterota; class Desulfobacteria; order Desulfobacterales; family JAUYIZ01; genus JAUYIZ01. Next base: position 3,332 of record JAUYIZ010000306.1, on the reverse strand, counting down.
GGCCAGGCCGACAAAACCCTCTCCCCATTTAAGCCGCTTGGTCAATATTTTTTCATCCTCAGGGGAGAGCCCTTTTTGCGCAAAACATACCATTTCTTGTGTCTGGTCGTCTTGAATGCGGATAACAGCTGAATGACACTTGAAAAGATCAATGATTTTATCCAGAGTGTCATTAAGAGTTTGCTCAAGTTCCAGGGACTGGTTTACGGTTTGAGAGATCGCATACAAGGCGTTGAGTGATTGGTTTTGTTGGTCGCTTTGAGCATACAACTTCCTGTATTTTTCTTCGCTCTCCCGTGTTGTCTCCTCGGCTTGCTCGCGCTGGTTGATATTTTTACATGCCTGAATTAAGACAAAAATAACCGCACCCATAAGACTTATTGCGACGGCAATTAGTATGCTTAAGGATGTTAGCAATAACATCTCAAGGCTTTTTTTTCTTTCAGTTATGTCGTAATAAATTTCAAAAGCACCTAGAAATACATTATTCTGCATTATTGGCACATATGTCTCAACCACATCTTTTTTAACTATTTCACCATCAAGGGATCGCGTCTGTGCCTTAACAATCTTTGTGAAGGCTTTTCCTTTGGCAACAATATCGTGAAAATATGTCCTTTGATTTATTACCCCGATGTCTTTAGGGGAAGTAGAATAAATAATTCTTCCCTTCTTTGAAAAGATTTTTATCTTCGTTACTTCAAACTGTTTTAATATCCTTTTTATATCAGCATCCAGGGGTTTTGATGGTAAAAAATCTTCAGTCAATTTAATTTTGTCTATCCCAAACATTACTTTAAGATGTTCTGCCAAACGGTGTGCTTCATTTTCCGTATTCTTTGTTAACTCGCTTATAAACGCTGGAGATATAAAGAGGACCAAGCAGATAGGGAACCCCACAGCAATGATTAGCGATACAATCAGAATATTCCTTAAATAATTGATCTTTAGAATAGTTTTAAACAAAAACCATTTTTTATGGTGTTCCAATTTCTCAGAAGTCGGTTTTTTGGCCATTAGAAAGATCTCCAATTAAAAATTAGGATTAATTCAGAGCGTTGTGCATTCAAGGTTTCTTGCATACAACTTAAATCCGGTCCTGTTCAAACATGCCAATTGTATCGTTCATCTTAAAATATCAATAGATCCGCTCGGAATGCAACTGATAATCCTGATTCTTTAAAAAAGGGGGATACCACATATAGTATGTCGATTTTCAGTCCTCAAAGCTTGGGCAGGTGGTGTTATATTGAGAATAACTCCACCGCCGGATAGACTTGAAAACTTGTTTTTTTAGATATCAAGGCTCTCAAAATAGTCAGAAAAATATGTTCCATTAATCTGAAATCTCATTTAAATCCCAGATGTCTAATGGTTGAGAATGCAATGGAGATCGCCTACATGAAGGAGCTTAATCCTTGAGGATAACATTTTTAGCCTTGTCCGATCCCATGTATACGCAAAGTATGCGGACCGGTTCCTTACCCCGATTTGTGCCGCGGTGCCAATGAGCCATAGATTCCATAAACGAGTCACCGGGACCGAATGTGCGCATACCCTTCTCCCCGTAATCCACGGTTACCTCCCCAGACAGGATATAGATATAAAGCGGTACCCCATGCTTATGCCAGCCGGTCACTTCACCGGGATCGATGGTGACGATCGTTGATGTGATGTGCAGGGAAGAACCGTCCGATTGCAAAAGATTTTCTTCCATCACGGTCTTGGTTGTATCAAGCACCGGTTGGACCTTCTTGTAAGGCCCTTCTGCGCTGGCAATGGTCAAAAACACAATCAGAGTGAAAACCATGATCAGTGTGGAATAACGGATTCTCATATAAAACCTCCTTCAGTGCGCTTCAATCTTGCCTTTTTTATGTTCGTTTTTATATAACTTTTGACACTCCCCGAATGCCCCTTGAATCGACGATTCCCATTGATGTCAGTCCATTGCGCCAAATAAATTGAGAATGTTTCCGCCGCCGGTCAGACTTGAAAAGTTGTATTTTCTGATATCAAGGCTCTCAAAATAATCGGAAAAATGCATCAACCGGCAGAACCATCTTCAGTTATTATCCACCCTGTCTTTTAATTCTTTGCCCGCTTTGAAAAACGGCAGCTTTTTCGGCTTGATCTTCACAGTTTCGCCGGTCTTTGGATTCCTGCCGGCGTAGGCTTTATATTTTTTCACAAAGAAAGAGCACAGCCCTCGGATCTCAACCCTGTCATCCTTGGCAAGTGCCTCGGTCATCTCACCAAAGAAGATTTCAACAACCTTTACGGCTTCAGATTTCGTCAATCCCTCTTGTTTTTTCAAAACGTCAATCAATTCAAGTTTGTTCATTTTTTTCCTTATCAGCGGGCCATGTTTGAGATTTATCTGGATCAGGCAACTCCAAAATATTTTTGACATGCCCTTTCGATTTAATCAAGTCGCTTTTCTAAATTGTTCTTCAGAGTTTTATGAAAATCATCGTCATATCGTCATAAAGACTGTTTCAATCTGTAATAACAGAAGGTTGCCGATGACGGTCATGATGACGATAAAATGTGATCGTCATTGAATGAATGGTGTCTGGGGTAGGCCATTTGTTTGTGATCAACGTTGTTTTTGTTGCCGTTTTGTGCTTTTCCCATGGTTTTTATTTCCGCTCTTTTCTGCCGGATTGTGAGGGTAAATGACCAGGTTACGATTTAACCGGAATGGCAAATCTTATGCGAATGCTCCCAGCACCAGCGGTTTTCTTGAAATTGAAAAACATCGCCGCTGATTTTAATTTACCACCCCGGTCAATTCGTAATCAGGCTGCTCCGGCTCCCTGATACACACAATTCTTTTTTTAATGGAATTGAGCTTTGCCAAGATAAATATTTCGGTGTGATCTTTTTTTAGAGTTTTGTGAGAATCATCGTCATATCGTCATGAAATTAAATATTTCAAATAATATCAGCTTGTTGACTTATGACGGTCTTTATGACGATAAAATACGATCGTCATTGACTGAATGGAGCTTGAAGGGAAGATGGAAGGGGAGGGCACTTTATTAAAGTGATGGTTATTTCGGTTGGATGCTCAGATCCGGTAAGATTTTTCCGTGTGAGAATCTGTGTGAGAAAAATTTTACAAAATCTGCTAAAATAGCAAAAAATCGGAAAAGATTTGGAATATTGAATTATTATGATTTCAGTATGTTGTTGACAATTGAGGTAACATCTAAATAAGTTCTGGTAGTAAACAGAATACCGCTATCACTTCATAGTGGTCTTCAAAGTAATTTTAGTACTTATTTGAGAGGATGGAAAGAAGAAAATATTATCCCGGGTTCAAGGCA
>JAUYIZ010000304.1 GCA_030688615.1 Desulfobacterales bacterium | reverse complement strand
GATGGAGTTGCGAGGTTGAAGCCGGCATCGTGAAAGCAGAGCAATTGGAATCGTTGATGAAAGAAGGCAATGAAATTCTGGCAATCACCGTTGCTTCCGTCAACACCGCCAGAAAAAACAAGTAATTGCGGATCGCGGATTTTGCTTTTCAATCCGAAATCCGCAATCCGCAATCCGAAATAGAAAGTTGCCATGCCCAAGAAATCTACCAGCAGAACACAAAAACAACTTGTCGCTGAAAACGATGACCTGCGCGCGCGGCTGGAGGAAGCCGAAGAGACCCTGCGCGCCATTCGCAGCGGCGAGGTGGACGCGCTCATCGTCTCGGGCGCGGGCGGCGAGCAGATCTTTACGCTCAAAGGCGCCGATCATTCTTACCGGATACTGATCGAGGATATGAACGAAGGCGCGCTGACCCTGACGGCGGAGGGCGTGATTCTGTATGCCAACCGGCGCTTTGCCGAGATGCTCAAGACGTCGCTCGAAAAGGTGATCGGTTCCACGATCCACACCTGGATTGCACCGGACAGCCAGCGGATTCTTCAATCACTGCTGATAAAAGGCCGAGACGAAAAACGCCGCGAGGAACTTGTACTTGCCGCCGGCGACGGAACGCTGGTGCCGGTCTATCTTTCGGTGAGCAGCCTTCCCATCTACGAGACATCCGGTTCCTTATGTCTGGTGGCAACCGACCTGACCGAGCAGAAACGCAGCGATGCAATCGCAGCCTCCGAAAAGTTGGCGCGGGAGTTGCTGGCAGCTTCCAACCAATCGCGTCTTGAGTTGCTGAGCGAGATCGAACACCGCAAACGGGCGGAGGAGACATTGCATGTAAGCGAAGAGAACTTTCGCCGGCACCTGGATGAGTCGCCGCTGGGCCTTCGTGTTGTATCAAAGGAAGGAGAGACCCTCTATGCCAACCGGGCGACTCTGGCAATCTTCGGATGCGACAGTATCGAGCAATGGCAGACGACCCCGACCGTGAAGCGTTATACGGAACAGAGCTATGCCGAGTTTAAGGTCCGGAGAGAGAAAAGACGTCTTGATGAGGATGATTCATCCGAGTATGAAATCGACATCGTCAGAAAAGATGGAGAGGTCCGCCACCTTTACGTCTGGCGCACGCAGGTCCTCTGGAATGGCAGGGAACATTATCAGGTCCGCTACAGCGACATCACCGAGCGCAAGCAGACGGAGGAGGCGCTGGCGCGCCGTGCGACCGAGTTGTCGGCGCTCAACGCCATGGCGGCCATCGTCAATGAATCGGCGAGTGTGGACGAGATCCTCAACCGGGCCGCGAACGAAGTATTGCAGTTGATCAAGATTGAGTCGGCAGGGATGCTGCTACTCGACGAGAAAGCGGGCGAACTGGCGCTGGTCGCCCACCGGGGCCTGAGTGACGAGTTCGTCCGGGCCTTCAGCCGGCTCAAGCTGGGCGAGGGGCTGGCCGGGCAGGCGGCGCAGACCGGCCGGCCGGTCATTCTGGAAGGCCTGGAGGATTATCCCCAGGCGCGCAGGGCCTACGTTGAAAAGGAGGGCATCCAGTCCGCGGTCGGTGTGCCGTTGATCGGGTCCACGGGCGTGATCGGGGCGATGAGCTTGGGCACGCCCATCCCGCAGCACTTTGACGCCGCCAGCCTGGAATTGCTGGTCGGCCTGGGCCGGCAGATTGCCACCGGCGTGGAGAAAGCCCGCTTTTATGAAAGAGAGTGCAAGGCCCTGGCGGCGGCAGCGGCGGCGAAGTCGGCTATCGATACGATCGAGGCCATGGGGGATGGATTATTGCTACATGCCATGGATGGTAAGATAACCTTCGTTAACCCGGCTTTCGAGAGGATGACGGGTTATGAGAAGTCTGAACTGACTGGAACAGACATCGTCGATCTGGTCCAAAGAAAGGTCAAACCGGGAAACCTGGAAAAAACCATAGAAGACATAGGATCTGTTCTGGAGGGGAAAGCGCCTGTCCTCACACCTCGCACGCTCGTCTCAAAGGACGGTCGCGAAGTCCCCATAACCTTCACGGTATCGTTTATCAGGGATGCAAAAGGCCAACCCGTCACTGCTATTGTAACGATCAAGGACATCACCCAGATCAGGCAGGCTGAGGATCGGCTGCAAGAATACTCCAAACAGCTTGAAGCGACGGTAGCGCAACTGCGGGACGCCCGGGAGCAATTGGTCCGCGCAGAGAAGCTGGCCATACTGGGTCAACTGGCAGGCGGCGTGGCCCATGAACTGCGCAACCCCCTGGCCGTGATGAGCAATGCCATCTACTACCTCAGGAACATTAACACCGAGGCCGACGAAACCACCCGGGAGTATCTGGAGATGATCTCCTCGGAGGTCGGCAATGCGGAGGGCATCATTTCAGACCTGCTGGATTTCTCGCGCACCAGATCTTCGGAGCCGGAGCAAGTAACCGCCGCGGAGCTGGTTGCCCGGGTGCTGCAGAAACAACCACCCCCGGAGAAGGTGAAGGTAACCACCGGGATACCCCCTGAACTGCCGCCTGTTTTCGTGGATCCCCGCCAGATGGGTCAGGTGCTGGGCAACCTGGTCGCAAACGCCTACCAGACCACGGCCGAGGGCGGTCATGTAACGATCACGGCTGAATTGATCGAAGCGGACCCGATCCGGGATCTGAAATCCACCCCGGAGGAATATGCTTCGCCCCGGAGAAATAGGCTCCACATTTCACGGGGTAAACATTCCACGGGGCAGGCAATCCGCATTCGGATAACCGACACCGGCTGCGGCATCTCAAAGGAGAATATGGAAAAAATCTTTGAACCGCTCTTTACGACCAGGGCCCGTGGCATCGGCCTTGGCCTGGCGGTCGCCAGGAACCTGGCGGAGCTAAACGGCGGCCGCATCGAGGTGCAAAGCGAAGAAGGCCAGGGCAGCACATTTATTGTCACCCTGCCCGTTAAGGCGGCGGTGTCTATTGTAGATTGTTGATTGTTGATTGACGATTGTTGATTGAGGGATTGAAAATTGCAAATTCCAAACTGGTCATTGATATTTGGAACTTGTTATTTGTAAGTTTTTTCGCTTCTTGTTTTTATTCGATAAATGACGACCATTTTCGCTTCATCGTCTATCGTATACAGTATTCGATAGTTGCCGACTCGAATGCGATAACCGTCTTTTTCGGTGAGCTTCTTGGAAGCTTGCGGTCTAGGATTGACGGATAGAGCGAGAATTTTTTTATCAATCGCTATGCGATCTTTTTGGGGAATAAATGTTGCCTCTTTCGAGGCTTTCTTTTCAATAATGATTTTATAGTTCAATCTGATAGCCAAACTTTGCGGAATTGATCATAGGGGATAAATGAAATGGCCTCTCTCTCTGCTTTTAAAAGATCATTCGCGTCTTCAAGGTCTTCAATGAGGTCAAGAATGGCCGCATACTCTTTAAGACCAAGGACAACGGCCTTTTTTTGGCCCTTTTGGCTAATAATGTATTCAGGATGAATTGTCTGGTTTAATCGTGGCATTTATGACCTCCTGTTATTGGGTTTCAAGATGGCATAAAATAAAGGATAAAAAGAATTATGTCAATAAACAATGAAAGCTGGTTGACGAGATGACAAGGGACGATACTTGGATTGTTGATTGTTGATTGACGATTGTTGATTGAAGGAATTCTATCAATTTTATTAAAAAAGAAAGAGCGAAGCGATTCCACAAATCAACAATCAACAATCGTCAATCAACAACGGACAGATCATTCCGGCCGATATTAGAACCAGACCCAAAGAAAGTGAGGCGACAGCGTGGATAAAAAGGACATTCTTATTGTAGATGACGATCCCAGGCTCAGAAAGACCCTCTCAGACATACTCAAGGCTAAGGGTTATACACCCATAACTGCCGCCACCGGAAAGGAAGCCCTGGATAAAGTCAGGCAGGAGGTGCCTGCTTTGGCTCTTATTGACCTCAAGCTTGAAGACATGTCCGGCCTGGAAGTGATAAGGGGAATCAAGGAATGCTCGCCTGATACGGAATGCATCGTGATCACCGGGCATGCCTCGCAAGAATCAGCTATTGAGGCCGTGAATTTAGGCGCCTACAGCTACGTGCGCAAGCCCTATGATATGGAGCAATTATTACTTATCGTCCGGAGGGCATTTGAGAAGCAGGCGGCGGCGGAATCCCTGCGGGAGAGTGAGGAGAAATTCCGGGAAGTGAGCGCTTCAGCGCAAGACGGCATCATCATGCTGGATAATGAAGGCAGCATCTCTTTCTGGAATGAAGCAGCGGAAAGGATTTTTGACTATTCCGCGCAAGAGGCCATGGGTCAGCAATTGCACACACTTCTTGTGCCCCGGAGCCATCACAATAATTATAGAGAGGGTTTCAGCAAGTTCCAGGCGACCGGCCGGGGGCCTGTCATCGGGCAAACCCTGGAAGTGGAGGCCTTAAAAAAAGACGGAACAGAATTGCCGATCAGCATATCTGTTTCAGCGACAAAAATAAAGGGGAAATGGCATGCCATCGGGATAGTAAGAGATATTTCTGAACGCAAGAGACTGGAAAGAGAGTTCATGCAGGCACAAAAGATGGAAGCCGTGGGAAGGCTGGCAGGCGGCGTGGCGCACGACTTTAACAATCTTTTGACAGCCATTATAGGATATAGTGACATCATGTTAATGGAGCTTTCTGATGAAGACCTTCTGCGCGGGCACGTGTCGGAGATTAAAAAGGCAGGGGCGTCCGCGGCCGCTCTGACCCAGCAACTCCTGACCTTCAGCCGCAAGCAGGTCATTCATCCCATATCCCTGGATCTCAATGCCGTAATCACCGACCTCAATAAGATGCTCGTGCGAGTGATTGGAGAGGACGTGACTGTTCAGACGGTCCTGGCGGCCGATCTGGGCAATGTCAATGCGGACCCGTTCCAGATGGAGCAGGTGCTCATGAACCTGGCGGTCAACGCCAGGGATGCCATGCCGCAGGGAGGAAATCTCACCATTGAGACGGCCGGCGTGGATCTGGATGCGGCCCATGCCCGGGCGCGTGCGGTGAAGATGAAGCCCGGCCCTTATGTGATGCTGGCCGTAAGCGACACGGGCACAGGAATGAGCGAAGAGATCCAGAAATACATATTCGAGCCCTTTTTCACCACCAAGGAGAAGGGCAGGGGGACGGGGCTGGGCCTGTCCACGGTTTACGGGATCGTCAAGCAAAACAATGGATTCATCTTCTGTAACAGCGAGCCCGGCAAGGGGGCCACTTTCAAGATCTATCTGCCCGGGACGGAGGGTGAAGCCGAACCGCTTGAAAAAGAGAAAATCTCCCTGGAGGGACTTGCGGGTTCTGAGACCGTCCTGCTGGTGGAAGATGATGCCGCGGTTCGGAAACTGGTCGGAAAAATTCTAAAGGGTTACGGGTACAGCGTCCTGGAAGCGCGAAACGGACAAGAGGCCCTGGACGTCTGCAAGCAGCATGAGGGTCCGATTCATCTTATGCTGACCGATGCGGTGATGCCGGGGATGAGCGGTCGTGAACTTGCGGATCGGATAGGGCCGCTGTGCCCGGAGATGAAGATCTTATTCATGTCAGGTTACGGGGAAAACGTCATTGCCAATTTTGGAGTTCTGGAGTCCGGGTTGAATTTTATTGCCAAGCCCTTTTCACGGGAAAGTCTGGCGCGCAAGGTGCGGGAAGCATTGGATTGATGATTTATGATTGTTGATTGTTGATTGAGGGGAATGGAAGTGAAATCTTAAAATCAACTATCATCAATCAACAATCGAAAGCCAATCAACAATCACAAATCAACAATCATCAATCACTGAAACAGGGATCGTCGGTTAGGGTCAGTGTTGCACTGTATCCTTGGTCACTGCAGCCTACCAAGCGTTTTTATTTGTTGGCGGCAAAATAGGCCTGGATCGCCGCGGCCACTTTCGGGTTCATGCCGGGAGCCCTGCACAGTTCCTGGAATGTCGCCGCTTTAATCTTGGTTATGCTGCCGAAATTTTTCAGGAGAACCCCCTTTCTTTTTTTCCCGACACCTGGAATGGCATCCAGCGCCGAACGAACCGAAGCTTTGCGCTGCCGCCGGCGAAAGAAAGTTATGGCCAGACGATGGGCTTCGTCCCGAACCCTCTGAAGAAAAAGAAGCAGGTCCCCTTCCCTGCCGAAATTTATCGGATTGCTTTGATTTAGGACATAAATCTTATCCTGCACCTCCCCCTGCTTTTCATCTTTCTTGGCGATGCCGATCATGGTAAATTCCATATCGATATTGAGCTCTCTGATGACGGTATCTGCAATATTCAGATGGCCTTTGCCGCCGTCAACGATTAAAAGGTCCGGATAAGGCATCCGGGCGTCTTTGGCTGTAAAACGCCTTTTCAGGATTTCATACATGCAGGCATAGTCATCCTGTTTATCGACCGTTTTGATGCGATAACGGCGGCAGGCGGATTTGTTCGGCCGGCCGTCCTCAAACACTGCCATGGCGGCGACCGGTTCTTGGCCGGAAATATGGGAATTGTCGAAACACTCGATGCGCCTGGGTATTTTTTTCATTTTCAGGCGGCCTTGCAGCCGGACAAGAAAGTCCATGTCCGATGCGATTTGAGAAATCCGCTCTCTCAAGGTGTTTTCGGCATTCTGCTGCGCTATCTCGATCAGCCGGGCTTTCTCGCCTCTTTGAGGCCGCAGCAGCCTGACCTTCTCTTTTTTAATGCCTTCCAGCCACTGTTCGATTAAAATACCGTCCTCGATATCTAACGGGACAAGGATTTCTTTGGGAACGACATGGACCTTCTCGTAGTATTGGCGGATGAACGTGCTGATCATTTCCGCATCCGTGGAGATCACTTCGGCAAAACCAAACTGCCGGGTCTCAATGAGGTATCCGCCCCGGACGATCATCACCAGGACCAGGGACAGTTCCGGAGCTCTGGCAACGGCAATGATGTCCCTGTCCATAAAATCCGTTGTCAGGGCGACTTGTTTTTCCAGGGTTTTCTGCAGTGCAAACATCCGGTCCCGCAAAACGGCCGCATTTTCATAATCCTTTGTTATTGCCGCCGATTCCATCTCATCTTTAATCTGGTGGATTAATTTCGGGGTCCTGCCTTTCAAAAAAAGAACCACTTCTTTGACGATCTTGCCGTAGGCGGCCTTGCTGACTTTGTTGCAGCAGGGGGCAAGGCAGAAATTCATTTGATGATTCAAACAGGGTCTCAGTCTGTTTTTGAAGTCTCTGGTCTTGCATTTGCGAAGCTTGAAGGTCCTGTTGATGATGTTCAGTGTCCGGCGCACGTCCCGGGATGATGCATAAGGGCCGAAATACAGGTCGTTGTTTTTTTCAATTTTGCGGGCAATCGCCAGGTGGGGAAAGTCGGTTTTTGCATCCAGGCGCAGGGACGGATATTGTTTGTCGTCTTTCAAAATTACGTTGTAGCGGGGCCGGTAGCGCTTGATGAGGTTGGATTCGAGGATGAGGGCTTCCTTTTCGGTCTGGGTGATAATCGTTTCAAAGGTTGCTGTCTTTTGAACCAGGATCCCGGTTTTCAGATTTAACGGTCCGGGGGCTGAAAAATATGAGCTCAATCGCTGTTTCAGGTTCCTGGCTTTTCCGACGTAGATCACCTGCCCGAGAGCATCTTTCATGAAATAGACTCCCGGCTCGCTTGAAACCATGGATAATTTGTGGCCCAGCTTTGAATTGATGCCGTTCAATGAAACACCATTTTTTCCTTCAATGACAGAATCCGATCCCTCAGTTCGGCGGCTTTCTCAAATTCGAGCGCCTGGGCCGCTTTCTCCATCTGGGTTTCTAGTTGTTTGATCAGCGCGTCAAACTGCTCCGGGGATTGATATTCGGCCACGGATTCTGAAACAAGGCCCACCGTGACGTAATCGGATTCATATACGGATCCGAAAACAGACGTGATCTCTTTTTCAATGGATTCCGGCGTGATGTTGTGTTTCTTATTATAAGCGGCCTGGATCTCCCGTCGTCGCCGGGTTTCATCCATGGCCTGGCCCATGGACCCTGTCACCGTATCCCCATACAGAATCACCTCTCCGCGCACGTTCCGCGCGGCGCGCCCGCCGGTTTGAATCAAAGACCGTCTCGACCGTAAAAATCCCTCCTTGTCGGCATCCAGAACGGCAACCAGGGTAACTTCCGGAAGGTCCAGGCCTTCGCGAAGCAGATTGATGCCCACCAGAACATCAAAATTGCCGATTCTGAAGTCCCGGATAATATCCATCCGTTCCAATGTGCCGATGTCGGCGTGAAGGTATCTGACCCGGATGCCCAGATCCAGATAGTATTCGGTCAGGTCTTCCGCCATGCGCTTGGTCAGGGTGGTCACCAGAACCCGCTCATTTCTTTTCACGCGATCTTGGATTTCTTCAAAAAGGTCGTCCACCTGGTTCTTTGCTTTTCGAACCTTCATGAGCGGATCAATCAGGCCGGTGGGCCTGACAATCTGTTCCACCAGGCAGTTGCCCGCCCTTTCGGTTTCAAATTCGGCCGGGGTGGCGGACACATAGATGACCTGCGGTGTTTTCGAGTCCAGCTCATCAAAAGTAAGCGGCCGGTTGTCCAGGGCGGACGGGAGTCTGAAGCCGTATTCAACCAGCGTGCTTTTACGGCTGCGGTTCCCTTTGTACATGGCCCGCAGCTGCGGCACGGTTATGTGACTTTCATCAATAAACACAAGAAAATCATCGGGGAAATAATCAAGCAGGGTCGGGGACGGGGTCCCGGGAGCCCTTCCGGTTAGGTGGCGCGAATAATTTTCAATGCCGTTACAGTACCCGAGTTCCAGCATCATTTCCAGATCGAAGTTCGTGCGTTCTTCAATCCGCTGGGCTTCGATCAGTTTGTTTTCTTTTCGAAAAAAATTGATTCTTTCCTTGACTTCCTCATTGATGGCGGCAATGGCCCGCTCCAGGGTCGTCTTTTGGGTGACATAATGGCTGGCCGGAAAAATGGTTGTTCGTTCCAGCTGTCTGAGCACGCTGCCCCTGAGGGGGTCGATTTCAGATATTTTGTCCACCTGGTCCCCGAAAAATTCAATGCGAATGGCCTTCTGCTCCTCGTAGGCCGGGAATATTTCCACCCGATCCCCCCTGACACGGAACACGCCCCTGTGAAAATCAATGTCATTGCGTTCATAATGCATGGAAACCAGGTTTAACAGAAGCTTGTCCCGGACCAGCGTCATGTTGTTTTCAACATCCACGCGCATGGCCAGGTAGTCTTCAGGCGCCCCCAGGCCGAAGATACATGACACACTGGCAACGACGATAACATCTCTGCGGGAAAGTACGGATCGGGTGGCGGAATGGCGCAGTTTGTCGATCATCTCGTTGATTGAGGAATCTTTCTGAATGAAGGTGTCGCTGGCGGGAATATAGGCTTCCGGCTGGTAGTAATCGTAATAGCTCACAAAATATTCCACCGCATTATGCGGGAAAAGGTTTTTGAGTTCATTGTAAAGCTGGGCGGCAAGGGTTTTATTGGGCGCGATCACCAGGGCCGGCCGGTTCAGCCTTGCAATGACATGGGCCATGGTGAAGGTTTTCCCTGAACCGGTTACGCCTAAAAGCACCTGGTAAGGCTTTCCGGCTATAACGCCGTCAGACAAAAAATTTATTGCACGGGGTTGATCGCCGCGGGGTTCGTAACTGGAAATTAACTTAAAGAGCGACATGAATTATGACGGGGTAACCAAATTATTTTATTTTCCATATGGTCCCTTCGGGACGATCCTCCAGAAGTACCCCCATGTCCTCCAGCCGTTTTCTGATCTCATCGGCCTTGGCCCATTCTTTGGTCTGCCTGGCCTTGGTTCGTTCATCAATCATTTGCTGGATAACGGCAGGATCCATGGATTTTTTTTCAAGGCCCAGGGCCTGGGTGGTTTCGAAATATGTTTTGGGAGACTGGGTCAGGATGCCGAGAACGTTCCCGATTTTTTGAATGTCCGCATAACCTGATTGGAGCTTGGTTTGCAAAGAAAGATTGTCCGGGGACTCATCCAGCAGGCGATTCATTTTTCGAACGGTTTCCAACAGGACGGCAATGCCCCGGGCGGTGTTGAAATCGTCATCCATGGACTCACAGAACTGCTCCCAGATACCCCCGGCAGCCCCCGTAATTTCTTCGGGGCCCCCATGCGCCTTCGATGCAAGCCTGTCCGTCAAGGCA
>JAUYIZ010000294.1 GCA_030688615.1 Desulfobacterales bacterium | reverse complement strand
GAAGATGTCAGGCCTTTTTCAACGACCATTATGTCGAGTCTGTCTTTTTTTGCACCCACCCAGAATCCTCAGACACCTTTGTCATCGAGACCTTTGCAAAACCCCCTATTTCGCCCGATTTCTGTGTCAGGAGAAAATTTTAATCCTCACAATACTCAATGTATTCCTGCGGTTAAAATTTTCTCCTTCCTTGAACTCGAACAAAATTTGACATTTTTCAAAGGTCTCTCATCTTTGAACTTAAAGGAAATTAAGCATTTAGCAGAGTCCCGCCTCAGGAAATATGGATGCGCAGAGGGGAAGTTGCGCCATTTAGAAGATTTTTAGCCGCCTGAACAATGGCGGGTGCATCGATTCCGTATTTGGAGAGCAATAAATGCTGGGGACCGTGTTCAACAAATACGTCCGGCACACCGATCCGTTCCAGGCAAAAATCCACCAGGCCTTCATCGCTTAAGGCCTCCAGGACGGCGCTGCCGAACCCCCCCTGACGCATATGTTCTTCCACGGTGATGATTCGCGGAATTTTTCTGGCAAGCGAGCCGATCAGTTCGATATCCAGCGGTTTAACAAAGCGGCAGTTAACCACCGTGGCCGATATGTCTGATTTTAAAAGGAGCTTGTGCGCGGCAAGGGCCTCGAGAACGGCCCGGCCGATCGCCAGGATAAGGACATCGTTACCGGTTTCGAGAATTTCACCTTTTCCCAGGGGTATGGGTGTGTCGATCTTTTCGGCTTTGCTCCCGGAGGCCATTCCGCGCGGATACCTGATGGCGGCAGGACAGTTGAGCGACAGGGCGGTTTTAAGCATGCGGACCAGTTCGTTTTCGTCTTTGGGAGCCATGACAACCATGTTGGGCAGACTCCTCAAAAATGAAAAATCAAACAACCCGTGATGGGTCGGACCGTCCTCCCCGACTATGCCCGCCCGGTCGATGGCAAAGACGACCGGAAGCGATTCAAGGCAGACATCGTGAACGATCTGATCATAGGCCCGTTGAAGAAAGGTGGAATATATCGCGACAACGGGCTTGAAACCTTCGGTTGCAAGGCCGGCCGCAAACGTCACGCCGTGCTGTTCTGCAATGCCCACATCAAAAAACCGGTCGGGAAAGATTTGAGAAAACCTTGAAAGCCCGGTGCCTTCGGGCATGGCTGCCGTCACCGCGACAATTTTATCGTCCGTTTCAGCCATTTCGATCAGGGCGTTTCCGAAAACTTCGGTATAACTCGGCAGGGCGCCCTTTGCACCGATGCAGGCTCCGGTCTTGACTTCAAAACATCCGACCCCGTGAAAAAAGACCGGGTTGTTCTCTGCGGGAAGGTACCCTTTGCCTTTCTTGGTGATGACATGCAGAAGCACCGGTTCATGCAAATGCTTAACGTTATTTAGTATATCCACCAGATGGTCGATGCGGTGTCCTCTTATGGGGCCGAAATATTCAAAGTTAAACGCCTCAAAAAGCATACCCGGGGTGATGAAGGTTTTGAGGGATTCTTCCGACCGCTTGGCGAACTGATAGATATCGTCCCCGATTTTAGGCAGTGATTTAAGAAATTCTCCCAGGTCCTTTCGTAAATCCTGAAGATATTTGGAAGACAATTTGCGGCTTAAAAAAGAAGACAGCGCCCCCACATTGCGAGAAATGGACATATCATTTTCGTTCAGAATAACGATCAGATCCTTATGAATGGCGCCGGCCTGATTCAGGCCTTCAAAGGCCATTCCGGCAGTCAGAGAGCCGTCACCGATAACGGCGATAACTTTGGCATCTTCTTTTTTCAGGCGCGTGCCGCAGGCAATCCCCAGAGCGGCGGAAATGGACGTGCCGCTGTGGCCCGCGGAAAAGGCATCGCAGGGACTTTCCGAACGTCGCGTAAACCCGCTGAGGCCACCCATTTTTCGAATGGTGGCAAATTGATCCCGCCGGCCGGTAAGTATCTTGTGTGCGTAGGCTTGATGGCCGACATCCCAGACAATTTTGTCTTGGGGCGCATCAAAGACGTAATGAAGGGCAATGGCCAGCTCAACGGCGCCGAGGCTTGATGCGAGATGCCCGCCGTTTTTCGATATGACATCTATGATCATCTGCCGGATTTCGTCGGCCAGCAGGGGCAGTTCGTATATGGAAAGCCGCTTTAAATCGGCCGGTGAATCAATATATTTTAAAAGGCTCAATGTATTTTCATCCCGATAATTTTTTTTTACTGTTTCCTGTGCACCATGTATCTGGCGATTGCCCGCAGGGGATCAGATTTACTATCAAAACTTTCAATGGATTGCAAGGCATCGTTTGCAAGTTTCATCGCGACGGCTTTAGATGATTCGAGCCCGAGTATGGAAGGGTAGGTGCTTTTCCCGCGGCTTTTATCAGATCCCACCGCTTTGCCCGTGATTTCAGGATTTCCTTCAACGTCCAATATATCATCAATAATCTGGAAAACCAGGCCGATTTTTTTGGCATAGCGGACCAATGCCGCCAGCTGCATGGGGTCGGCGCCGCCCAACAGGGCGCCGGAGTAAACAGATGCTTCAATGAGCGCTCCTGTTTTCAAGCGGTAAATTGTTTCAAGCTCAGGCAATCGCAGAGGCATTCCCTCTGAAGCGATATCCCGCAGCTGGCCTTCGACCATTCCTTGATATCCGGACGATGTTGCTACGGCATGTATCACCTTCAGCCAGCCGGCCGCATTTTCGTCCCTGGAAAGTGCCGGGGCGGAAAGCACTTGAAAGGCCAGGGTCAAAAGCGCATCTCCGGCCAGAATCGCCTCGGATTCACCGAAGGCAATATGGCAGGAAGGCTGTCCTCTTCGTAGGTCGTCATCGTCCATTGCGGGCAGGTCGTCGTGGATCAGCGAATAGGTATGAATCATTTCAAGTGCGCAGGCCGCATCCATGACATCACCGGCCTGGCTTCCAACGGACTCCGCAGCGGCAATGCAAAGAACCGGCCGGATTCGCTTGCCGCCGGATATCAGACAGTACCGTATGATATCGATAATTTTTGTAGAAATTGAATTTTGCCCGAGGATCTCATCCAGGGCGGCGTTGACCCGGGCACGGTTTTCCAGCAGATAAGCCTTCAGGTCAAAAGAACCTTCGGGATGTGAGGTTTTCATATTCAATTCATTGGTCCGATGAAGTGTCATTTTCCGGCTCAAAAGGTTTTTCCAGGATACTCCC
Organism: Desulfobacterales bacterium; assembly: GCA_030688615.1. GTDB lineage: Bacteria > Desulfobacterota > Desulfobacteria > Desulfobacterales > JAUYIZ01 > JAUYIZ01. Next base: position 1,988 of record JAUYIZ010000294.1, on the reverse strand, counting down.
GTCCTGATCCTTCAGCAGAATTGTGATCTTTTTCTCCATTTGATCGAGTGTGTCCGAGCAGTGTTTGGAGAGACTGATGCCTTCCTCAAACAGTTTGATCGCTTTCTCAAGAGCCAAATCTCCGCTTTCAAGTTCCTGAACAATATCTTCCAGCTGCTTGAGCGACTTCTCAAATGATTGTTTTGCCATCGCCTTCTTTCCTTTCGATCCGGCATATTAAAGACCCTTTTTCAAGTGTAACTTTAATATTCTGGCCGATCCGGACCTGTTCTGAATCCCGGACGACAACCGCGTCAGGGATGGTACGGGCAATGCTGTAACCCCGCGCTAAAATTCCATACGGGTTCAAAGCCCTGAGCATTCCGGTGAACTCCTGAATTTGATGCCGTTTTTCTCTTACTATTTTTCCACATAAATAAAATAGGTTATGATTGTATTGATCCAGTCTTTCTTTAAAAGTTAAAACCCGTGCGGCAGGTGTGTTGGCCTGCAGTCGGTCTGTTCGCCAATCAAGCCGCTCCCGTTGCTGAAGGATATTATTTATGGACTGTCGCGTCAAGCGTTCTGTGAGGTCATTGATTTTCAGCCGCAAATCCTGCAGATTCTTCTTGGGGTCTCGAAGTCGTTTGACCATCGCGTTCAAAGAGGATCTGCAGCGTTCCAGATGGCGGTTGAATTTTTCTTTTAACGTCTTGGTGTATTCCGCACATTGCCGTGAAAGTTCATATTTCAAGGGGACCACCAGCTCCGCGGCCGAAGAGGGCGTGGGAGCCCGCAGATCGGCAACAAAATCGGCAATGGTAAAATCAGTTTCGTGGCCCACAGCGGATATGATCGGGATATGGGATGCGAATATGGCCCTGGCCAGATGCTCTGAATTAAAAGGGGAAAGGTCTTCGATGGATCCACCGCCCCGTGCCAGAATGATCACGTCTGAATCGTTTTGCCGGTTCACCAGTTCGACGGCCGAAGCAATTTCTTTATCCGCAGCGTCCCCCTGCACTCTAACCGGCACGACCTGAAGGTGGGTGTTGGGAAATCTTCGGTCTATCACTCTGATAATGTCAAATATCACCGCGCCGGTGGGCGAGGTGACGACACTGATTTTTTTGGGTAAAAAGGGCAGGGGGCGTTTGAATTTTTTATCAAAGAGCCCTTCCTCGGAAAGCCGCACCTTGAGTTGTTCAAAGGCGATTTGCAACGCGCCGGCACCCTTGGGCTCCAGATACTCGAAAATCACCTGATAGGTTCCCCGGGGTTCATAGAGGCTTATCCGGCCGAACCCGGTCACCTGCATGCCGTCCCGGGGTTCGAATTTCAGGTTTCGATTCTGATTTCGAAACATAACCGCTCGGATTTGAGCGTTTTTATCTTTCAAGGTAAAATAGAAATGTCCGGATACCGGGATGCTGAAGTTTGAGATTTCCCCGATCAGCCAGACAAAAGGAAAATTGCTTTCGATGACCTCTTTCAGGCGTAAAGTCAGATCAGAGACCGTGAATATTTTTTTCTGTATGTCCGGGTCGCCGGGTTTCAATTTCTATAACGTCCGATAAGATATATTATGTAAACTAATTAGTATGATGGTGCCAGTAACGAACTAAAGTGAGAAACCCCTCTTCCCGCTCCCCCGATTTTATTCAAGCACAGAAAACCTGGTCCTCTGGGCCAGGTCAGAGACAGAAGGCTCTGCCATGGCATTTTGGGTCTGAAATTACAAATTCCAAGCACCAAATTCCAAACAAATCTCAAATTCCAATATTCAATGACCCAAACCTTCCAGGACGAGACATCGTTTGGATTTTCGAATTTTGCTCATTGGAAATTGTTTGCTATTTGTAATTTGATTTTTGTGATTTCAATCATACAATGAACTTCCAACCAAGCAAATCCCCTCTGGGGATAACCAAAGCCTGGTCCTCAGGGCCAGGATATTTATTCATGGCGCCTCAGGCCCCGCGGCAGGTATTTAAAAATTCCCTTACGGC
>JAUYIZ010000292.1 GCA_030688615.1 Desulfobacterales bacterium | reverse complement strand
TGTAATTTGATATTTGTAATTTCAATCATACAATGAACTTCCAACCAAGCAAATCCCCTCAGGGGATAACCAAAGCCTGGTCCTCAGGGCCAGGATATTTATTCATGCCGTGTCCCTTAATCTGGTTTTTTCTCGGTCTGGCGTTTCAGGTCCTCTTTGGATACAAAGGTTACCTTGCCCTGCTTGATCAACCTGTCCACATAGGAACCTTTCTTGGGCTTTACGGAATATTTCGTAAAGGGGATTAATTCGGTTTCCCGGTAGTTTCCTTGTTTAAAGGCTTCCCGGCCTAATTTTAAAACCATGGCGGATTCGGCCAGGTGTCTGCCGAGATTTTTCAAAGAGCGCTCATTTCTGGATCCGGAGACCGGCGGAATCGTTCGGGTGCCTTCCTTTTTCCATGCATTCTTACCATAAATTCCCGTGCCGTCTATGGTCGTTAAAACGCCGCCGAAAAAGGTCGACGACGGCATGGGTGCATCCGATGTCGGCCAGGAGTTGGTGATGTACATTCCCAGAACCGAACCCCAGAAGCTCATGTTCATGAAATTGATTTCCTGCCCGCCGTAAAGCTGCCCACCCTGGCTGATGATCCCGAGGGCCTTGTAGCGCAACCCTCCGGCCCACTCGGTAAAGGACATGGGGCCATAGTGATGCAGCTTTTCCATGAAACTTCTGAGCAGCCCCGGGATCCCACCGGAATATACGGGATAACCGATCAGAAGTGCATCGCATTCTCCCACTTTGGGAGCCAGGATCTTGATGTCATCATCGCTGTCATAACACTGGTATGGGTCATCTGCCGGCGCCATATAGCCAAAACATTTCATGCACCCGGTGCACGACGTGATTTTGTAATCGGACAAAGACAGAAATTCGGTCTCCACATAGTCCATCGTCTCTGCCCATTTCAGGCAGAATTCCACCATGCCTGCGGTGTTGCCCCCCCGGCGGGGACTGCCGGAAATGCCCAGAATTTTTACTTTTTTCTTTTCCATAGTGAATCTCCCATTTATTTGCTGAAGTGTCGTTGTCTATGTCGGACCTGCCAAACCAAGACCAGGCCCAGCAGAAGGATCGCCCCGATATTCATGGCCAAATGAAGGGGAATTAAGCCCACTGCCCCCGTTGCCAGCAACAGCCTCTGAAGCCCGTTCAATCTTGTCAGCAGCCAACCTTCCAGCGCTGAAGCCAGTGCGGTTATCACGGCCATGCCCACGGCCAGGGCTACCAGTATCTCGACCGGACTTCCGATCATCAACAGGGCCGGTCTGAACACGAAAACAAAGGGGACGGTAAAGGCTGCGATAGCCAGCTGCACGGCGGTGATCCCGATGCGCCAGAAGCTTGCGTTGGCGATCCCTGCGGCCACAAAGGCGCCGATGGCCACCGGGGGGGTGATAAAGGCGATGTTGGCAAAATAGAGGGCGAAAAAATGAGAGACCATCGTCGGCAACCCTGCTTCCACCATCACGGGGCCGACGATGAGGACGGTGATCAAATAAGAGCCGATGATGGGACCTGCCATGCCCAGGATAAGACTGACCGTTCCGGCCAGTAAAGAGATCATAACCAGCGACCCCCCTGACAGGACGCCGACCTGGTGACTGAACAGCCCTCCCAGTCCGGTAATAAACAGGGAAACCAGCACGATCCCGGAAAGACTCAGGGTCGTTGCGATGATGACGGACGCCTGGCTCGCCTCTTCAAACGCTGCCAGTACCTTTTTCAGCCCCATCCCGGTGTTCTTCCGGATCCAGGTCACGGGCACAACCGCTGCAATGGAACACAGGGCCGCCCAGGTCGGCGTATAACCGATCAGCAGCAGGACGATCAGAAGTAAAATGGGCAGGAGCAGGTGCCCCCTTTCCTTTAACAGCGCTGATAATTCCTTGAAGACCGCCTTTTTCTCGCCCCCGCCGCCCAGGTCCTTTTTTATGGCCTGGAAGTGCACCTGCAGGATGATCCCCAGGTAGTAAAGGAAAGCCGGCAGGATAGCTGCCAGCATGACATCCACGTACCGGACACCTGCCAGTTGCGCCATGATGAATGCGATGCCGGTCATTACAGGTGGCACGATGCTGGCTCCGGTCGAGGCGGCACATTCGACCGCTCCCGCATAATGGGGCCGGTAACCGATTTCCTTCATCATGGGTATCGTAAAGGTGCCGGTCATCACAATATTTGTTGCCGGTCCGGCGGTCACGCTCCCGAGCAGGCCGCTTCCGATCACGGCGACCTTGGCAGGGCCCCCTTTGGATCTGCCCGCCACGATCTGGGCCAAAGACACAATGAGGTTCCCGATCCCGGAGTGCTCCATCAATTTGCCGAACATGAAAAAGAGAATAATGTACGAGGCAGATACCCGCAGGGGTATTCCCCAGATCCCTTCCATCGGGGAGTACACCATTTGACCGATTATCTCTTTCCAGGAAAAGGCGGAGAACGCCCATTGGCCCGGCAGATAGGGGCCGAGGTATATGATGAGCAGGAAGCAGAAAATCACCAGGATAAAGGGCAGCCCTGCCGTACGCCTGGCGCCCTCGAAGATGAGAAGCAGGAACAAGACCCCAAAGACAAACTCCCAAGAAGTCAGAGGGTCGCTGATGAGCACGGTGGCGGAAAAAAGCTTTGCACCGCGCAGGGAAAAAAAAATCGTCACCGCCACGGTCAACAGCAGGAGAATCAGGTCCGGCAGCGGCAGCCGGGTCGATTTTTTAGTTGAAAAGGAATAGGTCAGAAAACACAGCAGCAGCAGGGAGGAAAGATGCACCAGCGAGTGAACTTCCGTGATGGAGGCATACCAGCGGGCCAGTACAATTAAATGATAAAGGGCAATCGCCAGAGAAAAGAAATATACGCCCTTGCTCAGGGCAGGATTGTCCAGTTCCCCCCTCAGTCTTCCGCCGCTGAATATGTCGCTTGCTAACCCCATTGCCGGCTCCGGGCGCGAATTTGTGTAGCCAGGATGATTTGCAGGGGCCGCCGCCGCGTCTCAACGCCCGGCTGCGGCCCGACTATTTCCCGTCGCTATTTGACGTAGCCTGCCTCCCGGTAAAACCGGAGGGCTCCCGGGTCAACAGGATTCTTGAGCTGGGCAACGGCCTTTGCTATGTACTCCGGGGTCATTACGGAGGCAAATTCCGGGTAGGACCCGGCAAGAAAGTTTTTCTGGCTCATTATCCCCTTGGTCACATAATATACCACGTCTTCCGACACGGTGCCCGGAACGTGCGACAACCACTCGGTGGCGGCAGTGGTGATCACGTCCTCCGGGTTGAAGGGATAGGCGTTGGCAGGTATGACGGCCCTGTAATACTCCATGAACTCGCTCTTTTTCAATAGCCCGGGCTCCGGGGCAATGGGGAGTAAACGCAATTTAAGATCCGCGGCGGCCTGCAGAAACGGAGGGTTGGGCAGTCCCGTCCAGGCAAACCCCATATCTATTTTTCCTTCCCGCAGCGATTCGGGGCCCACAGGCGTTCCAAAGTTCACGCTGAGAATTTTACCTCCCCAGCCTTCAATGTCCTCGAAACTCGCGCCATAGAATCCTGTGAGCATCCGGAACATCCCCTCATGGCTTGGCCGGGACAGGCCGACCTTGATCTTGGCCTTCTTGTCTATCATGTCCTTCAGGGAGGTAATTCCGGTATCTGCCTTCACGATGCAGTGAATGTATTTGGTGGAGGAAGGAATCACCCCGGTCCAGGCAAAATCTTTCTCAAAATCGATTCCTCTTTTCTTGTAGAGGGGGCCGAAGGCGGCTTTCTCCTGGCCCCAGGGCATCAGACCGACAAAAAACTCGACGGATTTCTTGCTCCGATGAGTCAAAACATCGGCAGGCCCTTTCACGGTAGCCACCGCCCTCACACTCCAATCCGGATAGGCCTTTCTCAAAGCCTCGGCAAACAGCTCTGCCCGGTACTGGATACTGGTGCCCACTTGCATTCCCAGGATTGTCAACTTGAGGTTTTTGGGCCTTTCGGGCGCCTGTTGCGCAAATCCGGAAGATAACACGCAGAACACCAGGAAAAGGGACAATACCGTCCACAGACAACCTTTTTTCATCGCCTCACCCTCCTTTTTTCCGGAAACGGTTTATGACAACTTGCTGTTTGATTTTTCCTTGATTCTGAGCTGGCTGAATACCACCTTTATCCAGGGTTGTCAAGATTTTAACAGGTTGACAGGTGTCCCTGATATAAATTAAAAGATCAGGCGGGTGGATCCGGGTGAAATGATAATTTGCCGGCGTGAAAACGTGCAAGTTTTTATATTATGACACGACAGGCTGTTTTTCCTTGACACGATTTGCGGCAATTCAGTATAGGTTTACAAATTGAAATTCTATTTTTCCCCCGTTGTGCAATTAACTTCTGAACCGGTTACGATCAATTCGGATTAAAAGAGGGAGGTTTTCATGGCAGAAGAGAATAAGAAAGAAGATATCTTGATGGAAAGGACAGGGTATGTCCAGTGGCAGAAGCAAGAAGGGCTGCCGATTGTTGAAGGTCACGGCGTGGAAGATTTGCGGGCGCTGGAATTGAGCCCCTGGCCCCGCACCGGGGGAAAGGGCGCTTTTGTCAACCTGTACGGCTTTCAAGGCGTCACCGGGATGTATGTCGCCGAGATCCCTCCGCGCGGATCTTTGGAGCCGGAACGGCATCTTTATGAAGAGGTCATCTGTATTTTAGACGGACACGGGGCCACGGAGATCTGGCAGGAAGGCGGCAGCAAGCAGATATTCGAATGGGGCCCCTACAGCCTGTTTTCGCCGCCGATCAACACCTGGCACCGCCTGTACAACGGCGGAGAAAAGCCCGTCCGCTTTATGGGGGTCACCACGGCGCCCCTGATCATTGACGTATTTCATAATCTGGATTTTGTGTTTAACTGCCCGCATCAGTTTACGGACCGGTACTCAGCTCAGGAAGGCTTTTTTGGGGTCGGCACGAAGCGTTACAGATCCGGGCTGCAGAATATCTGGGAAAGCAACTTTATTCCGGATGTGCGTGAAATGGGAATCGAGGACCAGGAACTTAAGGGCGCCGGGGTAAAAATCACCCAGTTCGAGCTTGGCGGGAATTCTTTGATCGGGCACGTGTCCCAGTGGCCGGTGGGACGGTATCACAAGGCCCATTATCATGGTCCGGGGGCTTTGCTGCTGGGTTTGCGGTCGGAAGGCTATGTTTTGCTCTGGGCCAGTGATCTGGGGACCCGGCCGTACGAGAGCGGCCACGGCGATGAAGTGGTGGAAGTGAAATGGAAAGAGGGAAGCGTCTATTCTCCCAAAACGGGCTGGTTTCACCAGCATTTCAACATCGGGTCGGGGCCCGCGCGGCACCTGGCGGTCCGTTTCGGTAGCCGGATCCACCCGCTGGCCTTCAGCCAGGCGGGCCAGAGGAGGAGCGACGGCGTTTACATCGACATCAAAAAGGGAGGCACCCTGCTGCAGTATGAAGACGAGGATCCGGAAGTTCGACGTCGCTATGAAGCGGCTTTAAAGAAAACGGGCGTGCCTTGCCAGATGCCGTAACTTTCGACGGTTCCGAAAAAATTCCAGCTTTTGTGTTGCGCTAAAATAAAAGCCCCCCGCAGCTTGCTGCGGGGGGCTTTTATTTAGCACCTTGGACTGTAAACTTATAAACTTATGAACGTCCCCTGTTTTTTCAGCTTTTTACCCGCAGCTTTGCCAGTTTTTCCCCGGTCTGATAGTGTTCCCTCTTCAGGGCAAGCTCGGCCTCGGCCTGGTTCTCTTCCGTCCAGTACCCCAGGGAATACCCGTGCCAGGGGGCCTTGGGCTTCAGGGGCGGCAAGCCTGTCTTTTCCCAGATCTGCCTGGCCCTTTCCATGAAGTCCTTGCGGGGAAGCGATACGGGCGGGTAGGGCCACTTGCGGGTGGCATCGATCAGCAATGCTGACGCACCGCCGGGTGAAGGATAGACCCGCTCGTGCATCGGGGCGTCCGGCGGGGCCGTGGAGGGGTCCAGATGGGATTGTTTGCCCTGGTAAATTTTGGTGTCCCGGTGGGCCTGCACCCGGAAGCCCATGGCCCAGTTGACCGCATCGGCGTCCCTGGAATCGATGTCCTCGTCCACGGCGACG
>JAUYIZ010000291.1 GCA_030688615.1 Desulfobacterales bacterium | reverse complement strand
GGGATGCGCCTCACCGATCAGGCCACGATGGATGTTGTCGAAATGGTTCTGGTGGGCAAAGTCAACAAAGCGATTGTCTCCCAGATCAATCAACAGGGGGGCAGGGCGGTGGGGCTCAGCGGCAAGGATGGGGGGCTGATCCTTGCTGAAAAACTTCAAATCCTCAACCCGTCCGGGGGTGACGAACCTTCCGAGATCATCGATCCCGGCCATGTGGGAGACGTGAAGGACGTCGACCCGGCTATTATCGAGACCCTGACCCAGAAGGGATTTATCCCCATTATCGCACCGGTGGGTTCGGGAAGCCTGGGCGAGACGTTTAATATCAACGCCGACCTCGTTGCCGGCCGGGTTGCCGGCGCTCTTGCGGCCGGGCGCCTGATCTTTCTGACGGACGTGGACGGGGTAATGGATGATGCCGGCCGGCTCATATCTTCTATCGATTACGGGCTGGCTCAGAAAATGCTGCAGGAAAAAACCATTTCCGGGGGGATGATTCCAAAGATCGAATATGCCTTGAACGCATTAAAAAATAATGTCGAAAAGGTGCATATCATCAATGGGCGCCGCCGTCATGCACTGCTGCTGGAACTGTTTACGGATCAGGGAATAGGAACCGAGGTGACCCTGTGAAAGAAAATATCATGGAAAAAGCCGATAAGGTCATCACCGCCACCTACAACCGGTTTCCGGTGGTGATTGAAAAAGGCAGCGGCTGCCGGCTGTGGGACACGACGGGCCGCAGCTATACGGATTTTGTCTCCGGAATCGCCGTGTGCAACCTCGGCCATGCGCACCCGAGAATATCGCGGGTACTCGCAAAACAGGCGGAGATTCTTCTGCACGTGTCCAACCTTTATTATACCATCCCCCAGGTGGAACTGGCCGCCCACCTGGTGGAAAACAGTTTCGCCGACAGGGTTTTTTTCTGCAACAGCGGCGCAGAAGCCAACGAGGCGGCCTTGAAACTTGCCCGGCGCTATTTCTGGGAAAAAGGACAAACCCATCGTTACCGGGTCGTGACCATGGAAAAATCTTTTCACGGGCGTACCATGGCAACCCTTTCGGCCACCGGGCAGGATAAGATTAAAAAAGGTTACGATCCGGTACTGGAGGGGTTTGATTTTGTCCCCTTTAATGATGTGGACGCCATCCGGCGAAGCATAAAACCGTCCACCTGCGCCGTCCTGGTCGAGCCGGTGCAGGGCGAAGGCGGCATTCGCGTCCCGGATGCCGGGTACCTGCCGGCGGTCCGAAAAGTTTGTGATGAAAACGATCTGCTTCTTATCTTTGATGAAATTCAGACGGGGATCGGAAGGACCGGCGCTCTTTTTGCCTATGAACACTTCCGGGTGGCGCCCGACATCATGACGCTGGCCAAGGCGCTTGCCAATGGATTGCCCATCGGTGCGATGCTGGCCAACGAAAAGGTGGCCTCGGCCTTCGGACCGGGCTCCCATGCTACCACCTTTGGCGGAACGCCCATCGTCACTTCCGTGGCGCTTGAAGTTCTCAAGGTGATCGCGGCGGACAATATCATTGAACACTGCAGAAAGGTGGGAGACTATTTCAAGGCGCGGCTGGTGGAATTGAAAAACCGGCATGATTCGGTTGAAGATGTCCGCGGGCTCGGGCTGCTGTTGGGAATGAAACTGAACGTAGACGCCATGCCCGTGGTGACCGCATGCATGGAGAAGGGCTTTTTGATCAACGGCATACAGGATACGATTTTACGGTTTATCCCCCCATTGATTATTGATAAAAAGGATATTGATGCACTGATATCCTGCCTGGATGAAATACTGTGATTTCCCCGCGCCCCGGCGGCCCGGGGGGCGAGGGCGCACGATTCAGCTTTTAACACGTAGAGGTAATTTTGAAAAAGGATATTCTGACCCTATTGGATTTGAGTAAGAATGATTTTGACCACCTGTTTCAGCGTGCCCGCGAGCTCAAGGCCGGGTACAGGAAAGGGGTGTGTGAAAAAACGCTGGCAGGGAAAACCCTCGGTCTGGTCTTCGACAAACCTTCGACCCGCACGCGCATCTCCTTGGAAGCCGCGATGGTGCAGCTTGGCGGGACGCCGATTTTCATGAGCGCACAGGATACCCAGATGGTGCGCAATGAACCGATCATGGACACCGGGCGGGTGCTTTCCCGCTACCTTGACGCCCTTGCGATCCGGACCTTTTCACAGGATCTTTTAACGGAATTTGCTAAATTCACCACCATTCCGGTGATCAACGCCCTGACGGACCGCTATCATCCCTGTCAGGTACTGAGCGATCTGATGACCATCATCGAATACCGGGGAGGTTATGCGGGAGTGAAAATTACCTGGGTGGGCGACGGGAACAATGTCTGCCACTCCTGGATCAACGCCGCTGCCGTTTTGGGGTTAAACCTGGTACTGGGGTGCCCCGAGGAGTATTTCCCGGATCCGGATATACTGAAAAGGGCCCGGCAAACCGGCTGCGGCAATATTGAAGTGACCACCGATCCGGTTGCGGCCGCAGAGGGTGCCGACGTGATCTATACGGATGTGTGGGCCAGCATGGGCCAGGAAAGTGAGAGCCTGTCAAGGAAGAAAAAATTCGCCCCCTATCAGGTCAATTCCTCGCTGATAGACGTGGCTTCAAAAGACGTGCTGGTCATGCACTGCCTTCCGGTTCACCGGGGCGAGGAGATCAGCGACGAGGTTTTTGAAGGACCCCGTTCCATTGTTTGGGACCAGGCGGAAAACAAAATGCACCTGCACAAGGCGGTACTGGAAACCTTGATAGGTCCAACCCATAACGAAAAAGGATTGATCCGGTGAACAATAAAACCAATAAAGTCGTTCTGGCCTACTCGGGCGGGCTGGACACCTCGGTCATTTTAAAATGGCTGATTGAAACCTACGGGTGTGAGGTGATTGCTTTTGCCGCCGACATCGGCCAGGGCGAAGAATTGGACCCTGTCGAGAAAAAGGCGTTAAAGACCGGGGCGTCGAAAGTTTATATCGATGACCTTCAAGAGACCTTTATCAAAGATTATGTGTTTCCGGCCTTCCGCGCCAATGCCATCTATGAAAATCAGTATTTGCTGGGCACATCTCTCGCCCGGCCGCTGATTGCCAAACGCCAGATCGAGATTGCCCTGATGGAAGGCGCGGACACGGTGAGTCATGGCGCCACCGGGAAGGGCAATGACCAGGTCAGATTTGAACTGAGCTACCTGGCGCTGGCACCGCAGATTAAAATCATTGCGCCCTGGCGGGAATGGTCGTTAAATTCACGCACGTCCCTGATGGATTTTGCCCGCAAGCACGGAATCCCTGTGCCCACGACAATTAAAAAGCCGTACAGCACCGACCGGAACCTGCTTCACATCAGCTATGAGGGGGGCGAATTGGAAGACCCCTGGCGAGCGCCCTCCGAAGAAATGTTCACTCTGTCGGTTTCGCCCCGAAATGCGCCGGATACGCCTGAAATTATTGAAATGGAGTTCAGGGAAGGGAATCCGGTTTCCATCAACGGCAACACGTTATCTCCGGTCCGGATTTTTAAGGAGCTCAATAAACTGGGCGGCCGGCACGGTATCGGTCGGGCCGATGTCGTTGAAAACCGGTTTGTCGGCATGAAGTCGCGCGGGGTTTACGAAACTCCCGGGGGCAGTATCCTGCGGGTGGGTCACATCGCCATGGAGTCGATCACCATGGACCGGGAAGTGATGCATTTGCGGGATTCGCTGGTGCCGAAATATTCCGAACTGATCTACAACGGATTCTGGTTTGCGCCCGAGTTCAGACTGCTCCAGAATATGGTCGACATGACCCAGAAAAACATATCCGGCACGGTGCGCCTTGAACTGTACAAGGGGTCTTGCCGTGTTTTGGGACGAAAATCAGATCAGTCGCTTTACAGCAAGGATTTTGCAACATTCGAAGACGATACGGTGTACCGGCAAAAAGACGCGGAAGGGTTTATTCGCCTGAATGCGCTTCGCCTGCGCATCCATCAATTAATGATGAATTCATCGGGTTTCAAGGCGTAGGATGTGAGCGGTTAGGACAGCGCATCGGTTTATATACGTAAATGAACCCTAAGGATTGACATGAATCAAAAATCCTGGGACGGCAGATTTTCATCCAAGACGGATCGTGAGGTTGAGGCCTTTACCTCTTCCATTCATACGGACAAACGGCTTTATGCCTATGATATCGAAGGGAGCATTGCCCACTGCAAAATGCTTGCAAAGACCGGTGTGCTTACCGAAGAGGAAGCCTCCCAGCTGGTCCAGGGGCTGGGCAGAATCAAACGGGAGATTGCGGAAGAAAAATTTATTTTTGACGACAGCCTCGAAGATATCCATATGCACGTTGAGGCCCGTCTCCTGCAGCAGGTGGGAAAGGTCGCCCTGAAGCTGCACACGGCCCGGAGCCGCAATGACCAGATTGCACTGGACGTCCGGATGTATTTGAAAGATGAGGTGTCGGATATCATCACCGGCCTGGTAAAGTTTCAAAGCGTCATCGTGACCCTGTCCCGCACTCATCAGGACGTGATTTTACCCGGATATACCCATTTGCAGCGGGCCCAGCCGGTCCTGCTGGCCCATCACTTCATGGCCTATTATGAAATGTTTTCAAGGGATATCGAGCGGTTACGCGGCTCTTTACTGCGGATTGACGTCATGCCTCTCGGCAGCGCGGCCATTGCCGGCACCACCTATCCGATCGATCGGGAATATACGGCAAAACTGCTGGATTTCAGGCAGGTGTCGGCAAACAGCATTGATTCGGTCTCGGACAGGGATTTTATAATTGAATTTCTGTCCGTGGCAAGTCTCTGTATGATCCATTTCAGCCGGTTGTCCGAAGAGCTTATTTTGTGGTCTTCCTTTGAATTCGGTTTTATCGAGATCCCCGACGCATTTGCCACCGGCAGCAGCATTATGCCCCAGAAAAAGAACCCGGATGTGCCGGAGTTGATCCGGGGAAAAACCGGGCGGGTCTTTGGAAATCTGATGGCCATCCTGACCATGATGAAGGCGCTGCCCCTGGCCTATAACCGGGACATGCAGGAAGATAAAGGACCGTTGTTCGACACCGTGGATACCCTGAAAGCCTGTATCAGGATTTACATCAAAATGCTGCCCCAGCTGAAAATAAACAAAGAGGTCATGCGTCAGGCCACTGACAGGGGGTTTTTAAACGCCACGGATCTTGCCGATTACCTGGTGGTCAAAGGCATGGCTTTCCGGGATGCGCACGGGTGCGCAGGCCGTACGGTGGGGTACGCCCTTTCAAAAAATAAAGAAATCCATGAACTTTCTTTAGATGAACTCAAATCCTTTTCCACCTTGATTGCGCAGGACGTATTTGAATTTTTAACCCCGGAGCGTATGATCGGCCGGAGACGGTCGGCGGGCGGCACCGCTCCGGAGAATGTTGCAGCTGCCATAACCCGGGCCGAAGAACACCTCGGGAAAGAACGGAGCATTGATGCATAAAATTAAAACAGCCGTATTGGTTCTGATTCTCCTGACAGTTTTTTTCGGCTGCGGCAAAAAGGCGCCACCCCGGCCCCCCGGCGCAGCAGCGCCGCCGGCGGCCGTCAATGATGTAATATCCAGGCCCTGAGGACCAGGCTTTGGTTATCCCCAGAGGGGATTTGCTTTGTTGGAAGTTCTTTGTATGATTGAAATTACAAATATCAAATTACAAATACCAAACAATTTCCAATGACCAAAATTGGAAAATCCAAACGATGTCTCGTCCTGGAAGGTTTGGGTCATTGAATATTGGAATTTGAGATTTATTTGTAATTTGGTGCTTGGAATTTGTAATTTTAGAC
>JAUYIZ010000289.1 GCA_030688615.1 Desulfobacterales bacterium | reverse complement strand
TATTATCGGAGTTTACCGGCAAATTCACAGATGGCAGCAAGATTTCCTTGCGATCTTTTGAAAAGGACATGACCGAATTTAGTCCCATCATGACCGACACCAAAAGGATCATAAAATCGGTAAAGACAATCTTTGAAGAAGGAACGATGTGTCGCATAATATATATTTCCTATGTGCGTTTCATGGCCAAAAGCCCGATAGATGCCTCAATAGAGACGAGCACCCCGGCAATCGTTGACCAAAACCCGGTTGAAAGGATATAAAACATCCGTTGTCTTATCTCTTCGGCGGGAGCACCTGCCACACTAAAGGAACTTGTCAATGCATAGACAGATCCCAGCAACCCCACCAGGGTAGCTGTTTCTTTAACATGAGCCAGCAGAACCTCCACCCATTCGTTGATGTTTTGATCGACCCAGATGCAATGAAAAACATAAAACAGCATCCCCAATGTGATAACCGACAAGGGCATCAGCAGCCATAATGCCGGACCGATATATTGATAAAGAGAACCAAACGCCTGCATCATTATTTTCCTCCCTGTTCAAATTGAAATTTATTCCCTTCAAAAAGCGATACCGGCCACAGGTTTACCCCTTCTTTCTCCTTTCGGAGCAAAAACAGATAGGCCCCTACCGAATTGAAATTCTGGTTCAGGGATCCGGGCATGCGCCCCAGGTAAGAACGCTGCGGGTCGGTCTGTCCGGTCACCATGAGGTAGGTCTCGTTTAAGGTCAGCTTTTCAAGGGCGGAAACCAGCTTTGTTGTGTCATCTTTGATCCATGCGTCCAGGGCCTGGTCTACCGCTGTTTCGATTGCAGACTGGAATATAGGGTCATCTCCGGATAGACAAGGTTGAGCCCAGAACAGGCTGATGAACGCAAATACAGTTATCGTCGTAATATATCCGGTTGTTTTCATGGCAGTATTCTCCTTACTTTAAAAAGTTGGGGCCTTTCCGGAAGTTCTTTAAAGCGGCGTCCACACCCGGGCTATCGTAGGTTGTAGCTTGGTCGCCTGAACCGGTCGGTTGATCGTCATTGATAATGGGGTCAATAAACTCGGCAAGATCTATGTCGGGCACGTCCATGACCCCCTCCGGGTTCATGCTAAGCATAGCCTGTTGAATGGGCTTCAAGGCCAGGGCATACTGCATCAGCTGCACCGCCAGTTCTGTTTGAACCTTCTTTCGCTGAAGTATGCTTGATTTCAACACGGTTCTGGCATAGATGGATTTTAAGTAATCTTCCACCTTGTCGATGTTCTTTATGATGTCGTTAAAAACATTCAGACCTTTTTCTTTCTGGTCATAAAGAAGTTCGTTTTCCGTTAATAATGAGGCCAGTTCTTTTTTTAGTTTCGGGTTGTTGAACTTTATGGCCAGGGTTGAAAGGTTAGCGTACAGGGCGGTTATGTTTCTCTTGAATTCCGGATTTTGCAGCTCCCTTGCTGCTTGGCCCAATGCTCCCTTATGGGCAGACTGTTTCATCTTTTTCAGGTTGGGTAAAATTGCTTTTACCTTTTCGATATTGAGGCTGTAAAATTGGCTGTAAAAATCGAGCAGCTGGCTGGACTCTTTAAGGGTTCTGGCTTTTAACATGATTTTCTCTTTTTCGTTATCAGCCTTGGAATAATCGTTTCTGAGCTTTTGGATACCATCTTGGACCGACTTGATATTGTCCACCAGTACGTCCTTTTTCTGACTGTAGTCTTTAAGGTCTCCGGATATCCGGGTGGCCAGATGTTCGATATCGAGGGTGCCTTCGGTGACGGTCTTGGCATGAGCTGTAATACCCAGGATAAGGACGGTCAATGCAGCGATGGCTGTAAGTCGGTATTTTTTCATTTTAACGCCTCCCGTTTAATATTTGTCGGTTTTAAGCAATTCATCATGTAAATTAAAAATTGCCTTTACGCGCCGATCCTTGTTCTCGATGACCATTAATTCATATTTGGTATAGGTGGACTTCAGGTCCTGTACTGTTTTGATAAACCCGGGCTTGTTGTCCGTAAGCAGCTGGCATACGGCGGAACCGATCAGCAATGCGCGATAAAGCGGGGTTTGATGGTCAGATATCTTTTGCAGTGCATTTCCAAACTCATCCGCGGCTTCACTGAACCTTCCCTGATCGTAGTAGAAAAGAGCGCACCGGATGTGTTCCTCGACAGTTTGCGGATCGTGGGCAGGTGTTTTGACAATAAGCGGTTTTTCAAAGTGCAGCTTTATGGTCTCAGCAGGTTGATATGCCCTCACAAGCGGCTTTGGTTTGGGTTTTGATGCAGCACAGCCGGTTAGGACGATCAGTATCGCGGCTATAATGCCAGGCAGATATTTCCACGGGCTAAGTTTTTTGCTTTCATTATGATAGGTCATGATTTTACCTCCTCGATGGCTCTGGCCTGAAGGCCTTTGCGGGTGATCAGCGGTATAAAGGAAACCTCCGTTCCCTCATCGATCGCCTGTAAATTGCACCACTGTTTTTTAAAGTATATTCCTTTCCGCGACCGCTGAATGTATCCATACCCTTCTTGGGGAAGATATTTTTCAATCACCCCTTGCTTGACAAAACATTGATGAACCCGCATCTGAAAGCCGCCCTCTTCAATTTCATAGTAGCAATCCTCGCTGAGCCGGTCTGCCAACCTTTTCCAGACTGCCTTAAGCCGCAGATCAGTTCCGACCTGACGGGTGCAGGCGGGAACCGCCTCAAGTGGTCTTTCATCAGTAGGCACCCAGAGCATTATATTTGTGATATCCTCATCAACCGGAAACCGGCAACTGATCAAACCCTTTTTCGTCACCGGATCTCGCAGCAAAACTCCCACACTTTCAATCTGCCCGTTGGCGGTGGATATATTATCAAGCAGCCGTTTGCTGTTGGGCTCCAGTCCATAAGCATGAGTGAACGTGCCTAAGTTTTTCATGATGATATGCGGTTTAATATCCATTTTGCCCCCTTGCTTTATTAGTCGCGGTAATTTTAAAAAAGATCACTTCCAGCCTATTTTTTTATTTTCCTTGAGCCCTGGCATATTAATCGGTTTGATGTTGACAGCTTGGATCCTGTCATTTTCAAGAAAGGCGATTTCGTATGAAACATCCATTCCTACATGAAACCTGAAGTCATAAGACAGATTGCTCATGTGAAAAAAGACATTGCTTTTTGTTCCATTAATAAATCCAAACTGTTTTTCAGGGTTAAAGGAGAGAATCGGCCCGCAATTAAACACCCGGACACCGGAGCATACCGCACAGATGTATTGTTTGCCCAAAGAGCTCTCACCGAAATAGATCATCACCGGCTGAACGTTGCTCACACGATGGTGTGGACAATAGACTTTTGCCATGTTCCTTCCTCCTTTTTGTCCGTTATTAAACCTGATCAACGCTTAAAGTATCAGCGTTTTCCTGACGCTTTTTAAGCCACAGTTCCCTTGCCTGAGCCAAAAGTCCTTTCAGACACTGGTAGGCCTGATAACCCCTTTCCACCGCATCCAAGATCTGGTCATTTTTTCTTAGCTCTAATGTTTCCCTTAGCAGAGATTTCCCGGCCTCCAGATCTGTGTGATCAGCAAACTCACTGCCATGATAGGCAAGATCGGATTCCAATTCCTTTCCTTCCAGGATCAGGTCGTCTACTTTTCGAGATAAAATTGCCTTCATATCCAGACAATACTGGCGCATCTGGTTGGCGGCATCATACAGGGCATCGGCCTTATCTTTTTCCTGCTGGGTAATGTGCAAAGGGTTTTTGAATTTAAGTTCTGCAAGAAAAGTTTTCAGCTCTGTCAGTTTTGTTTGAAATTCTGCTTTGGCATCCGGATAGTTTTCATAGACCTCTTGCGCCTCGCCAAGATCCATTTCGTTTTCATTTTCCAGGATATATGTTTCAAGTTCCATATTGACACCTCCATTAATGTGATGGTCCGGAAAGGGGCAATCCCTCTTACGGCCCGGGTTAATACATACCCACAGGCTTACGCCCGTAGCACTTATAAAATCTTTGTTTCAATTCTGCTTATTTTGTCATTCCGGGCTTGACCCGGCGTGTCCTAAAGCGCCAGCGCTATCCAGTCGTTTTCATCTTTTCTGGATGTCAAACCGTGTCCATTTCAAACTTCCGTACATGGTCCTGATGTCTGGCTAACCATGTATTGGTTTTGATGATTCGATCCTTCCTATCCTGGCGCTGAATCCCAAACAAAAGGCCGAACAGCAGGATGGCCATGACAGAAAGATAAACTTGTTGCTTTTTGTTTAACCTATTAATCTGGTTTAGGGCTTCTACCTGTTTTTCCTTCACCTGCACCTCCAAACTTTTTACCTCCAGGTTCGCCTTATCAATCTGACGGTCGATCTTAAAGCAGTCGATGGCTTTTTCAGCCAGGCGCTTGCTTTCGATAAAGTTTTTAAAGCCGTAGGCTGTCCCTTGTGCAGCCTGTCTGGCTTCGTCGAGTAAATTAAGGGCCTGCTCATACACCGCTGTGCGATCCTTTAATTCGGGCCGGACAAAGGTCTTCGCTTCCTCAAGGGCCTGCAGGGCTTCAATTTTTATCTTTTCATATCTGTTTAGCCTCTCCATAGCCCGCTGGGTCAGATACGCCCCTTTCGGCGCCATGAGGCGGGTTCCGACAACCAGCCAGTCCGGGCTTTGGATCAACTTGCCTGCTTTATCATAAAAGGCCATGTTCTGGTTTGCCTGAAACACCTTTTCCCAGTCTGCGCCGAAAAGGCCGATATAGGTGTCGCCAGGTTCCACAAAAAAAATATGTTCATATTCCAGCCAACCTCCATGATCTTTAAAAGCATAAACATCCGGAGCGCAAACCAACGCCAGAACAGCAATATACAAAATCTTTCCACGCATATTGACCTCCTTTCACTAAAATCCTTGGGGTGTATAAGCCTTGGGTGTAAAGTTTGATTTGTTAAAACTCTTTTGGGAATTTTCATTTCTTTTAGATGGCCGATTAAACGACCGTTCTGATTTAGACTTCTCTATTAGCCTCATTTTAATACAATCAATGGATCGTTTGGCTTCCAGTTGCACAGGAGCCGGTTCAAAACTATTTAACAGCTTTTGTAATGCAGTGATTACGCTGTGATCCTGGCCCAATCTTCCGGCAGATATGGTCGCTGCTCTGCGAACGCCTTCATCCGGATCGGCAAGTCCTTTTAAAACAGCTTCAATGCCTTGAGGATTGCCTAAAGTTCCCAGATGATAATAGGCTCTGCGCCGCTTTTCCGCATCGGTATTGAAAGTAGACTTGATAAAAGTTTCAAGCGCTCTTTCCGGATTCAGCACGCCCAGCGACTTTACAGCTTCCTGTTGAAGCCTCGGATCTTCTGCCTCGTAGCACGCGCTAAACAGGATATAGACGGCTTCGGATTTATTGTGCTTTTGCATATAGCGCATCTGATAAGCGGCTTTGCACTGTTTTTCCGGATAATCCGGATCAAAGATATCTTTTTTCAGTTGATTGATGTTCATCGCAAACCTCCCTTTGCTTAAAGTTAATATCTCCCATCAAATACCGACGCTCCTCCCATATTTCTTAGAGCAACCAGAGTACCGAAATATTTTTATTCCTCTATTCATCGCCGGACCGGCTTTTGCTTCTTTCTGTTATAAGTTTTCTTGCTCTGAAAGATCTTGTTTGGCGGAATCAACGCCGGCGCCCTGGGAAGCCAGAGTTTATTGCTTTTGTTCTTTTTGCCAGGTCTTTCACACTTCATGGTCTTGCTCCGTTTGGGCTCAGGCTCTCGATATGCAGCCCTTGGCGGCCGATGTTAATCCATAACGCCCTGTCCGGATATTTCCGGGCAATATTGTTTAAAGCCCGGTAAAGATCTTGACCATTTTGCTTGTCGGGCCGCTTAAAAAATTCTCCGGCAATACACAAGTAAATGAATCGCGGCACCACGCTCAAGGCGCAGATCTTGGCCACCCGTGCTTTAATAGCATCTTGTTTTAGGCTGAACTGTATGCCGACCCGCTGGTGATTCAGACTCAAGATAAAGTCGATCTTATGGTTATGATCTAAGGCCGCACTCGTATTGAGATGGACTCCGGCCAGTTGCAGAGATGCGATCAGGTTATGTTCAATTTTTTTGCCATAAGAAAGTGTTTCCGGGTTCGTTGCGGTCATATTGGCCTCCTATGTTGTTTTGATTATGGGATAAAAATATAGAAAATAATTTTTACTGCTTTTAAAAAAAGCAAATAAAAATGTTCGATGCCGGGCTGATTAATTGTTATCCAATTTAGCTCGGCCGCAATGCTCAGGAAAATCAGCATGGCAGCCAAAAACTTCAGCGCCCTTACCATCTTTTGCTCCTTTTATACCCTGCTGCGCAGGCCGTGAAGTTTACCTGCAAACTCAATTTTATCCCAATTAGATGTACTTCCGGGTTCGGTGACAAAGTAGGAAGGCAAAAAACGTTCTGGCTCCAGTACCGCACGGGTCCAACCGCCATACTTCCTGAAAGTACCAGGCCCACACGCCTCAAGAATATTCAATGCCTCATCTTGAATTTCAGAAAATGACGGTCTGCGGACTCCACAAGAATCATATCGTTTTCCGCCGCACTTCGTAATTTCATTCACCCAGGAATCTATGCGCTTTCCCCACTCGTGTTTAAATTGATTGGGACTGGTTTCTGACAGGTGTTTGAAATAGTTGCGGCGTTTCGCTTTTTGTCTTTTGGCTGCCTTTCCCATAAATTCTCCTTAACAATAGATGGTCTGATCCTTTGTTTTCAGCCTGATCAGAAGATTAAATTCTGTTGGGCTAATTAGCGTTAGGATCCGCTTAATATTTTTGGTCGGTTGAAAACCCGAGAAGGTGTGATCCGTTATTATGTTTCTCTATCCTTTTACTGGACACTGGATACACCATCTAAACATTAAAATGCGTTGATCATTTCTACCTTTCATCTTTAACCGATTTAATAAGCAGTTTTCGTGCCAACAGCTCGGATTGTTGTAAAATAATATAAAAACAAATAGTTAACATAGATATGGGGATGGCGCCAAATTAATGACGGAGGGATATGCGATAGGAAATTATCGTTAACGTAAATAAAATTATATTTTAGGAATAATGGAAGGGACCAAATCCGAACTGATCGTGGATTATGACGGCAAACCCCTATTCCGCGATCATATACCAAACGCGTCAGGTGTTAAAAGGCACCCAAAGCTTCACCTGGCCCAAGCCGGATGATTTTTCCTGACCACCACCCCATAGGGCCAGAACCTCCAACCAGCCCATGGCGGGCAGAAGGTTGCCCCTGAGCACCACATGTCCAACGAAACCCCTGAGAGATCGTTTGGTGTTGTTCTTTCTGGAGGCTCTTTCGCCTAAGTCAACAGGGCGCAATGCGGCGTGATCGATTTCAATACCGGTTATGGAAGATTCTGCGCTCTTCCTGGCAGCTTCCGCCAGCATGTCTACCCGGGATTTTTCCATTTGATCGGCAAGGCCCCGGTCCTCAAGATCCCATCGGACCAATTCATTGGCCACATTGCCAAGAACTTTTGCCAAAGGAAACTCTCCCTCGGCCATCGCCAGCCTTGCGGGTTGGCCCTTGACATTCAAAGTTTCTTTGAAGATAAAGACATTTGGGAACTCTAACAATAAACGATTAGTAATTTTCTGTGAACTCAAGCAGGCGCGTATCTTTTCTTTAAGGGCGCCCCGGAATATTTCCGTGACGTCCAGTACGCTGAAGGTAAACTTTTTATCAAACCCTGTTTGTAGCCCGCTTTTGCCCATGAATTCCAGAACATTAAGCATAAGGTTTTCGGCATTAAGGGCTCGCCTTCCCCAGAAGATCAATTCGAGGGAAAACAGCGACGTCTTTGGAGACGGTCTTTCGTGAAAAAGCAAGCGGACGGGGCGGGGAAAATTTTGCGGCTTATAGATCATTCCGGCAGCACAGCTGCAGTCAGATAGCTTGTTTTTATTTTCGAGGCATTCAACAGCACGCTTATACCCAAACCGGCATCCTTTATTGAGAAGCCCTATTCCAAGCAGACCGTTCAGAACAGTGCCTGGGTGGGCGCCTTCTGTGGTCGCGAACCGGATTGGGGCTTCGGAACGGCATTGGACAACCATCTTCGCGATGGGCAAATCAAAAGGAGAATGAGATGGATCACAAGGAAGACTCATTGGTTTCTCTCCAGCAATTGGTTGGCGCCGCTGAACGGCTTTCCAGGAGGCCGGATGCACAAAAAAAAAGTTTTG
>JAUYIZ010000286.1 GCA_030688615.1 Desulfobacterales bacterium | reverse complement strand
TTAGATAAGGAGGCTTGGATCTCCATTTTCGGCTGGGTCATCAGGCGATTGGCTTGATTGCTCCCGGTGGTTTCGCCTTTCCTGTACATATCCAGAACGCCTGGATACAGCAGTAAATCGGCATATTTCAGAATGACACTTGCGTTGCTGCCACGGGCCATCTCAAGTAGATGGCCGGCGATCCCGAACCCGGTAACATCCGTACACGCATGCAGCTCGAACTTGAGGGCCGTTTCCATGGCCACTCTGTTGAGCGCTGCCACAGATGGAAGTACATCCCGTTCTAAGTCCTTATAAGGCATCCTGCCGGAGCGGACCGCATTGAATAAGACTCCTGTGCCGAGCGGTTTCGTCAGTATTAAGGCATCTCCAGGTCTTGATCCTGCATTGGAGATCACCCTTTTAGGATGTACGATTCCGTTGACGCAAAGACCGTACTTGGGTTCTTCATCATCCACGGTATGACCGCCCACCAGACAGGCCCCGGCTTCCACCACTTTGTCGTTGCCACCTTGAAGAATTTCTTTGAGCACCCCCATATCCAGGTGCTTTGAGGGAAACATCACCACATTCAGCGCCGTTAAAGGACGGCCGCCCATGGAATAGATATCCGAGATCGAGTTGGCAGCCGATATCTGCCCGAACCAATAGGGATCGTCCACCGGCGGAGTAATAAAATCGATGGTATGGATCATCGCAATTTCGTCTGTGAGCCGATAAACAGCCGCGTCATCGGAAGTCTCGATGCCGACCAGAAGGTTTGGATCCGATGGCGGAGTGAGACCAGAAAGCGCGTCCGACAAAGCTGCCGGACCAATTTTTGCCGCTCAACCGCAAGTGCGCGCAAGTCCCGTGAGAGTCTTTTTTTTAAAATAGTTCATACATCGTTTCTCCTATCATCATTATACCTTGGTAGCCGCACCATAAAGTTACTTAAGTTATTTTACTTCATCGCCCACGGCAACAGAAAATCCCTTAGCCCGCCAGTCCTGGATTCCTTCTTCAATGCGCACCGCATGGAATCCATTTGCGCGCAGAATCTCAACGGCCTGGATGGATAGCACGCAGTAAGGGCCTCTACAATATGCTACGACCTCCTGGTCCGGCGGCAGAGCTGACAGGCGAAGTTCCAGCTCCTTTAAGGGAATGGATATGGCCCCCGGGATATGCCCTGCTTTGTACTCTTCAGGCGGTCGCACGTCCAGGACGGTCACAGCTCCTTCACGGACGCGCTTTAACAGCGCGTCTCGATCTACCGGTTCCATCCCCTCTCTTCCGGCCAAGAATTGTCGCTTGATCTGCTCAACTTCGGCTAGCCTGTTTTCGGCAAGTACGCGCATGGACAGGAAGAATTCACAGACCATCTGATCAGCAGGTCGATACGTTACATACAACCCCATCTTCTCTGTCTCAACCAGGCGGGCAGCACGTAATACCTGCAGGTGCTGGGAGGCATTAGCCACGGTCAGCCCGGTTTCTTTAGCAAGCGCTTCGACCGTTCTTTCCCCTTGGCAAAGGATATCCAAGAGCTCCAAACGCTTTGGGCTTGAGACCGCTTTCCCGATTCGAGAGAATTGCTCATAGATTTCATCTTTAAAACGTCTGTTTGGATTTTTCATATTCAAATTCTCTGCTATTCATTAAATTAATTGAATATAATATTAAAACGCCAATAATCCTGTGTCAAGAGAAAAATTATCCAAATCAGCAGGATTTTATTTTAGATGATGATAATATAGGGATCTCCTATCACAGGCGGTCAATTTTCGGTTGACATTTCGATCAGCTTGTCGGGAGTGAAGCATACAGCTATTGCAGGCTTGAACTGGTCATTTCGATTTTATGACACGCCAATTAAGTTTATGCGTAGGCTCTATATATAGTGGGTACTAAAATCGATTTAATAAGGCCTTCAGTTTGGATAGCTGCTATCTATCTGCACCGCCGGCTAAACCTGAAAAGTTGTGTTTTTTAGATATCAGCGCCGCCGCTGGCCTGAAGGGCGGCCAGTTTAATCAAAAAAGAAACTTTTTTCTTGATCTGCCGTTCGATGCACCCTTAAAGGTAGCAAACCGGCACCGGCAGCAGGCACCGATAAAGGAGCGGATTATCCTTTCCTTATCCATTTTAGCGGATCGATTGGTTTTCCATGATGACGCACCTCAAAATACAGGTCCGGGCCGATCAAAGACCCTGTATCACCGACGGTGGCGACAACTTCTCCGGCCGCCACGACATCGCCTCTCACTTTAAAAAGCTCTTGGGCATGGGCATACACGGTGTGATAATTGCCGCCATGATCGATCACGATTATATTGCCGTAGCCTTTTAACCAGTTTGAATAAATAACCTTCCCGCCGTGAACGGCGCGGATGGGCTCACCGTATTCCGCCTGAATATCAATACCGCTTCTGAAAATTTTCACGTTGAATTTGGTGGTCCGATACGTACCGAACAGGGAGACGATTTTACCCTTTACCGGCATCATCATCCCGCCTTTAAATGACGCAAAGGGCCGGGGGTCGGTGCGGCTTTCCGGCAGGTAGGCATCTTTGATCCCGTCTCTGACCGTCTGGTCCAAAAGGGCCGCGGCCTTTGTTAAAGCCTCCAGGGCAGCCATCTCCAGGGATTTCTTATTGCGAATATTGGCTAAAAGTTCCGAACGGTTACGTCTTTCATCTCCCAGAATCTGAAGCTGCCGACTATAATCGTCTTTAAAGGAGCGCAGGTCTTTCTGGTCCCTTTTTAAATTTTCCAGCTGCTGTTGCAGCTCCGCCCTGGTGTCCACTAACTGTTTCCAGGCGGTTTCATCATGGGAGAGAATACGCTCCAAGGCTTTTTTCCGAAAAAGGAACTCATTGACGGATTCGGCCGAAGCCAGCATCTGGATCCTTCCCAGATTATTCATTTTATAATAAGCAACCAGGCGCCGGGCGGCATAGGCTTGCCGGGCCTTTATATTTTCCGCCGCAGCGTTTGACCCGGCCGTTGCACTCCCGATTTGTTTTTCAAGGGCCGACAGTTTGGCTCCCAGCGTTGCAACACGCTTTCCGGTCTGGTTGATGGACTGTTCCACATGGTTTAATCGGTTGAAAATGCGCGTCTCCTCCGCGGCAAAAGAAGACACGCTTTCTTTATGTTTTTGAATTTCCAGCTGAATCATATCGGCTTCTTTGATAACAATTTTGCCTCTGATTTCCCGGGTGTCCCTGACTTCCGCGGCATTCAAAACCGGCACCAGGAAGGCCAGGATGATGATCAGACTTTTAAAAACTGTTTTAGAGAGATAAAACATCCCAGCCATCCCACAAACATGCTGACAAGTATGATTAATGCCGAAGCTTCAGCAGATAAAAACCGGGCCTTGACCAGGGCATATGCAAAACTCTGTTCAAAATTTATGGAGACAAAGCGGTAGATCAGAAAGAGTCCGCCCAGCCCGAGGGCCGCACCGAGCGCGCCCTGTATCAGCCCCTGGATGTAAAAAGGCGTATGAATGAAACCGTCCGTG
Organism: Desulfobacterales bacterium; assembly: GCA_030688615.1. Lineage (GTDB taxonomy): Bacteria > Desulfobacterota > Desulfobacteria > Desulfobacterales > JAUYIZ01 > JAUYIZ01. Next base: position 3,366 of record JAUYIZ010000286.1, on the reverse strand, counting down.
GCACCCACCAGGCGCATGATTTCGATTTCTTCTCTTCTTTGGTACAATACCAGCCGGATCGTATTTGCCATGATAAACACGGCCGCCATAAAAAACAGCCCGCACATGGCATACCCGATTATGGAAAACAACTTGAATATATTTGTAAATCGCCCCAGCCATTTCTGGCCATACTCAACCTCCTCCACCACGGAAAAGGCCTGAATCCGAATGGCAAGGGATTCGATCTCACTGCTGTCTTGATGGGATGGTTTCACCAGGACCTCAAAAGCCTCGGGCAAAGGATTTTCATCCAGATTTTGAAAAAGAGACGACTGGCGTTTCATCTGGGCCATCAACTGGCTGAGAGCTTCCTGCCTGGGTATAAAGCGGACGGTCTGGACACCCGGGAGTTTCTCAATTTTATCTTTTTCCCCGGAAATCATCTGCTCTGAAATCCCTGCCTTAAGATATGCCATGAGGCGGATGCCTTTTTTCCAGTGGCTCATCAAATCGGTGACATTGACAAAAAAAAGCAGAAAAGCGCTTACGATAAAAACGGACAGGGCAATGGTAACGATGGTTACAGTGTTGAGAAAGCGGTTGTTTAAAATATCCTGAATTGCCCTTTTATAAAAAAGAATGGCCATTTCCTTTCCTGCATCCGCTATGCCGGGAGCCCTTTGCGAAAATTCATGCCGGATCCGTTTCTGGGGTCAGCCGTCCTTGTTTCAGGTAAAGGGCGCGGCCGCCTATCTTGTGGACAAGCCCCTGGTCATGGGTCGTAATAATAATGGTTGCTCCCCGCTGATAAAAGGATTGAAAAAGTTGCAGGATGATTTCAGCAGACTCGGCATCAAGGCTTCCGGTGGGTTCATCGGCCAGTATGATTTTCGGCTCGCCGACAAAAGCCCGGGCAAATGCCACGCGCTGCTGTTCCCCGCCCGAAAGACTCGGAGGGAATGAAAACCGCCGCTGCTCCATGCCGACCGTTTTGAGCACGCTGTTGACTTTTTTCTGGATAAAACCGGCCTTTTCCCCCGCCGCTTCAAGGACCAGGGCAACATTTTCAAAAACGGATTTTGTCGGGATCAATTTGTAATCTTGAAATATAACGCCGTATTTTCGTCTCAAAAACGGTACTTTTCTTCTCGGAATCCGGGCCAGGTTGATTCCATCCACCAGGATCTGTCCTTCTGATAGGCATTCTCCCAGATATAATAACTTCAGCAGAGTGGTTTTTCCAGCCCCGCTCGGTCCCAGAATAAAAAGGAGGTCGTTGGCAGGAATATCAAGAGAAATGTCGATGAGCGCTTTTTTTGATCCATAATATTTATGAACATTGAACAGCCGGATGATCAGGTCCTTGTCGCGGCCGTCAATCATTCCATAATTTCCTGTCCCATCGAGTTGTGAAGAGATGCCCGGGAAATCTTAAAATCATATAAGGCCGTAAAATAACTCGTCAGGGTTTTGGATAAAAGCGTCTGGGCATCCAGCACGTCCGTCGAGGTTTCCACCTGTTCCTTATACCGTTCCTGGCTGATCCTGAAATTTTCTTTCGCCTGTTCGATAGCTTTTTTTATCGTAAGGATATTTTTTTCAGATTCCTTCATTTTAAGGAAGGCGCCCTTGACCTCAAAACGGATGCTGTCCAATATCTCGTCTCTTCGTTTTCGAACCTGGGCCAGCCGGGACATCTTTTCCTGTACCCCGTGATAGGTCCTTCCCCATTCCCAGATGTTCCAGGAAGCTATGGCCCTGATATTCCAACCGTTCGGGTCATTGATTCCATTGTCCCCGTTTAAATCCCAGTTGCTTCCGATCTGGTAATAGTTTCCCTGAAGGTTGACGGAAGGATAGTAATCTTTTTGAGCCAGTTTTAACTCTTTCTCGGCAATTTCTATTTCCAGTTCGTTGACCTTGATCTCCATACGCTGGATGCCTGCCTCCCGGAGGCAGTAATCGACATCTTTTTCATACGGGGAATAGTCGAGGACATCTTTTAATTCTAGGCTTTCATGAATCGGCCTCCGGAGAAAGGTGTTAAAATCGGATTTGGCAATTTCCATGTTATTTTGAGCCATGGTCATATTTTGCCTCGCATTGGCCAGTTCAACCTCTGTTTTCAACAAATCATTCAGGGGGATCATCCCCGCCGCATAGAAGCTCTTGGCAACCTCCAGATGGGCGGATAACTGGGTGACGGTTTCATTGGAGATGGTAAAAAGCTTATGCGCCTTTAACAGTGAAAAAAATTTTTTGTTGGCTTCGAATCCAACCTGGCGGTGCAAATTTTTTCCGTTCATTTTTGCAATTTCATGGGAGATCTTTGCGATGTCATACTGATGCCGTATGGAGAACCCTGTGAAAATCGGCTGGTCAAATTTTGCGGCGAATGTGTATTCATTTTCCGGAACGGTGACGCCCATGAACGGAATATTTTTTTCTTCGTAGTTATGCGCCATCTGATAGGTCGTATTCAGCGTGGGGAGAAAACGCGTTCGCTGGACTTTTATCGAGGAAAGGGTGGCCCGGGTTTCCTCCTTGGCCCTTTCCAGGCCCAGATTGGCGAATAAAGCGCGTTCAACCGTTTTGACGAGGGTAAAAACTTCCGCAGGTTGTGTTGCCGTGTTTTTGGAAAATTTATGGTCGCCGGCACCGTAGTCGTCGATAAATACATGGACGTAAATCTTATTCTCCGAAGAAACTTCCTGCGGAGCCGGTTTGACAGGGTTGACGGTTTTAGCGGGCTGGGGCATGTATTCCCGCTGGACCTCGACAGGCGGGATTTTTTCCGGCTCCGTTACTGATGCTTTTTTTTCCATTGCCGGAGAGGTTTTATCCGGACCGGGCATCAGCTCCACTTCCTCAACCGCCGGGACCGGCGACCCTGATTCGGATGCCGGCTCACTTCCGGCCGGAGCAGCTTCTTTGTCAATGGCGGGGCGGTCCCCCACAATATATTGCGGTTCGGTCTTCACCAGAAGGAGCTTGCCTGGGAACCCCCGTGCCTTCACGGCCGTTTTATAGTCCAACGCCTCCTGCCTGGTTTCAAAGGGCCCCAGACAAACCCGGTACCAGTTCCGTTTATCCGGGCCCGAATAAAAGGCCTTATAATTTTGCCGCACCAATCGATCAACTGCCTGCCGGGCGCGCCGGGTCTGCTGATAGGAAGCGACCTGAAGACTGAAATAGATTCGCTCCGGCCGCAATCCTTTCTGTTCTTGAGCGGGGGCAACGGTCGGCAGGATGAAAAGGGAGCACAGGATAAAATGGAGGCATATCAAATAAATTTCGGCTGAATACCGCTTATGCGCTGTCAATTTAATTTGCCCCTGTTGAAATGACTTGACCATTTACTAATGAAGTCATTAATATTTAGAC
>JAUYIZ010000281.1 GCA_030688615.1 Desulfobacterales bacterium | reverse complement strand
CCTGGAAGGCTTGGGTCATTGAATATTGGAATTTGAGATTTGTTTGTAATTTGGTGCTTGGAATTTGTAATTTCAGACCCAAAACGCCATGGCAGAGCCATCTATCCCTGACCTGGCCCAAAGGACCAGGTTTTCTTTGATTGAACAAAAAGGGGGAGTACAAAATATGAAAGGTTTTTCCACCAAGGCCGTACATGGCAGGAAACTGAAGCCGGATGTACACGGCGCCTTGAGGTTTCCCGTTTATGATTCCGTGGCGTTCGAATACGAAAATGCCCGGGACATTCAACTGGCTTTTGAGGGCAAAAAACCGGCCCATTCCTATACCCGGATTACGAATCCGACCGTGGAAGATTTTGAGCAAAGGATAAATCTTATCGCCGACAGTCTGGCCGTGGTGGCTGTTTCCTCCGGCATGGCGGCCATCTCGAATCTCATATTGACCATCGCCGAGACCGGCGCCAATATCGTCACCACCAAGTTTTTATTCGGCAATACCTACTCGCTGTTTGAAAGGACATTCAAACCCTGGGGGCTTCAGGTAAAATACGTCAATTTTAACGACATGGACATGTTGCAGAACGCCATCGATGAAAAAACCCGGGCCGTATTTCTGGAAATAATTACAAACCCTCAGCTGCAGGTCCCCGATATCGGGAAGATTGCTGAAATCGCAAGGAAAAAAAACGTGCCCCTCGTGGTTGACGGAACGGTAACCACCCCTTATATTTTCAAGTCAGCAGATTTTGGGGTGAGCGTGGAGGTCCTGTCGAGTACCAAGTACATTTCCGGGGGCGCCACGACCGTAGGCGGCCTGATCATCGACAACGGGAATTTTGATTGGAAAAACAACCCGAACCTTAAAGATGCGGTGAAATATTTCGGCAATTTTTCTCTGGTCATGACCTTGAAACGGGAAGTTTTCAGAAATATCGGCGCCTGCCTTTCGCCCCATAATGCGTATTTGCAAGCCCTGGGACTTGAAACCCTCGATCTTAGGATTGATAAGAGCTGCGCCAATGCCTTGCAGGTCTCGGAATATCTGGCAGGCTGTAAAAAAGTCAGGTCGGTAAATTACCCGGGCTTGAAGGCATCCCGGTACCATGAAATCGCCCGCAAGCAGTTTAAAGATAAATTCGGCGGGATTCTGACGTTCGAGCTGGCAGACAAAAAGGCCTGCTTTGCGTTTATGGATAATTTGCGCCTGATCAAGCGTGCGACCAATATAAACGATAATAAAACCTTGATCCTGCACCCGTGGTCCACGATTTACTGTGAATTTTCTCCCGAAGAAAAAGGGCAGATGGGCGTGAGTGAATCCATGCTCCGGCTTTCGGTGGGAATTGAAGACGTTGAAGATATCGTTGAAGACATTGATAACAGTCTGGAAGGTGTGTAATGGATTTCACTGAAGAACAGCTGGAAAGATACAGCCGGCATATCATTTTGGCCGATGTGGGTGTTGAAGGCCAGATCGCCATTATGAATTCAAAAGTTTTGGTCATCGGCGCCGGCGGGCTCGGCTCCCCGGTGGCATTATACCTGGCCGCTGCCGGCGTGGGCCGTATAGGGATTGTGGATGCGGATAAAGTCGACCTTTCGAATTTGCAGCGCCAGATCCTTCATTTCACGACCAATCTGCATCAGAACAAGGTCGATTCGGCCGAAGAAAAAATACGGGCCTTGAACCCTGATGTCCAGGTGACGAAATATCAAGAGTTTGCGCTCGCATCCAATATCGGCCAGATCATGGAGGGCTATGATTTTGTGATTGACGGCACCGATAATTTTGCCGCCAAGTTTCTGATCAACGATGCCTGTGTACTGAAGGGCATTCCGTTTTCCCACGGGGGGGTGCTGCGTTTTGACGGACAAACCATGACCGTGATTCCGGGCAAGACCGCATGTTACCGGTGTGTTTTCGGTTCTCCGCCGCCCCAGGGGTTGGTCCCGACATGTTCGGAAGCCGGCATTTTAGGCGCCATTGCCGGAATGCTCGGGACGATTCAGGCCGCGGAATGTTTGAAATACGTCACCCGCGTGGGCAAATTGTTAACCGATTCCCTGCTGATCTTTAATGCGAAAACGATGGACTTTAAAAAGATTCACCTGCGCCGCAATCCGCGCTGCCCCATTTGCGGCGACCACCCCACCATTACGGAGCTGAAGGATGAGGAGCGTCCTGTTTGTGATATTTAATGATCACGAACTGAAATTTTTCTTACGTTTTTGATGTTTAATAATTTACTAATGAAGCCATTAATATTTAGACAGGATCAACAGGATTTATGGGATTTTATTTACTAATATCTTGTCAATCCAGTTAATCCTGTCAAAGAGTCCTTTCGTTTATGTCTAGACATTTTTGAATTGGTGTTGGAGATGTTTCATGTCCCATTTTTTAGATATAACCAAAGACGTCTGCCCGATCACTTTCGTCAAAGTCAAGGTAAAACTGGCCCGGATGAAAGCCGGCGAACGTGTGGAAGTGCTGCTGTCCGACGGCGAGCCCTTGAGGAATGTGCCCAGATCCGCCCAGGAGCAGGGACATAAAGTGATTGCTGTGCAGCCTGACGGGCAGCATTACAGAGTGACCATAGAAAAATAGTTTTCAGAGGTGATGTGTGCCGGAAAAATTGGGAATATGTGTGGCCCGGCCGGACAGCATGACCCATGTGCTCGGGCTTGCCAGGGCCGCTAAAAAAGGCGGAAGAGATATTGATATTTTTCTGACCGGCCAGGGGGTTCATCTGACCCGGGACCCGCGTTTTCCCGAGCTGCTCAAGGTTGCCCGCATCGGCGTTTGCGAGGTCAGTTACCATGCCAACGGTTATAAAGGCCAACCGGTGCCGGGGCTGGCCGATAAGGACTTTGTCACGCAGATGCGCAATGCCGAGATGGTCGAAAAATGTGACCGCTATCTTGTTTTGTAAGAGGGAGGCGCCGGTGGGCAGGAAGGTGGCCGTTTTAATCAGGGAAAAGGACATGCAATACGAAGGGCTTCGCACCAGCCTGGGGCTTTTGCTGGAAAACCACATTGTCAGCATGTTTGTTCTGAACCATGAGGTGGAGTTATCCGAAGCCTACGAGGATAACATGGGGTTCATCGATGAGATGGATGGGTTCCGTTACAGCAATGTTCCGGCCAATGTGGAAAAATATGGTTTTCAGCCCATCCGGCTGGAGGAAGTTGCGCTGAAGCTTGAGGAGAATGATGTCATCATTCCGTTTTAAAGGAGGATCGTGACATGAAGACGTTGCATATCATGCGTTCGCAGCCGGATGAGATGGTCCGGATGTTTGTGGAAGGCCTCGGCCCCGGCGGGCAGAGCAGCGAATTCCCTTTGTATGGGAACAATGTGAATTATGACCGGCTGGTGGAAGAAATTTTTGAAAGTGAGCGGGTGATATCCTGGTGGTAGGGACCTGAGACCGTTGCAAAGGTCTCGACCTTACTAATAAGCTCAAAAATGTTTGGACGTAAAAGCAAGGAGTTTTTGACAGGATTAACTGGATCGACAAGATATTTTTAAAAAAATCCCACACAAATCCTGTTGATCCTGTCTAAATATTAATGACTTCATTAGTAAAAGGTTTCGGAGCGTCAGGTAAACAAAGCAGGCAGTTGGGTGCGCAGCCGGGGCCAGATTAGATTGGGCATCTCGCCGTGATACTCGCAGGGAAAGATTTCCGGCGTGATACCGAGAAGTTTAGATGTAAAATCTGCCAGTTGACCCGGCTTGCCCTGGGGGTCTCCCAGTCCGTAAAACCGTGCATGGTCTACCAGTTCCGACAGTTCCGGCGGCATCTGTTTCCGGCCTACCCGGGGAGGGACAGGGTCAACAAAGATCAAGGCTTTCGTGTATGGCGCATAGTGCGGATAGGTTTTTAAAAAGCGCAGGATGACTTCTGCGCCGATGGAAAATCCCAGCAATGCTAATTTCACCTGTTTTTTTCTTGAAAAAAACAGGTGCTCATAAAGTTGCCGGAGCTGGGACAGGTAAATGTCCAAAGATTCATCGGGTAATAACTTGAGTTCTTCGGCGTGGGGATTCAGCACTACCAATGCGATCGGGCTGTCTGCCAGGTCCCTGAAGTAGGGTTCCATGCTGGTTTTTTCAAACCATGCCGGTTCTTTAATGCTTTTTTCCAGCAGGGTATAAGACCAGATGCCGGCATGTTCCGGATAACCGGAGCAAACCACCAATACATGGTCCGCTGTTTCAATGTTTGAAGATGAGGGCAGGGCAACGCGCGCTTCGGAAGGGAACAGGTATTTTACAAGTCCTTCGGTCTGTAATTTTTGAATCACCTGCGCGGCCCTGCGGTTGTACTGGTCCAGATCCCAATCTTTTGAAAACATAAGACGGATCATATCATCGGGCAGCATGGAAGACAAGAATAGAATATACAGGTTTTCGATTCGTACAGGAGGGAACATGAAAGTTATCATCAACGGAGAAGAAAAAACCTTTGATCAACGGGGGTTGAACATATCTGATTTGCTGAAACTGACCAGCATCGAGATGCCGGAAATGGTGTCTGTCCAGTTAAACAGGGCCTTTGTGGAAAAAAGTGCCTATGACACCACGCAGGTTTCTGAAAACGATGAGGTTGATTTCCTTTACTTTATGGGAGGTGGTTCGTTTATTGGTGATTGAGCACTTTATCGTGTCCGGCACAAGCTATTGCCCATCCATAAATGAGATAGTTTTTGCAAGATCAAGGCGGGCGAGAATTTCAACCGCAGGCGCCCCGCACTCTAAGATTTGGCAATTTTAAGAAATGCGCTTTCTTCGCCGTCCTTAAATTTTTCCTTGATGGCCAGAATTTCCTTTTCCGCGGCGAAAAAAGAATCCACCACATCAGGATCAAAGTGATTTTCCCGGCCTTGTCTGATAATTTCATAGGATTTCTCCAGGGAAAAGGCTTCCTTATAGGGCCGTTGCGATGTGAGGGCATCAAAGACATCGGCGATGGCCACAATCCGTCCTACCAGCGGTATCTGCTTGCCCTTTAATCCTTTGGGGTAACCGGTCCCGTCCCATTTCTCGTGATGCATGAGGGCAACGATCTCACCCAGCCGGATAAACCCTGCATCCGACCCTTCCAGGATCTTGGCGCCAAAGATGGTATGTTGTTTCATGATTTCCCATTCATCAGGGTCGAGTTTCCCCGGTTTCAGCAGGATTCTGTCCGGGACCCCTATTTTACCGATGTCATGCATGGGGGCCGCATAGAGGATATATTCCACCGTCTTTTCCGAAAGCCCCATCTTTCTGGCAACGCTGGCCGCATAATTGCTCATGCGCAGGATATGGGCGCCCGTGTCTTCGTCCTTATATTCCGCCGCATGCGAGAGGCGGCGAATCGTATCGAGGGCAGCTACCTTGATTTTTTCGAAGGCCGTGCTCAGTTGCGCCGTTCTTTGGGCCACCGCGGCCTCCAGTTCCTTCTGGTAGTTTCGCATGTGGTCGTTGTAGGCCTTTACCTTAAGCAGTGAGGCGACCCGCGCGCGCACCTCGGTCTTGTCCACGGGTTTGCTTAAAAAATCGTCGGCCCCGGCCTCGAGCGCCTTGACCCTGTCGGCCACTTCCTGTAATGCCGTTACCATGACGATGGGGATGATGCGGGTATCCTCATCTGCTTTTAATCTTCGTGCCGTCTCATAACCATCCATCCCGGGCATCATGATATCGAGCAATATCAAATCAGGGGCGGCGCTCTTTGCTTTTGCCAGCGCCGCTACCCCATCGCGGGCCATGACACAGTCATATCCCAGAGGAATGAGCAGGGCTTCCATCAGGCGCAGATTCCGCTCTTCATCATCAACCATAAGAATTTTCGGTTTATTTTCCATTGTGCGCTATGACACCTCCTGACAAGGACTTGAAATTCGGCCGGGGTATAGGCCGCAGGGTCCCTTTAGACATATTCCGCCACTTTTGCAAGAAAGGATTTGATGTCAATGGGCTTGGCCATATAATCATCACAGCCGGCCTGAATGAAATTCTCCCTGTCGCCGGCCATGGCAAAGGCGGTTAAGGCAATAACCGGTATGCCCTGCGTGGCCGGATCGGATTTCAGGATTCTCGTTGCCTCCAGGCCGTCCATAACGGGCATCTGGATGTCCATCAGGATGAGATCGGGCCTCTGCCTCCTTACCGCTTCAAGGCACTGCTGCCCGTCCACCGCTTCTAAGGCTGTATATCCTGCGACCTGGAGTATGCGCTGAAACAGCTTCAGGTTCCTTGGATCGTCTTCCACAATCAAAATGACCTTTCCCATGTCCTGCCCCCCATATCTCGTTAACCTTGCCCCTCTGTTTTGACCTTTTCCACTAATACCTCAGGCAACTGGCCATCCTCAGGGAACGCGGCCAACGTATAGGATATATCCAATCCTTCAACCCTATTTTTAAATTGCGACATGATCCTTTCGCATATCGTCCGTGCCTGCTCACGACCAATGCCATGAAGCAGCAAACACACTTGGCCTCCTTCGAGCAGCCCCATCACGTCGTCGGCCCGTTTAGCCTTCTCTATTACTTCGGTTAATTGAGCGCGTTGCACGGGTATGTCCGTTGCATGAAAGCCGCAAAGGGTGACCACCATATTCTGGCTCTTACTCAAAGTGATCGTCTTTCTCAGATAATCGAGGATCTCTTTTTCGGCTGCAAGTACAGGCAGAACCGGTCTTCCGTTTCTTCCCATCGAAGGCTGGCCGGGCAATCCGGCAGGGGCCGTCTCGTCTTCGGCGACAACAGGTCGCAGCGGCAGCGTAAAACTGAATGTGCTTCCCATGCCGCTCTGCGTGCTTTGCAGCCAGATTCGTCCCCCTTGCAGCTCCGCAAGGCGCCGCGTCAAGGGCAGCCCCAAACCGGTGCCGGCGCTCTTGTCGGTAGCCTGGTTTTGAACCTGATAAAAAGCTTCAAATATCTTCTCCTGGTGCTCCGGCGCAATACCGATACCCGAATCAGCTACGCTGATCTCGATTGATGATTGATGTTTGATGATTGATGATTGTTTTTCTGTAGAACTCTCACTCTTTTTTAAATCATCAATCGACAATCGACAATCGACAATCCGTGCGCTCAGGCGCACGCTGCCGCCGTCCGGTGTGAATTTTAGCGCATTGGAAAGCAGGTTGAAGAGGATCTGTTTGGTCTTGCGTTCATCGGCCCGCAGCTCCAGTTGTTGCAGTTCATCAGCAATATCCATGGTTAGATGAATAGCGTGTCTCAGCGCCTTTTCTTTGATCATCACCAGACTGCTTTGCAACAGGTCGCTTATTATCAGTAAAGACAGTTCCAGTTCCATCTTGCCGGCTTCAACCTTTGCCAGATCGAGGATATCATTGATCAGGTTGAGCAGGTGCCGGCCGCTTTCCAGAATATCAGTTACGTACTCAGCCTGCTTCTCGTTTAAGGGGCCAAAATACTGCTCTTTTAAGACCTCGGAAAAACCGATAACTGCATTCAGGGGCGTGCGCAGTTCATGCGACATGTTGGCCAGAAACTCGCTCTTGGCGCGGGTGGCAGCTTCTGCTAAATCTCTTGCCATACTCAGATCTTCTAGTATCTGCTTTTTTTCCGTGATGTCCTCCTGTATGGCTACGAAGTGGGTGATCTCTCCCACGGCACATCGCACCGGGGCTATGGACGCATCCTGCCAGATGATCTTTCCGTCTTTCTGGCGGTTGCAGAATTCACCGCGCCACACACTGCCGCCCAGGATGGTGTCCCAGAGATCTTTGAAAAATTCTTTCGCATGATAATCAGACATAAGGATTTTCGCATTCTTTCCGAGAGCCTCCTCCCGGGTGTAGCCGGAGACCGTTGTAAAGCAGGGATTGACATACTCGATCGTGCCGTCCCGGTCCGTAATGAAGATCATGACATTGCTCTCTTCCACGGCCCGATACAATTTATGCAGCTCTTCCTCGATCTGCCTGCGTTCCGTGACGTCTTCCTTCAGGGCCACGAAGTGCGTTATTTTTCCCTCTTCGCCTAATATGGGGGATATGGAGGCGCTCTCCCAGTACAGTGCCCCTTTTTTATTTTTATTCTGAAATTCACCTTTCCAGATATGGCCCGCGAGGATGGTATCCCAGAGATCTTTATAAAATAACGGATCGAGTTTCCCCGATTGCAGTATGCGGGGATTGCGTCCCATCACCTCCTCTTTCTCATATCCCGTTTCGGTGACGAATCGCTCGTTGACATATTCGATAGCGCCTTCCCTGTCGGTGATCACGACCGTGACGGGACTCTGCTCCACGGCCTTTGAGAGCTTCCGGATTTCTTCTTGCGCCTGCCTGCTTGCGGTTATATCACGAACGAAAACCACAAACACACCTCCCCGGATATTGTCATACTTTATGCTGACTTCCACGTCCATTAATGAACCATCTTTACGTCGTTGCCGGGTTTCAAACCTCCCCTGACCATCGCTGAGGGCCTTCGTAATTTGACGCTTTACATCCTCGGGACTTTCTATGGCCTCAATATCGGGAACATGCATTTTCAATAATTCGTCTCGGGTGTAACCGCTCATTTCACAGTAGGCATCGTTTACCTCGATGAAGGCCCCATCCGAAGAATTCACAATCCAGAAACCATCAATTGCCGTTTCCAGGATTGTTTGATATTCTTTTTCCAGCTGCAATTGCCTGCGGTAAAGGCCGGATTGCTGTATGTTCCAGAACAGCGCGATGCTTGTGGCCGTCAACACGACCAGCACCACCGAGATCAATGCGATTATTAGTGCGAGGCGACGTATCGGGGCGTACACCTCTGCCATATCAATCTTGGCAATCAGAAACCAGTTGAAACCGGGGACGTGGCGCAATGCCGCAAGCACCGGCACGCCCCGGTAATCAAGTCCTTCCACAATCCCCGTTTTCCCGCCGGCCGCCATTGCGGCCGGTAGCGTTGCCTCTGCGACAGGGCGTCTCATTATTAATGCCGTGTCCTTGATGTGGCGCAATGGGTTCAGAAACACCACTTGATTGCCCTCCCGGCGGATCAAGAGGGTTTCGGCCGAGGGACTGGGCGTAGGCCAGGTTTGGAGCAAGGGAAAGAGGAAATCCTCTGCATACATAAGAAGCTGAACGTATCCCACTAAAACTGTTTCAAGCCCTTTCGGAATCATGATAGGAACAAATATATCCTGTTCAACATGAGCGGAATCCTCAGCCTTATGGAGGTCGGAAAAATATATCTGCGGCGCCGCGATCATTTGAGCCGCAGAAACAGCATAAGGCCTCTCTACGTGTAAGCCCTTATTGTTCGCAGACATCCTTAGCTTATCCTGTGCGTCGAAAAGCATGATGTTTTCATAATCGTAAGCACTGTAAATCGATTCCACCAAGGCCAGGATTTCCTGCCTGTTCCCGATTGACGGGTTTTCGAGAAACTGATGAATGCTGCGAGAAATTATAGGGTTCTGAATGCTTAATGCATCCACTGTTCGTTCTTTACGCCAACTGATGATCTGCTGTACCTTAAGGTAGGCAACGGCAGCAAGTTGCTGCTGATTTATGCTTCTCATTGCTTTACTATACTTATGGTAAGCGAAAAATCCCGTGATGGATACGGCCAGCGATAGAAGAAGGAACACGACAATCAGATAAGGGTGAAGTTTTAAGGATTCAAATCGAAACTTCATGGCGCCTCCCAATGATGATGAATTCGTAAAAAGCCGAATTCATCACGTTTTAAGTGTTAAGTTTTAAGATTTAAGCTGTTAGGATAGAGTGTCTATTCAGATACTTAAACGGATTTAATCTGGTTTCCGGTCCAGAACTTTTCGCACCTTTTGCGCCAACTCTTGCGGCCTAAAAGGTTTTTTGATAAAGTTCACTCCTGATGCCAAAACGCCTTTGGGAGCGATAATTTCTTGCGGGTAGCCCGACATATAGAGCACCTTCATCCGGGGATAAAGGGGTTGCAGCCGTGCGGCCGTCTCCTTGCCGCTCATCTTCGGCATCACCACATCGGTGAGCATCAGATGAATCGGCCCCGCGTGCGCTTTGCTTATCCTCAAGGCATCTTCGCCATTTTCGGCCGTCAGGATACGATAGCCATGCTTTTCCAGAACTTGGCGTGCAAGATTCCGGAGCGCATGGTCGTCTTCCACAATTAAAAGAGTCTCGGAACCGCCAAGTTGGCGCACATCGACTTGTTCTTTTACCTCCGGCGCCGCCGCCTCCTTGACCGCGGGCAGATAGATCTTGAATGTCGCGCCCTGTCCGGGCGCGCTGTGAACCCAGATAACGCCATTGTTTTGCTTGACAATGCCATATACCGTGGACAGGCCCAGCCCCGTGCCTTTGCCTATCTCCTTGGTGGTAAAAAAGGGCTCAAAGATACGTTCCTGCGTTTTTGGGTCCATCCCGCTGCCGGTATCGCTTACGGCCAGCATCACATAAGGGCCGGGCTGCGCTTCAATGCCGCGCGCCTGAAAAAAGTCTTCATCCAGATCCATGTTCGCCGTTGCAATGGTTAACATTCCTCCGCCGGGCATGGCGTCCCCGGCATTGACCGTAAGGTTTATGACCACCTGCTCCATCTGACCGGGGTCCATCTTTATGCGCAACAAGGCCGGCGCCGGAATGATCTTAAATTCAATGTTCTCTTTAATCAGGCGTTTGAGCATCTTTGCCAAATCCTCAAGAACCTGATTGAGATCCAGCGCCACGGGCTGGATCACATCTTTGCGGCTGAAGGCCAGAAGCTGCCGGGTCAAAGATGCTGCGCTGTGCCCCGCCTTTTTAATCGCCTCTATTCCCTCCCGCGCAGGGTCGCGCTTGTCAAGATCCATCAAAATCAGATCGGCGTTTCCGATGATGATGGTCATTAGATTATTGAAATCATGGGCCACACCGCCCGCCAGGGTGCCGATGGCTTCCATCTTCTGGGATTGTTGTAAACTCTGCTGCGTATCTTTTAACTGTTTGATAGTTTTTCCCTGCTCTTGATACAATCTGGCATTTTCAATTGCGGCGCCGAGCAGGTGTCCAATGGAAGTAAAGATCTTAATTTCTTCATCATTATAGATGCGCGCTTCAAGATAACGGATGCTCATAGTGCCGCACAGTTTATTCTGCGCATAGAGAGGCAGGACGGCAATCGAGCGGATGCCCGTGATTTGTGCATATTCCATTCTGCCTGCTGTCCGGGGATCGGTTGTTATGTCTTCAACGATTTCAACCCTGCCGGATTTTATGGATAAGTCGACAATACTTCCTCCTATTTTCAACCGTTGGGTTAACATTTTAAAAGCCGCAGGGGTGAGTCCTTTCTGTGCAAAAACTGCCAGTTCTTGTGTTTGCTCGTCTAAAATCCGGATATGGGTGGAATGACACTTGAACAGCGCCATGATTTTCTCAAGCGCATCATTTAGAAACTGGTCAAGGTCCAGGGACTGGTTTACGGCTTGCGAAATTGCAAATAAAGCGCTGAGGACTTGGTTTTGTTGCTCACTTAGAGCATATAGTTGTCTATATTGCTTTTCACTCTCCTGCAGCGTCTCCTGCGCCCGGCTGCGTTCCACCTCGCGATGCTGGAGCGATTCCGCCATTTGGTCAAACTGTAAAGCCAATACACCGATCTCACCCCTGGCATGGATCAGGCCCGTGCGGGCTGTCAGGTCTCCCGCGGCCACGCGATGCGTTGCGTCTATCAGCTTTCTTACCGGGGATACAATCAATAGCCCCCCAAATAACCAGGCGCCCACCAGCGCCAGCGCCGACACCGCGCCAAACCCTGTAAGGTTGCGCGCCATCTGCCGTTTAACATCTGCATATGCGAGTTGTTCCGGGATGCCGACGCATACGTGGAGGGTCTCAACCCCGCTGCCCACCGTTATGTACCCGTAAAGGCGGGACGTCCCTTCCAGGCCATCCATCTTTTGCGCTCCCTGTTTTTGGGTTAACATGGCCTTAATAAGGGGATGTTCAGGCATTTTTTTGCCGGCGAATTTCTCCGGATCAGGATGGTGCAGCAGGATCGTGCCGGCGCTGTCAATAACGGTAAGAGTAGCTCCATCAGGCAGGTCAATTCCCAGAAGCATTTTTTGCAGGCGCTCCAGATCGAGTCCCACAGAAAGGACCGCCGTCAGTTGTCCCATCGGGTCCAGCACAGGATAGCCCAAAACAACGGTGGGTTTGCCGCTGACCCGGCCAACTAAATATTCGCCGATTACAAAACTGCGGCTTTGGACAACGCGCTGGAACCACGCACGATCGGAAAAATTGACCGCATGGTCAATGGGAGGAGCCGAAGCAATTACATCTCCATTCGGTTTAGAAACACCAAAACCAGCGTATTTGTGAGTTTCACTTAACAGACTGGCAAAGACCTCTTTGGCTGCGTCCGGATCTTGCTGACGTAATTGAGGTATTTGCGCTAGCATGAGAAGAGTCTGGCGCGCCTCCAAAATAGTCTGTTCAAATAAAATGGATGCGCTCCTTGCCAGACTCTCTGTTTGACGTAATACCTGAAGCGTTGCGCCTTTCTCATTTCAATGCCATGATGGACTATCAGCCCCGCCATCGGCAGGATCACGATAAGGACGACACACAGCAACCGGACACGCAAGCCGCTAAATGAAATATTTTTCAAATTTCCTCCCTTCTGCTGTTATGAAGAAGCCCACGGATTAACCTGTAGCGCACAGCGGTAAAACCGGGCGCCGGCAGGCAAGGACAAAGCTTTTTCGATGTTTGCGGGTAGACGCATGCGGCGATTCCAGATTCATGGTTTCACCGATTCTTGTCGATTGCCGAGCCAGCGGACGATGGACTCTTTGTGAAACCGCCAGTGTCGCCCCACCTTCTGGGCTGGTATTTTTCCCTCCCGCACCAGTTTGTAGAGTGTCGATTTGGGAATTTTGAGATAGTCGGCCAGCTCATCGATGTTAAAAACATCGTCTGCTTTTTCCATTGGAACACCTTTTTAGGGCCAAAGTATGGTTCGTCAACACAGTATCAAATTTATCAGATACCTTACCGTTACTGATAGTTGTTGTCAATCAAAATACAATTCACAACCATTTATCAGAAATGCCAAGATTGGCATTTCTGATAAATACCGATCTGAAACGCGGATTTACGGTTGCTCAGGTCTCAAAATAGGTCCCACGGCTGGCGATATCTGCTTTTGATTGGCTAAAAAGCAGCTTTCCCCTCCCTTTCAGGTCAGGTAGGGTGATCTGCCAAAATGCCTGATTTTCCCATCATCTGAAAAATTATCCATGTTATCGTGCCGGCCAAAGCAAAGCCGGCGCTGATGAGAAACATGCCGGAAGCGCCCAGAATTTCAAAAAAATACCCGTTGAGCAGCAGGCCTACCGTCAATCCGAACCCGTAAGTCACCGCGTTGTTTACCGCCTGTCCTAAGGTTTTGGCCCCTTCAGGCACCTGTGAATCCATGAAAATGATGCCGGCAATGTGAAAAGTTCCGTAGGTTGCGGCATGGGTGATCTGTGAGATGAGGATAATTACGCCCGATTGCGCCCAGAAGAGGATCATCCAGCGGAATACGGCCGTCAGAAAGGAAAAAAACAGGATTTTCTCGATGGAAAATGTTTTCAATATGCTTTTGGATCTGAGCATTACAAAAATTTCGGCGGTAGATGCCATCGCCCAGGTGAGGCCGATAAATGAGCTCGGAAATCCGAGTTTTTCAAGGTGGATGGAATAAAAGCCATAGTAAGTCCCGTGGCTGACCAGCATTAAAAAACCGCTGGTCAGGAAAACAAGCGTTCGTTTTTTTAAGATCTGCCGGGCATTGCTGGAAAAATCCATTTTGGGGCTGACCAGGACGACGCGGGGAATTTGGGTGGATACAAGCGCTGCTGAAAATGACCCAAAAAAAGTTAGCATAACTATGATTTCAATGGTCCGCATATCGATAAATTTTCCCGTGAGCGAGACGGCCAGAATGAAACTGATGGAGCCCCAGGCACGAATACTGCCGTAACTATTTTTTTCCTTTTTCAGAAGATCCATGGTAAAAGCTTCAAGAAAAGCAATAATCGGCGAATAAAAAACAGCATGAAAAATCGTTATCAGGAGCATGGCCCGGAAATCGGTTGTGAAGATAAAGAAAATCCAGATGCCCGCGCTTAAAAAATTGCAGCCGATGTACAGGGCTCTTCTCATCTGGAAACGGTCGGCCAGGCCCCCCCATAACAGGGGGAATAAAACCATGGCCGTGGATTTTATGGATGACAGGAGGCCGATTTGAAACCCGCTGAAGCCCAAGTGATAGCAGTATAAATTGAAGTAAGGCAGCAAAATACCCATCACCGCAAAGTGTAAAAAATACTGGGCGCTCATCATGGGTTTACCTGGGGGCGGCACATCTTTTTTCATGGGGGCCATCATAGGTCATCTGCCGTAAAACCGCAACGAGACCTTTGCAGAAGGCCCGGCTTTGGCTTACCCCCCGGAGGGGATTTGCTTGGTTGGAAGTTCATTGTATGATTGAAATTACAAATACCAAATTACAAATATCAAACAATTTCCAATGACCAAAATTGGAAAATCCAAACGATGTCTCGTCCTGGAAGGTTTGGGTCATTGAATATTGGAATTTTAGATTTGTTTGTAATTGGGTGCTTGGAATTTGTAATTTTAGACCCAAAATGCCAAGGCAGAGCCATCTATCTCTGACCCGGCTCTGAGGGCCAGGTCTTTGAGAAGCGAATAAAAAAGTTCGACATATATGTCGACCGCAGCCCCAAGTCAGCGACATAATTTTCCTTTTTCCATGAGCGGCCTTGCTTAATTTTGGGGAATATTTTTATATAACAACGGGATATCAAGATGTTGCCATTATCGAAGCGGCATGGTATGAAGTTTGCAAAAATTATACGGGACATGTCCTGAAACCTTCCGGAAATAATCAAGGGGGGAGTTAAAATGGCGCGCATTTCCATACTCTGGCGGGCAAACCTCATCGCCTTTACCAGCAGTTTCTGTGTAATGGTCATCGAGCTGATTGCATCGAGAATTCTTGCGCCGCATATCGGTGTATCGCTCTATACCTGGACCAGCATCATCGGGGTTATTCTGGCCGGGGTGGCTATCGGAAACTATCTCGGCGGCAAAATGGCGGACAGGTATCCCTCACCCCCGGTTTTGGCCGCGATACTGTTCTGCGGCGCTCTGTTAACCGTAGGTATTCTCCCGGCAACCCGCATGGTCACTTCCGCCGGCCTTTTCAGCGACCTGCCCCCGATGCTCGATTTTACTTTTAAAACAGCCCTGATCTTCTTTTTTCCGGCGCTGCTCCTGAGCATGGTTTCCCCCATGGCCATTAAATTGACCCTGGCCGATCTGGGAAATACCGGCGGGGTAGTCGGCACCATATACGCTTTCTCGACCGCCGGCGCTATTCTGGGCACCTTCATGACCGGATTTTTCTTGATACTGTGGTTTGGCACCCACACGATCGTGTGGCTGCTGACGGCAATTTTAATTCTGGCGGGGATGATCATTCTGGTTTTTTGGAAGCTGCCGGCCAAAGAGGGGATATTGTCGAAAAAGGCCTTCACGCTGCCGCTGGCCCTGGTGATGGCCTTGAGCTATGCCGTCCTTTTCCAGTTCAAAGAATCCTGGCGGGAAAAGTATTTCATGCAGTCAAATTATTTCACGATCCGGGTACAGCAGGACTTTTTGCAAGGCGCGCCCGTCAGGGTATTGTTCCTGGACAAGTTTGATCAAAGTTATGTCATTCCCGATAAACCCGAAATTCTGGTGTATGATTATCTGAAAGTGCTGGCCGAGGTCATCAGATACTTTGCAAGGGAAAATCCATCCCCGCGGGTGCTTCACCTGGGTGGCGGCGGATATTGCCTGCCCCGGTACATGGACCTGATATACCCGGACAGTCTCAACGAGGTGGTGGAGATCGACCCGGCGGTCACCCTTACCGCCCAGAAGCTGCTCGGCTTACCGCTGCAGACCGATATCAGGACTTTCAACCAGGACGCCCGCAGTTTCCTCATCAAACGGGGAAACGGGCAGCGCTATGACATTGTCGTCGGGGATGTCTTCAATGACTATTCCACCCCTTTTCACCTGAGCACCCTTGAATTCAGCCGGCTGGTCAAATCGAACATGACAAAGGAGGGCATTTACCTGCTGAATGTGAATGATTACGAGTTCAGTCAATACACCCCGTCTTTTGTTCATACCCTTAAACAGGTGTTTAAACATGTTTACCTTTTCAGCGTCAGTGAGGACTGGGAAAAAGAAGACGACGGCAGCTTTGCCATAAATTCGACGGATCGTATTATCCTGGCCTCGGATCAGCCCGTGGATCTTTCAGATTATATGCGGGTGGTAACCAATGGGGGCCAGGAGGAACCGGCCGGATACCCTTTAGCGGAAAAAGAACTCCAAAATTATCTGGCGCGCAGAAAACCGCTGCTGTTGACCGACGATTATGCGCCCACCGATATTCTGCTGGCGCCGATCTTTAAATACGAGCATTCACCGAAGGGCCCGGACATCAGCCTGGGCTCGTAATTTGGCCGCAGGCACAGAAGAGGGTGTAAATCACGGTTGTTGGTAAACCGCCGTTTTCCAATAATTTTTTGTATCCATTCACGGAGTAGTTGAGTTAGTGGAAATTCCAAATATCAAATTCCAAATAACAAACAAATACC
>JAUYIZ010000278.1 GCA_030688615.1 Desulfobacterales bacterium | reverse complement strand
TATCTGAGCCTCGAGAGCGCCCTGGCCCGATATGGCTTCATCCCGGAGATTGTGTACGCTTATACCAGCGTCACCGCCAGAATTACCCGGTCTTTTGAGAACGCCTGGGGCCGCTTCATCTATCGGCATGTGAAGAGCGACCTTTTCTGGGGTTACGTGGAGATGAAAACGGAGCACGGCCCCTACCTCCTGGCGGAGCCGGAAAAGGCGCTGCTTGATTACTTTTATCTCAACCTGGCCCGGATCCACACGGTGGATGATTTCGATAGTATCCGCCTGAATGAAGAGCAGATGGAAAAGACCATCGATAAAGATAAATTTTTTAGATATTTACAGGCGTTCCGGGTGAAGAAGATGGAAAAGTGGGCGGGACGATGCTTACGGTAGATCAGATATTTGATAATTTCGGTTTGACGTTCACCCAGTTCGAAGAGCTCTTGCAGACGGCCTGCCGGGACATGGAGTATAAGGGTTTTCGGATTGAATATCGGGTCGTTGAAAATGGCGCCTGGCACTGTTATATCCGTTTTCCGAAGATCCTGCACGAGGCGGGGCTGAGCCCGGACGCGGAGCGGAAGATTCTCATCCGCATCGACAGCGAGGCCAAAGAGAGACTGTACGATCCCAAGAAGGTTTTCCTGAACAGATGGTTATGATTTAGTTATTTGAAAGGGAAAAGCTAAGGGCCGGTTTGCGCCTGATCGGTTTGGAAAGAGACGGGGGGAAAGAACAACGGATATTTAGGTGATGATATTTCCTGACCATAATTCCTTTAAAAAGGTTCTCCATGGCTTGATCCGTATTTTCCCGTGGAGCCTCTCTTCTTTCTCATTACACACGACAATAGCCCTGCGGGGGGAATACTCTTCAATAAAAGATTTCAGGGAGCGCAAGTCCCTGCTGTCCACCCGATTCGTGCCCTTTATCTCCAGGGCCACCTCTCCCCCGCCCAGAACAAAATCGACTTCAAGGCCTGATTTTGTTCGCCAGAAATTTATTTTTATATCCAACTCCTCATAGGAATTGTAGGCTGCCAATTCCATAAAAATAAAATGTTCAAAAGCTTTCCCGAACAATTCGCCTTTTTCCTCTTTAAGTTGTCTCTTTACGATGGCGCCGGCCACACCCACGTCAAATAAATAAAATTTGCCGGCACGGCTGATGACCTGGCGTTCCTGTCTCCGTTTAAATGGCTCCACCATGGTCCCCAATAGCGTATCTGCAAGGATCTGATAATATTCTTTGACTGTTTTGGAATCCACGCCGCATTCACGCGCTATATTGGAATAATTCGTCAACTCGCCATGTGAATAACCCATGGCGTCAAAAAATCGGGAGAAGGCCGGAATATTCCGGGTTAAGCCTTCATCAATAACCTCTTCTTTCAAATAATCCGTCGTATAGGCGTTTAAAGATTTTTTATAGTTGTTTTGAAGATAATGAATGGGGATCAAGCCCTGATTCAGGATTCTCAGTAAATTCATATTCTCTAACTCGGGCGAAGTCAGAGGGAACATTTCATAACGCCATGCCCGTCCTCCGAGTAGATTGGCTTTTCCCCTTTTCAATTTTCGAGCGCTTGACCCGCATAAGATAAAGCGGATACCTTTATTTTCGATCAGCCAGTGGACCTCATCAAGAATTTGGGGCACCTTCTGCACTTCATCAAGAATCACCGGATGTTTGAATACCTCATTATCCTTTGCCAATAACTGCTCCCTTAGCAGGGACGGCCGCTTGTTGAATTCGAGAAAAAGATCGGTTTTAAGAAAATCGTACACGAGACTTCCGGGAAATCTTTCTTTCAGATAAGTTGATTTTCCCGTCTTCCTCGGTCCCCACAAAATAGCAGATTGCCGCGGTGGAAGATCGATCTTCAATATTCTATTGATTTTTTCCATTAGTGAACCGCAACAGCGAGCGCATTCCCCGTGGCTTGCCGCGGGGTTAGCGAGCGAATCAAAAAAATGACAGAATTCCTTACGGTCGAAGATTCTCCGCCGCTTGCGGCCGAGAATCTTCAATTGTTTCCGAAATATTAAACTTATTTCGTAATATAATCCGAAATAGTATAAATGTCAAGCCAATTTTGATGAAATCGTAAAAAGTCAAAAATCGTCTTTTTTTGTCATTCCCGCGAAGGCGGGGCACGAAGTGAAGCTTTAGCGCTATCCAGTTATTTCAAGATGTTCTGGACTACCGCTTTCGCGGGAGTGACGGCTTCTGGTACTTTTTACGAGACCATCAAGATTAACAACTGAAAAGTGTTAAGGGAAAAGCTAAGGGCGAAAGGCGAAAGGCCGGATTGCCTTGTTTTTTCCCTTAGCCCTTCGCCTTTAGCCTTGCGCCGATAAGTTTAATTCTCAATCATTGCGCAAACCAAAAACGTAAATTTTTCTCACGTTTTTGGGACATAATCACGTATCTTTCTCGATAGATGAGCCTTGCTTGCATAGGGTACATGATGCCATATGGTAAATTAAAAGTCAATAAAATAATAAAGAGGCGGTGAACATCAGCATACGGGGTTTTTTAGGGGCTGCCGCCGGTTTGAGAAACAGGAGACGTTCATAAGGGGATAAGGCCATAAAAAATGTGCTGAGGAAAAGCCCGCCCCCGGAAGTACGGCCTTGAGATCCCCAATGGTATTTTTTACTTGACATTGTGTAGTATGCTGCTCATAATGCACAAAAATTAAATATTTTGTGCATTATGAGGTGGTGTGTGCTGAAGGATATCGTTCTTGTTCAAAAAAGAGAGTTGGAGGAGCGACCGCAGGAAAGGTATGTCGAACGGAAGGTATTGGTTTCCTGGGAGCCGGGCGATGATCTGATCAAGGTCATCACCGGTCCCAGGCGCGCGGGGAAATCATTTTATGCTGTGCACCTTATTCAACAGACCGGTTCATACGGCTATGTCAACTTCGATGATGAACGGTTGGCCGCGGTCGGAGATTACGATGAGATCATCGGGGCTGTAAACGCGGTTTACGGAAATCCGCGCTGCCTGCTGTTTGACGAGATTCAGAATCTTCCCCGTTGGGAGCTGTTTGTCAATCGTTTGCAGAGGCAGGGTTTCCGGCTTCTGATCACCGGCAGTAACGCCAATCTGCTCAGTTCGGAGCTGGCCACGCATCTGACTGGTCGTCATAGCGCGCATGTGCTGTTTCCCTTTTCTTTCAGCGAATTTCTGGCGGCGTCGGGCGATGAGACTGTCGAGCGGACGGCGGTGGAGAAAATGGCCGCGCTTTCTGTCTATGCGGAGCAGGGCGGCTATCCGGAGCCGCTGCTCAAGCAGATCGACCGGCGCGACTACCTGCGCACTCTGCTGCAATCCACCCTGTACAAGGACATCGTCAAACGGTTCAGAATCCGGTCGGTTCAGGGGATCGAAGACCTGACGCTTTATCTGATGTCGAACATCGCCCGGGAGTATTCGTTGAATGCCGTCGCCGTGGTGACGAAGTGCCGCAGCGTTCATACCGTCGATAAATATATCCGCTATCTTCAGGAAGCCTACCTTGTTTTTTCGATTCCGCGCTTTTCCTTCAAGGTGAAGGAGCAGGCAGGGCGTAACCGAAAAATCTACTGCACCGATAATGGGCTGGCGGCAGCGGCGGGCTGCCGGTTCAGTGCGGACCGGGGGGCGCTCTATGAAAATCTCGTGGCCGTGGCGCTGAAAAAAGAGGAGATCTCCGGGTGGATTTCCCTGTTTTACTGGCAGAGCCCGCAGCATGAGGAAGTGGATTTTGTCGTCAAGGAGGGCCTGCAGGTAGCGAGATTGATCCAGGTCTGCTTCGACATTTCGGACCCGAAGACCCTGAAGCGGGAAATGCGGGCGCTGGTCAAGGCTTCGCAGGAATTGCACTGCGACGAGTTGCTGCTGCTGAACGAGCGCATCGACCGGACGGAGACCTTTGCCTGGCAAGGCGTCGAACGCCCTATCCGCCTGCTGCCGCTCTGGAGTTTCTTGGAAAACAGATGGGGGCGGGGGGCAGAGGGCTGAGTAAAAAAAACGAATGACAATTGAAGAGATTCATAATAGAGTAAGGGAAGGGAAGTACAGTTTTTCCGATCATTCAGTGAAGCGAATGATCAAAAGAAACGTGACCCGTCAAGAGGTCGAGAGTACTATCATCACAGGAGCAATAGGTGAATGTCATGAAGTGTGTATTCTGTGGAGGCGATGTGGTGAAAAGCGAGGTCACCTTTACATACGAGGAAGACGAGAAGCATCTCATTATCGAAAATGTTCCTGCCGAGCTTTGCAAAAGGTGCGGGGAAAAGATGTATTCTCCTGAAGTTACTGATGAACTCTTGCGCTATGCCAATAATGAATTCAAACCCGCAAGAAAAATTGAAGTGCCGGTGTTCGATTTCGCAGCTAATGCGTAAATAGAGGGACAGGGGGCAGAGGACAGCCTACATTGAGGTGTTACCGGCAAGCCGCTCCCTCACCCACATTCTGACAAGTGTGGACATGCCAAGACCTTTATTATCCGCAATTTCTTTGAGTTCAGCCATGGTTGGTTCGTCGAGCCGCAATGTCAATACCCGTTGCTTGCGGAATGTTAAACTCTCCGGGCCGGGCAGCAAGTCTTTAACGATCTTTCCTGTATTCATAGGTTCATCGGTATAGGTGATTTTCTTTGTCATAAATCTTCTTCCCCTTTCTCCAGTAGCGAGACCTTTGAAAAACACTCCCTTTCGCCCAATTTCGGCGTCTGGCTCAAAATTTAATCCTCAAAATACTTAATGTATTCCTGCGGTTAAATTTTTCGCCATCCTTAAACTTGAACGAAATTGAGCCTTTTTCAAAGGTCTCGTAGCCTGCCCCAATGATCCGGATTATGCCTTCCCTGTCAGTAAAGCGGACCGTCATTACGCCCCCCTTTACCTTGCCAAAGCAGAAAAAACGATCTTCATCCC
>JAUYIZ010000271.1 GCA_030688615.1 Desulfobacterales bacterium | reverse complement strand
ATCTACAGGGCGACCGGCCGGATGCCGCCGATCCGGCCTTCGATGACTGGGGCATACCCACGGCCGAATCCCTGGTCGCGGTTCGCGCGGTGGTTGAAGGCCTGCCCCTGATTGCCAGCGGCGGGATTCGCAGCGGGATTGAGATGGCCAAAGCCATTGCCCTGGGCGCCAGTTACGCCGGAATGGCGCTGCCCCTGGTTGGGCCGGCCGCAAAGTCATCCGGGGCGGTAAAGGATAAAATCCGGCAGATCATTCAGGAATTTAAGATTGCGATGTTTTCCTGCGGCGCGAGGAACCTTGAAGAGTTGAAAAAAGGGCAACACATCCGTAAACTCCCCTAATCGTCGATTCTCTTGGCTTCCTGCACCTGTTTGACTTTTTTGATTTCCGCCAGAACTCTTTTTAGATGGGCTGTATCGTTGACGTCTATGCAGAAAAAAGTGTAAACGACCTTGTTTTCCCGGGTTTCTGTGTTTGCACTGAGTATATTGGCGCCGCTCTTGCTGATAATTGCCGTAACATCGGCCAGCAGTCCGACCCTGTCAAGGGAACGGATACGTATTTTTACCGGGTACGTGTCCTGGACCTCGGCATGCCACTCCACATCAATTTGCCTTTCCGGGTTCATCTGCAAGGCATTGATACAGCTGGTCCGGTGAACGGTAACGCCATGGCCGAGAGTGATATAACCGGTAATCGCATCCCCGGGAAGCGGTTGACAGCAGTTGCCGAAGCGGATCAGAATGTCATCCACCCCTTTCACGGTGACGCCCCCCTTGGGCTTTTTGCGGCGCACCCGGCCGATAATTTTATCCAACAGGGATCTGCCTTCTTCCACCGGTTTCGGCAGGAATTTTCTCACAATCTGCAGCGGTGTAATTTTGCCGTACCCGACGCTGATGATGAGATCGCTTACCGTTTTAAATCCGAAATGCTCGACAACGGCATCCATATCCTCTGATTTCAAGGCCGTGTTAAAATTCAGATTCTGTTTGCGGAACGCTTTTTCGCACATCTCACGCCCCAGGGAAAGGCTGCGGTCTTTTTCTTCAGACTTGATCCATTGCCGGAGCTTTGAGCGCGCCTTGACGGTTTTGACGAAATTGAGCCAATCCTTGCTGGGATGGTGGCCTTTGGTGGTGATTATTTCGACAGAATCCCCGACATTTAATTGATATTGAAGGGGAACCATCCGCCCGTTCACCTTGGCGCCGGTGCACTGGTCCCCCACTTCCGAATGGATCATGTAGGCAAAATCAATCGGGGTGGCGCCTTTGGGCAGCGCTTTGATTTCGCCGCGAGGGGTAAAAACATAGACATCGTCCGGGAAAAGATCTATGCGCACATTTTCAAGAAATTCATCCGGGTCCCTGACCGAGGCCTGATTTTCCACCAGATTTTGAATCCAGCCGTAAATTTTACTGATGTCTTCATCGATGCGTTTACCTTCTTTGTAGCTCCAGTGGGCGGCAATACCGGATTTTGCGATTTGGTCCATCTCCCAGGTGCGGATCTGTATCTCGATGTGCTCGCCAGAGGGACCGACAACCGTAGTGTGCAGGGACTGGTACATATTCGGTTTCGGAAAGCCGATATAGTCCTTGAACTTGCCGGATATGGGTTTCCACAAGGCATGAATCAACCCTAACGCCTCGTAGCATTTTGAAATGGAGTCTATAATGATCCTGAAGGCGATGATGTCGTAAATCTCGTCGAATGAAAGGTTCTGGGTCTGCATCTTCATATAGATGCTGTAAAAAGTTTTATACCGGCCTAAAACCGTGCATTCCAGATTGCTTTCATTCATCTTGTTTTTTATGAGGGTTTTTACGGTCTCGATATATTTCTCCCGTTCGGACTTTTCCTTGGCGGTGAGGGTTTTAATGGTTAAAAAGGCCTCGGGGTAAAGATTAAAAAAGGCGGTATTTTCCAGTTCATATTTTATCCAATAAATGCCGAGGCGGGCGGATATGGGCGCATATATATCCAGCGTCTCCCTGGCGATTTCCATCCTCCTTTGCTCTTTGTGAAACTGCAGGGTTCGCATGTTGTGGAGCCGGTCGGCCAGTTTAATCAATATGACCCGGATGTCATCGGCCATGGCAAGGATCATTTTCCGGATGCTTTCGGCCTGGCGCGCCTGGGAACTTTTAAAGGAAAGCTCGCTCAATTTGGTTACGCCCGACACGATATTGCACACTTCCTGCCCGAACATTTCCTGAAGTTGCTCGGCCGTGGCATGGGTGTCTTCGATCACGTCGTGCAGCAGGCCGGCGGCCACGCTGACGACATCCAGCTTCATGTCCACCAGAATACCGGCAACCTCCAGGGGATGAGACAGGTACGGTTCGCCGGAAAGGCGCATTTGCCCGGCGTGAACCTGGGCGGAGTAAATATAGGCGCGTTCGACAACATCCAGCTCGGCGTCAGGATTGTACACGAGAATCTTGTCGAGAATATCGTTGATTCGGATCATTCTATCGCATTTCGATCAGCTCGAAAAAGTTTTCATGGATCGCGGCCAAGCGGTCAGTAGGCTTTGGCAAAAAATACCCGGAGGCTTTCCGGCTTGCCGCAACAAATACATTTTCCCCTTTTACCGTCATCTTCCAGCGGGATGCAACGGATCGTCACGGTGAGCTCTTCCTTGATCTTTGACTCGCATAGGGCGGAGCCGCACCAGCAGGAAAGCGCAAATCCGCCGTGGATTTCCGGTTTTTCCTGATTGGCCGGGGAAAAAAAATCATGGAACGCACCGGGTTCATCGATCTGATGCGTGTGCTCTGTTCGGAAAGACAGGGCCCGCTCGAAGAGATTTTGCTGGATTTCATCCAGCATGCGGGTGATATCGGAGATAAATCGATTCTTTTTTATGGATTCTTTCTGATTCGGCGCCCGGTCCCTTCGGGCCACAGAGACCGAATCGTCGGCAATATCCCGCAGACCGATCTCCACCCGCAGGGGGATTCCTTTTTTAATCCATTCCCATCCCCTGGCGCCGCCGATTTCCCGGGCGTCAATTTCTACCAGAATCCGTTGAGAACCGTAATGTTTTTCTCTCAGGGCGCTTGCCAGACCATCAACGAACGCCATCACACCGGGTTTGTCATCCGGCTTTCTGATAATCGGCATGAGCACCACGTGCGCCGAGGCTACTTTGGGAGGCAGAATGACGCCGTCATCATCTCCATGGGTCATGATCAAGCCGCCGATGAGGCGTGTGGATACCCCCCAGGAGGTGGTCCAGGCATATTCTTCTGTTTCATCGGCAGACTGGAATTTGATCTCGGACGCCCTGGCAAAGTTTTGTCCCAGAAAGTGGGAAGTGCCGGCCTGAAGGGATTTTCGATCCTGCATCAGCGCTTCGATGCTCAAGGTATCGACGGCGCCGGGAAATCTCTCGGCAGGCGATTTTTTCCCTCTGATTACCGGCACGGCAAGGTATTCTTCGGCCAGCCGGGTATAGACATCCAGCATCATCCGGGTCCGCTGCTCGGCCTCCTGCCGGGTGGCATGGGCGGTGTGACCTTCCTGCCATAAAAACTCGCTGGTTCTTAAAAAAAGCCGGGTGCGCATCTCCCATCGGACCACATTGGCCCACTGATTGATCAAGACCGGAAGATCTCGATAACTGCTGACCCATTTTGAAAAGGAATCTCCGATAATCGTCTCGGAAGTGGGCCGCACAATCAGCGGTTCCTGGAGCAGACCCGCGGGCGCCAGGGAGCCGTCTGCCCTCTTTTCGAGGCGATGGTGCGTGACCACCGCGCACTCTTTGGCAAACCCTTCCACATGCTGGGCTTCTTTTTCCAGGAAAGAAAGGGGAATAAACAGGGGAAAGTAAGCGTTTTTGACCCCCACCTGCTTGAACATTTCGTCGAGGGTGCGCACAATATTTTCCCAGACCGCGTACCCCCAGGGTTTGATGACCATGCATCCCCTCACCGGGGACCTTTCGGCCATTTCCGACGCTTTGACCACCTGTTGGTACCATTCGGTATAGTCTTGAGCCCGGGTGGGCGTTATGGCTGTCTGTATCTGTTTTGCCATGGGAATTCCTTTAATCCTTTTCATTTAATTCCGGCGGCGGCTCCTCGCCTTCAAACTTATCCACCGCCTCGAGCAGCACTTGAACCAGTTTTTCCTGGGGAAATTTTTCAATGACCTTGCCCTTTTTAAAAAGTATTCCGGTCCCGTCGCCCCCGGCAATCCCGATATCCGCCTCCCGGGCTTCCCCGGGCCCGTTGACCACACAACCCATGATTGCGATTTTAATCGGCGTTTTTTTTGACAGCAGGGCCTTTTCAACATGATCGACGATACCGACAAGATCGATGTTGCACCTGCCGCAAGTGGGACAGGAAATGATCTCAGGGCCCCGGCGGCGGATGTCAAGGGCCCTGAGGATTTCATAGGCCACCCGCACCTCCTCGACCGGATCACGGGTCAGGGACACCCGGAGGGTGTCTCCGATACCCTCTGCCAGAAGCAGTCCGATGCCAAGGGCCGATTTGACGATGCCGGAAAAGATGGTGCCGGCTTCCGTGACCCCCACATGCAGGGGCAGGCGGGTCCGGGCCGATAGAAGCCGGTAGGCTGCCACCGTACGATAGACGTCCGAGGCCTTAATGGAAACCTTGAGGGAATGAAAATCCATGGATCGGATCAGGTCGATGTGCCGCAGGGCACTTTCGACCATAGCCTCCGGCGTGACACCGTGGTACTTTTTCAGCAGGTCTTTTTCCAGAGACCCTGAATTCACGCCGATCCGGATGGAAATGTTCTGCTGCCTGGCGCAGTCAACGACGGCCTTGACCTGCCGATGCGTCCCGATGTTGCCCGGGTTTATTCTGAGCCCGTCCGCTCCGGACCTGCCGGCTGCGATGGCCAGACGGTGATCAAAATGAACGTCTGCAATCAGAGGGATTGAGATGCTTTTTTTTATTAAAGCAAGCGCCCGGGCGGCCTTTTCATCCGGTACCGCGACCCTGACAATCTCGCATCCGGCCTGTTCCAGGCGGTGTATCTGGCAGACGGTGGCCTTGACGTCGTGGGTTGGCGTGTTGGTCATGGACTGGACCGAAATCGGGGCCATGCCGCCCACCGTAACATTGCCCACCCGTATTTGATCGGTATTTTTCCGTTGAATGACAAAGGGCATTCTTTTTTATACTGTACTTTACGGTGAAAAACAATTCGAAAAGAAATCCCGTAAAGGGGAGCGGCTGATTCAAACATGGAAACCTGGTCCCCTGGGCCAGGTCAGAGACAGAAGGCTCTGCCATGGCGTTTGGGGTCTAAAATTAAAAATTCCAAGCACCAAATTCCAAACAACGAAGCATGAAAATGGTCATTTTCATATAAATCTCAAATTCCAATATTTAATGACCCAAACCTTCCATCTGGAAATGGACATCACTGAACTTCCGGATGGGTCCAGACCTCGATCTGCGGGCCGGTAAAATATTTCTTCACCGCCTTTTGGATGTCCCCGGCCGACACTTTCAGGATGCTCTCTTCATAGGTCTTGTCAAAATCGAACCCCTGCCCGTAAAGTTCGTTATGAAGGTCCCGGTTCGCCCGATTTCCGTTCGATTGAAATTTAATACGATGCTCGGTGATACATATCTCCTTGGCGGCCTCAAGTTCTTCGCCCTTTATATCGGCTGACCGGAGCCGGTTGAAAACGCCGCTGATGATTTCAGTTACCCTGTCTTTGTGCTCCGGGCTGAACTGGGTGATCACGTAAAAAAAACCGGGGTCAACCTCCACCTGATTTTTCGCCTGGATATAATATACATATGACATTTTCCCGCCCCGCAGGGCAGTATAGAGCCATCCGCCGTGGGCGCTTTTGCCGGATACCAGCGCGCTGATGACATCAAGGCTGTAGCGGTCCGGGCTCGTGATATCCGCGCCCTTATAGCCGAGGCTGAAGGCGACCTGTTTCTTTTTAACCGCTTTGGAAAAGCGGCGGTTTTCCACCGGAGGGCTTTCCCGTGCGGGAGGTT
The DNA here is from genome assembly GCA_030688615.1 of Desulfobacterales bacterium. Classification (GTDB taxonomy): domain Bacteria; phylum Desulfobacterota; class Desulfobacteria; order Desulfobacterales; family JAUYIZ01; genus JAUYIZ01. Next base: position 2,263 of record JAUYIZ010000271.1, on the reverse strand, counting down.
TGACCCGAAAATCTTTGGCGGCCATCGCCGAGAACGCTTCCGTGATTATCCGGGCCACTTTCTTTGAGTCTATATCGCCGAACACCGCGATGACAAGATTGCCCGCAATGCAGAACTGCGCGTAGGTGTCCCGAAGGTCGGCCAGGGAAAGTTTGTCCACCGTATCCACCGTTCCCTCGGGGGGAAAGCCGTAGGGGTGTTTTTGGAAAAATTCGGCGCGCAAGAAGTCGTAAACCTCCGACACCCAGTTGTCTTCGCGCCGCTTGATTTTTTCCTTGAGAATCGACCTTTCATTATCCAGTTCTTCCGGGCTGAATGCGGGCTGGAGAATGATATCCGCCAGGATCTTAATCCCTTTTTCTTCGCTGCCGCTGACAAGATCAAGGTTTATTCCGAACGAGTCGTCCCCGGAGGTGACGGAGATTTTTCCGCCCAGGTCTTCTATTTCCGCCGCCAGGTTTTCCGCGCTGCGATTTTTTGTTCCCCGTAAAAGCATATTGGAAAGCAGCGGAAATATGCCTGCTTTTTCCCGGGTGGAAAATCTCAGCCCTCCCTGGAAATAGGCCCGTATGGCCACGGAGGGATGTGTCCTGTTCTCCTGAACCAGCAGCCTGATCCCGTTGTCGATTTTAATCATTTCCGTCTTCAGCCTCCCGGGAGCCGGGTTCTTCAGGGTGCCTGGAACGGTTGCGGTCTCCGAAGAACGAAGGACGCCCACCGTCAGGTTGTCACGGTGAAAGTACCTGCGGGCCACCCTGTGGATATCCTCTCTGGTAACCTCCTGGATTTTTTTTACATACCGCCGGCTGAATTCCGGGTCGCCGGTGCCGATGATGTCCTCTCCCATAACCTCGGCCTGATCCTGGACATCCTGGTTGCTGTAGATGAAGTCAGATATTTTCCGGGCCTTGGCCCGTGCCAGCTCCTCTGCGGCCACAGGGTCTTTTTTTACCTCTTCTAAAACCGCTATCAGCGCTTCGGTGCCCTTTTCCGCGGCGGTCCCTTCGGCAAGATCGGCCGTCATCACAAAAGAACCCGCACCATTGAAAGGGGTTTCCGAGTAAACGGAAACATCCGTTGCAAGCTTTTGCCGGTACACGATCTCTTTCAGAAGGCGCGCGCTGCGCCCCTGGCCGAGGATGTATGCCAGGATATCGAGCGGATAAACGTCTTCATGCAAAAGACCCACGGTATGGTAGCCCATGATGATTCTGGCAACTTCCACCGGCATTGATTTTTCAAAGTACCGCATTGAAACCTGAGGGGGCTCATCCGGTATGGGCGTATGGATCGCAGGCCTTCTTTTGAAATTCTTGAAGGCATCTTTTATTTTTGAAAAGGCCTCTTCTGCGGCGATGTCGCCGACCACGACAAAAACAACATTGTCAGGCGTATACTTTTCCCTGTAAAAATTCAGAAGGTCTTGCCTGGTCAGCTTCTCTAAATTTTCCCGGTACCCCAGCACCGGATAGCGCCGGTAATGCACCCGGAACATTTGCTCCATAAAAGCGTTATAGAGCACGGTGTCCGGGTCTTCCTCGTCCATGTCGATTTCCTTGAGCGCCACCTTTTTTTCATTGGCGAACTCCCCGGGATCCAGCGCGCAATTCATGATCCAGCCGGATATCAGGTCCACGGCCGCGTTAAACCGCCGGGGCAGGACCGTCATATGAAAACTGGTGAGGTTGTTTGACGTGTAGGCGGATTCCGGGACCCGGAACCCCGAAATGACGCCGGGTCCCGATCCGGCCTGTTTGGTGGTGCGGCCGTTTGAAACCAGATGCTCCAGGAAATGTGATATCCCGCTGCCCAGGTATGCGCCCTCGTTGATCCCGCCGGTGTTTTTTATAAAGGCGTAGACCGCCACCAGGGGCAGAGCATGGTTTTCGCGCACCGCAACCGTCATGCCGTTGTCCAGGGTTTTAAACAAAACCTTTGACGTCCCGGCCGTGTTTTCCAGGGCATATATTTCCGGGGCTGAACTCAATGTTAAGTAAACAGCCCATAGAAATAAAAAGGACAGGATTGGGGGCCGTCTTTTTGCCGGCGATTTTTTTAATCCGGCAGGCAGCGTGCAGAAACCGGGAATTTTCATAGCATGCTCCATTATAACGTGTTGTAAGGGTGTAAATCGCAGTCGTTGGTGAAAGAGGTTTCAGGTGTCAGGTTTCAGCACCGCCGCCAGCGGAGCTGGATTCATCGCCATAAGAAACGCGGTTTCTCAGACGAGGCTTAAGGTTACAACTCTTGCATATTGCGCCTG
>JAUYIZ010000268.1 GCA_030688615.1 Desulfobacterales bacterium | reverse complement strand
GGCGAAAGGCGAAAGGCCGGATTGCCTTGTTTTTTCCCTTAGCCCTTCGCCTTTAGCCTTGCGCCGATAAGTTTAATTCTCAATCATTGCGCAAACCAAAAACGTAAATTTTTCTCACGTTTTTGGGACATAATCACTTAATGAGTTATCTTCACAATACCCACACGCTACCCATTTTCTTGCCAGATGGCAATGATACCGCTCCCTGCCGAGTTTTCCATAATTTGGCCACCCCGGCTGGATGGGTCCTTTCTCCCGCAGATCTTCGAGTAATGCCACCAAGCCTTCCTGCACCGCACTTGGCATTTTTTCAGCCAGCTTGAGAGTCTTTTTCTTGATTGATACGGTGAACACTTGCGCATTGTAATCATTAGTTGATTACATGTTAAGAATTATTCTTGAGCTTTGTCAGCTTTCTGCCTTCAAAGATTTCAGGGAGCCCAAGTCCCTGCTATCAAAAGAATTTGCTATTGCGGAAGCGGATGGCTTAAAGAATGATTAACCGCGGTCAGATCTATTTTGCAAATCTGAATCCGACACAAGGCAGGGAGCCAGCCGGATACAGACCTGTCCTGGTCGTTTCGAGCGATGCTATCAACTTACTCGATTGAACCGCCCGCTGCACTCAAGACGCAAAGGCCGCAAAGTTTAGAACCCTTTTCCTGATCGGAACGATCGATCAGGAAAATCAGCACACCCTTCGGGCAGAACATACCCATAGGCAGCCGGTGCCAAACTCGCCGGAGGCGATGCAGCATGCAGCTTTTCGCTCTGCGAAAGGCTGCATGCTCTTAACCTTTGCGTCCTTTACGTCTTTGCGGTAAATCGGTCTTTGGTTTTGTTTAGTATGGTTTCAGTTCCGTCCTCAATCCATTAAGGTTTCCAAGCCCTTTTGCCATTCCGCCCCCATTCTGGCGGCCGTGTCCCGGAAGGATGGGTGTTCGCCGGCATAATGCCTGACATCTCCCAGGGTTTGTATCACGGCGGCCGTCACCGCAGTGAAGATCCTGCCGATTTTTCCTTGAGACAGGCCGCAGTGCGCAACGCCGAAAGCGCGCAAGGCCGCTGCGTTCCACCACTTCTTTGATCCGCCGAGGGAAAGGGCCGGGATGTCCCGGGGAATGTAAGCCGTGGTCGTGACGACATCGTAGACCGGCGCCAGCCGGATATCGTTGCTGAGCGGATCATCGTAAATGACGCCGTAGTTTTTCAGGTGCCCATCCCCGTTTCTGAGGGCGACGGAAAGAAGCAGGGATTGGAAAAAGATTTCCCTGGCCGCTCCCCGGTGCTGCGGGGAAACAAAACTGTTGATCGATTTGACGACCCGTTCACAGGTGCTGTCGTATTTACCATCCGTACCGGCTCCCTGCAGGACGCACATGTCTTCAAAGCCCAGATTCCTTCCATCTGCGGCCAGGTCGAACCGCTTCATCACAAAAAGACGTCCGTCTTCGGAAAGGTAAAATTCCGGCGTGGGCAGCCCGGATCGCTTGACTGCAGTCATGCAGAAGTATTCGTTGGCCGCCAGATCCGGATAGTCGCTGTCCCAGGATTTGACGATATACGAAAAAGACCGGAGCGTTGTCCGGTCGCGCGCGTCGATCATCACCTTGGGTTGTACGCCGGAGATGCCCGATTGCAGAAGATAGCGGTCCATGAGATCGCGGAACAGCTCTTGCGTGTCCGGGTATTTCAGGATGTCGTCGAGCGCTTCGGGGGGAGGGGGGGGCTGGGGCGGTTTTGGATCGGCGGATGTGAAGCGGTTGCGGCCGGTCTGGTTGCCTCCCAGGATTTGCAGGAGCGACAGATCGTCCGTGCGGGCAATCTTGGCGATGGCTTGGCGGATGGCGATGAGCATGGCGCCCTCGGGCAGATTCATCTGGAAAATCGGATGCAGCGCCCGGTCCGTCCAGCTTTGCAGGCGCACGGGCATGGTGAGCGAAACGGCCAGGGAGGCGGCAAGATCCGGGCGGTAGGCGAATACGTAGGGATCGGGGCCCTCTAGGATTCCTGCGGGGGTGTTTTCGATCCAGACCGTGAGCCTGGACGTGGGAGACGGTTCCGGCATTTCAGCGGTTTCCTTCCTGCCGCAATTCTTCCAGGGTCGGCGGGGCGCCCCGGGGACGCGTGATCAACTCAAGCCCGAGATAATCAAGCAGCCTGATGATTTTTCGGATGCCGATTTCCGAGACGGACCCGTTTTCGATCTGGCTCAAGGTGGAGCGGCCGATTCCGGTGGCCTTTGCCAGCGCGGATTGGGTCAACTTTTGTTGCCTTCTTGCTTCCCGAATGGCGTTGCCGAGGAGAAAAAGCATTCTTTTTGGACCTCAGTGTTTCATATATTAAACTATTCTGATGATAATGCGTATAATGTCTTCTAAATAAAACAAAGTCAAGCAAAAAGTTAAGGGCAGGTGTCGGGGATCGGGGATCGGGGATCGGGGAAAAGATAAGAACAAGAAGATAGAAGGGATCAGAGGGGGGAAAGGTCAGGGAAAAAAGAAAAGAACAAGAAGGGGAGAACCGCCCGCTGCGCTCAAGACGCAAAGGACGCTATGGGGGCCGTGATATGGAAAAATGCAAAGATTTATCACATGGGAATGACAATTGATATTTGCCGAGAAGTGTTGTAGAAAAGAATTGTTCATGGGCAGTGCTCCTTGGTTTGTTTTAGGAATTCGCCTTTTTCAGAACTTTAGTTTGGTAAAAACTATGATGAAAAGATATCAGATATTGACGTCTGAAGAACTGGACACACTGCTTGATGCACTTCATGGTATTCGCAGAAAGATTCAATGGAAACCAGAAAAGGCTATTATTCATCTGAACAAGCGCCAAAAAATGAAACATCTCCCACCGGCTGCTTCTCTGCTGGATTACGAGAAGATGATTATTTGGAAAAACGGGGTTTTGTGATTTTAGGTCCCATTGAGGAGGTTTTAAAATGGACAAAGTAAGAATAATAAAATAGTCGACGGCCCGGCAGCATGGCGAGAATTAAAGGATGGTGCAGACTAATCCATCAATATTTTTGAAGTGTTTGTCCGTGGTTATGATCTCTGCTCCATGCTCCATCGTCTGTGCGGCAATCCAGATGTCATTTGTTGGAATAGGTGTTCCTTTTAGTTTAAGGTCGACGGCAATTCGTGAATAACGGTCTGAAGTAATGTGTCCGATGGGGGCGACTTTTACCACTTGGTCCCCAAGGAATTTATCGAGATCTTCCATGTTTGCCTTAAACCTGGTGCCATTCCGAAATCCAAACATCAGCTCTCCGAGCACTATTGGTGAAAATAAAACCTGTTCAGCCCTTACAATTACTTCCACGATATCTGGCATGTTCCGCTTGAAACCCACGTAAGCGCTGGTATCCAACAGAATCTTCATCGCCACATCTCCCCATCTATCTGTTCACATGATTTTATGGACTCGAAAAATTCAAGGGCATCGTCTTCACTCCAGCCACCAGCTAATTTTCTTAACGACTCTGCCGGGGACTTTACAGTTACATTTTTTAAACCGGCATGCTGATAAATAATGTCAAGCATGATGCGGTTCAAAGATTTGCCTGTTTTGCGGGCAATCGTTCGGATTTCTTCTTCCATTTCAGGGTCAAGACCGCGTATAGTGATTTGTGCCATAAGTCACCTCCCGATTCATTTTGACTCATTTTATGCTTCAAGTTGATGTTTGTCAATAGTGCAAAGAGCAAAGGGCAGGGGAAAAAGAAAAGCGCATAGGGCATAGCGCATAGGGCAGAGAGTAAAGGGCAAGGGGGAAAAAAAGAACTTGAAACCGCCCGCTTCGCTCAAGGCGCAAAGGACGCTAAGATTAGGAACTGAAAAGTTTTTAGGGAAAAGCGAAGGTCTGCAAGCTCCATCTTCCTATGCTGGAATAGACACAGGCTCTATTCCATCGAGATCAAGCGTACGTCTGGCATGCCAAAGATTGTAATTATCCTGCATCGTCAGCCAGCTTTCAGGAGAGCGCCCCAGCCCCTTGGAAAGACGCAGGGCCATTTCGGGGCTTACATTGCTCTGCGTCTTGATTAGGCGCAGGAAGGTAGATGGCGATACCTTGAGCTTTAAGGCAACGCTACGGTAGCTGATGTTAAACGGTTCCAGATAGACTTCCCTGATAAACTCTCCTGGATGCGGTGGATTGTGCATACTCATTAGTGATAATCCTCATAGTCGACAACATATGCGTTGCCGTCCTGGAATTCGAAGACAATGCGCCAGTTCTTGCTTACATAAATAGCCCACAGCTCCCTTCTATCACCCTTTAGAGGGTGCAAGCGGAAGCCTGGCACGTCCATATCTTCAATGTTGGTTGCGGTATCTAGGGCGGTTAGCTGCATGCGAAGCTTTTGCTTGTGAAACGGTTGAATGCCCGCCATACTACCAGTGTCGAAGAACTTCTTCAACCCTTTGTGCCTGAACGATTTGATCATGGCACTATTATGCTTTGTAAATCAAAAACGTAAGAAAAATTTACGTTTTTTGTGATGATTTCCTGGGGCCTGGGACCTGAATTACCTTAAATCTTAAAACTTAAAACTTAAAACTCGAACTTTAGTTCGTTAT
>JAUYIZ010000264.1 GCA_030688615.1 Desulfobacterales bacterium | reverse complement strand
CTGCGGGAAGGGGGGTGGATCTTGAAGATGTGCGTTTATTAGAACTTCCGAATAATGAAAAAAACGTATAACAAGGCTACTACAGCCGACCGCAAACAGCGCGGCGGCTGACCAGCACGTTCGGCAAGTATAAATAAGATGAAAATGAAAATAAAACATGAAGAGAAATCCATCTTGGTTGCCAAATTTAACCATCCACAATCATTTAAGTGACAAGTCGGCTCGTAAAGAATTTGGACTAACCCAAGAAAAAATTATTGAAGCAATTAAATGCGGAAAGCTTCAGTACCGGCAAAACCATATCCATGGAAATCCATATTTAAGATTACTCAGAACTGAAGTAGAGGCTCTCGCAAAAGAAATATTTGGGGAGAATCATTTAAAGAATAGGAAGATGCATAATGAGTTATCACAGGTCAATAAAGAAATAAGGAGACTGAAAAAGCTGATAAAAACACTTGAAGATAGGAAAGCAATTTTATTGGAAAGTGTTGGAGAATAAAAAACGAAAAAATTGAATCATCAGGAGTGTCCTTTCTTCTATGATTGGTAGTATATTACCCGGCATAGTCTGACAGATTTCAAAGTGAATTAAGGAACTGTAAAAGGTTATCACTTGGTCGGTAACGACCGGCTTTGACATTGGGTGGTTTGGTTTTGGCCAATGCTTTCTCTTTGAGAGCCAGATTGGCTTGCAAGTAGATATAGGTAGTCTCTGGAGATTCGTGACCCAGCCAGAGAGCGATGACGGAATGGTCCACTCCGGCCTGAAGAAGTTCCATAGCCGCGGTATGACGAAGGACATGAGGTGAGACCCGTTTCTTTTTCAACGAAGGACATGTTTCCCGAGCTTTTGCTACATGTTTTGCTAGAAGATATTGAACTCCATCGGGACTGAGTTGAGCACCTCGGGCATTGGGAAAGATGACCTCGTTCTCCGATCCAGCCCGTTCCTTAAGCCAGGCTTTCATGACGGCGACAGTCTGTTTGGTGAGAGGAGTACAGCGCTCTTTGCGGCCCTTGCCGTAGCAACGTACATGAGCTCCTGAACTCAAAATGATATCACAACGGCGAAGACAAATGAGTTCAGAAAGACGAAGGCCGGTCTGGATCGCTATGATAAGCAGTGCATGATCCCGCCTTCCGGTCCTGGTGGTGTTGTCAGGGGCAGCCAAGAGTGCCTGAATTTCCGGATAGGTAAGAAAATCAATTAGTGCGCGGTCTTGGCGTTTGGTGGGGATGGCCAGGACACGCTGAATGAGAGCGGAGCGGTTGGGTTCTTGAAACGCGACGTATTGGAAGAAGGAGTGGATCGCAGTCAGGCGAAGGTTGCGGGTGCGTACGCTGTTGTGGCGGCGGCCCTGAATATGATCCAAGAAAGCACCGATGAAGGGAGCGTTTAGATCGTCCAACACGAGTTTTGAAGGCGGTTTTTCAAGTCGCTTCTGGGCAAATTTGAGAAGCAGCCGGAACGTATCGCGATAAGAGGCGATAGTGTGGGCACTGGCTTGGCGTTGGTTCATGAGACGGTCAGTGAAAAAGGACTGAAGCAAGCTGGAAAAGGAGGTAATTGTTGTCATGATAAAGCCTCCCATCTTTTTTCGAGCAGGTCTTTTGTCAGCGCTAAGAGCTCCGGAATGGCGGACAGGTACCAATAGGTGTCTGTCACGTGGGCATGTCCCAGATAGGTAGAGAGCACCGGCAAACGTTGTTCGACATCAACACCGGTTTGGTACCAATGGACAAGGGTGTTCACCGCAAATCGGTGACGAAGATCATGAAGGCGTGGACCGAAGCTACTCCCAATTTTTCTCAGACCGATCAGGCGTGAAAGTTTCACGAAGGTCCAACGGGCCATGCAGTCAGTGAGCGGAGTGCCTTGGTTGGACAGGAAAAGACGGGTTGTGGGAGGCCAGGGATAAAGCTGATCCCGCCGATGGAGATACCGCTTAAGTTTTTTCACCGTGGAGGTATGCAAAGGAATCAAACGGGATTTGCTGAATTTGGTCAACCGAACGGTCAAAATTTTCTGTTTGAGATCAAGGTCAGAGCGATCGAGGCGAATGACTTCGCTGATCCGCATGCCGGTCACGGCCATTAAGCCAAATAGGCTGTAATAAGTCCAGGGGCGCAGGCCCGTTGAGGGAGGAAGATTCCTCGCAGCCTCCAGCAGCTTTTGGATTTCATCATTGGAGTAGATGTACGGTGTGGCCCGTTTCGTGCGGTATGGCAAAAGGCCCATCGGTGGAATTTCAGTTCGAGGATCGGTGGCGCTCCAATAGCGGGCAAAGCTGCGCACGAAGCTGAGACGAGCAGCCCATTGGGCGGGCAGGACGTTTTGAGGTTGTTGAGCCCAGCGCAGGGCCAACTCTGCGGTGATAATGGAGGCCCTTTGTTGTTCCATGAAAGACACGAAATGCCAAAGGTTATAGCCCATATCACGTAACTTGAACCCCAGGGATCGACGCATGGTTAGATAATTTTCTACGGCTTTTCGAAGAGATATCATTGGGCGCCTCCTGGCCAGGGTTGAGCCAAACTTCGAAGGGCTATCAGATCAACCTTGGCATAGATGGTGGTTGTGTTGAAACTGCGGTGCCTTAACAGATGGGCAATATCAGCAAGACAAGCGCCTTGCCGAAGCATCTCAGTGGCCAGGCTGTGACGGAACAGATGGGCACCCGTATGGGGGGAATCAATGCCCGCTCTTTTAAGGGTCCGGGCGACAATGGTCGAGATAGCTATGGAATTAGCAAACCCGCGGCGAGGAGCCCTCAGGCGAATGAAAATATGGCGGGTGGAACAAACTGGCCGGTCCTTCTTAAGATAAGCGGCAATGGCCTGCCCGACATCCGGGGGAAGAGGGAGTCGATCAGATCGGTTTCCTTTCCCTTGGATGGTGATTTCTCCTGCCTGCCAATGGATATCATCCAAGGTGAGGCTGACAATTTCGCAGGCCCTCAGGCCAAGCCGGGCTAGCAACAGGAGAATCGCATAGTCACGGCGTCCCTGAGCTGTTCGGCGGTTAAACTGGTTTAAGACCCGCCGCACCTGATCAGATTGAAGGAACTTTGGTAAGGATGAAAATTGCCAGTTCGCAATGCTGGGAACGCAGGCAGCCAAGTCGATCGTAATGTCTCCTCGGTGCCGCAAGTAACGAAAGAAGGCGCGCAGGGCGCTGACCATCAGTCCCGCACGTTTGGGCTTTAGACGTTGAGCCTGAGTTTGTATGAATCGGATCACGTCTTTGGCTTGTAAAGCAGCGAGTCGAAAAGGTTTAGCACCAAACTGGGCTGACAGAAACCGTCGAATGAAAAACCGGTAATTGATACGGGTGGACATGGAAAGCCCGCGCTCTTCAGACAGGTAACGGTCAAAGTCATCTTCGATGCGCTGGCGCGGATTATTAACAGGCAGTGGAGCTTTCTTTGGCAAAAAGCCCTGAGTGTGCAACAGGTGGAGAAGTTTCTTCAATATAGAGGTGTCATCGCGCCGTGGGCGGAACCGCTGATGACGAAATTGCAAATACCGACAAAGGGTTGATTCCGTGAGATCGGTCACCTGAAGCCGCTGTCGTTGAAGCCACTGGTTCAAGTTATCGAGGAAACGGAGTTGTAGATGGGCGTATTGTTGTGTGTAGCCTTGTTTAGACAGAAGGGCTGCATAGGCTGGCACAACACTACCCAAGGGGCCTTGGTAAAAGTTTTCAGAAAGCTGAAAGTCTGTAAAAAAAATGGTCATGATGTCTTCTCCTTTCATGGGGTTGTTTAGGAAAAGACATAGAATATTATGCCGAGTTTACAAGGGGAAAAAGGTTGGTTTACTGGGAACTAAAATCATTTGCTCGGCATAGTTCGGCACTCGGCATAGTGGCGTAGGGAATGAATCGATATTTTTTTTAATCCCGCACTGGGTTACGACCGCTTTCATGGCTGCCTGGGTGCCGCCGCGATCCATGTGCGTGGTGGCCCTGCAAATACGCTCGGGTGAACCGACGGGATTGGGGAATAACCAGCAGGGGTTGCGGTGTTTGGCCCACAAAGCGCGCAGTGCTTGATAGGTCAGATCCGGCAAGGGGACGAAACGATCCTTGTGCCCCTTGCCACGGCGGATATGAACCAGTTTGCGCTTACCGTCGATATCGCCCACCTGCAAGGCCAGGGCCTCTCCGAGGCGCAAGCCCATCGAATAGGTTGCCAACAGAAAGACCCGGTAGCGCAGCTTGAGTGTCGCACCGATCAATTGTTCAACCTCGGTGACGGT
>JAUYIZ010000110.1 GCA_030688615.1 Desulfobacterales bacterium | reverse complement strand
ATTCAATGATCTGGGTTTTATCTCGCATATTAAAAATGACGTCAAAGGATTTCGTGTCTATGTGGCCGGAGGAATGGGTTCCAAGCCGCAAGTAGGCAACTTATTGCACGATTTTATTCCGGCCGAACAGGTCTATCCGGTTGCCAGGGCCATCAAAGTGATTTTTTCCAGGTATGGCAACCGGAAGAACAAGCACGCGGCACGCTTGAGATTTTTATGGAATAAACTGGGGCGGGAGAAATTTATCCAGTTGTATTCCGATGAGTATGAAAAAATACAAAAAACACATCCGGCACCGTTACAGATCATAGAGATTGAAAATAAGCCTGAGCCGGATATCTTGCTTGAACCGGTCAGGGAACAAACTTCGGAATTTGAAATCTGGAAAAAAAGATACGTCAAAGGACAAAAACAACCGGGACTCTACAGTATTCTTCTGCCGGTATTTTTAGGAAATATATCAAATAAGGATACCGTAATCCTTGCCGATTTTTTAAGCCATTTTGGAGAAAATGTTCTCAGATGCACGCTGGAACAAAATTTCAGCATCAGAAACATCCCCGAAGACTATCTTGGCAATGTTTACCGGATCGCGCGGGATATTTCCAGGCTCTCATCCGGCCCGCGATTCATGGCAAACAGCATTGCCTGCGCCGGGGCGGATACCTGCACGCTCGGAATTTGCCGCTCCCGGGGCGCTTTGCGCGCGGTGGATCGAAAACTGGAAAAATCGGGAATCGACCTGGATGCGCTCAGCAACTTCAAATTGAACATATCCGGCTGCCCGAATTCATGCGGCGCCCATTCTGAAGCGGATCTCGGGTTTTTCGGAAAAAGTTCGCGGAAAAAGGAGGTCATGTATCCTGCCTATGTTATTGTGGCCGGGGCCGTCGCTGAAAACGGAGCTTCCCGCCTGGCGCGCAAGATTGCCCAGGTCAGCGCGCGGGATCTGCCGGATTTCCTGCTGGAGGCACTGGCGGCCTATCTGGATAAAAAGGGAAGATATCCTTCCTTTGCCGCCTACATCGATGATTGCGGCGAATCGGACATCCGGAACATATGCAGAAAATATACCGACATCCCGGACTTCGAGGACGACAAAAATTACTATTTTGACTGGGGGGCGGGAGAAATTTTTTCCCTCGTCGGCATCGGCGCCGGAGAATGCTCCGCCGGGTTATTTGATTTGATTGATGTGGACCGGGAGAATATCAAAAACCAGCAAAAAAGCCTGCAAACCCTATCGGATGCCCGTGAAATCAGTGAGGCCTTATACCAGATCACTCTTTCGGCTTCCAGGATGCTTCTCATCACCCGTGGGGTGGAGGTCAAAACGGAAAAAGAAGTGTTTGATGCCTTTATCGCGAAGTTTATCATGGAGAGCCTGGTGGATAAAAAATTTACGCGCCTGGTCCAGTTGGCCCGCAACAAGGATGATGCGCAACTCAACGGCCTGGCGGATCAGATCCATGAACTGGCGGATGTGACGGAAAAGCTGTATGAATCCATGGATGATTCACTGCAGTTCCAGACGGAAAAGGAGAAGATGGATTCCGGAGGCCTGCCGGCGTATCAAAATGCTGAAGTAAATCGGGATTATAGAGGAATTGCCTGCCCCATGAATTTTGTGAAGATGAAACTGGATCTTTCCAGAATGTCCAGCGGGCAAACATTACGGGTGCTTTTGGATGATGGAAAACCGATTGAGAATGTGCCCGGATCCTTATCAGGGGAAGGCCACGAATTAGTTTTTCAGGAAAAAATCGACGATTACTGGGCGGTATTGATTAAAAAAGCCTGAAAAAATTAGGGCCAAATTGGTGGAAGGCGTGTGTGATTTTCGGATACAGCACAAATGCTTTTCTTAAATTTTATCTGGTTGAAGCCACAAACAAGATTGCCCGCCTCGGATTTTCAGATTTTAGGATCATGTGTGACAGGCTGCATCGAATCCACGCCCGGCATCAACGTAGCCTGCGGCATGCTTTTTCGGAAGATATTTTGTGCTGGTTTTAATTTATTTTCCTTACATTTTTTGTGTCAACACAATATGACAATATTTTTTACGATAAATCTCGTTGGTCTCAAAACCAATGATTTCCAACCAAACACAACGCAGGCCCGTAATTGTCCCTGATGTAGGTGCCAAGGGAAGGGTGGAGAATACCAAGCTCATCTTCCGTCATGTTGGCCATGGTTGCCTTGTCTTTTAACGGCAATTCTGCAATCAGGCGATCAACCGCTTCTGGAACGGGCGCTGGATTTTTGACATTGAGGTTAAACGTCATTTATCTGCCAGTCACTGGTCCGAAGATCTCTTTAGCCAGCTGAACATATTTATTATGCTCATTCATTATCCATTTTTCCATACTGTTGGCGGCAACAAAGTATCTTTCTCCGGCTTTCCTCATGTTTTCAGGGTTTACGTCTTCAGTGGGAATATCATTCCTGGCAGACATATATTTAGTTGCCTTCTGGGCAGCAATCTGTCCCTCTTTGCTTAGAAGCCAGTTGACAATTACCTTTTGTTATCCATGGGCTCGGTCACACCTAACTGTTTGACGACAAACATGGGGTCGCCTCCTGCATTGACCACATCAACCAGATTCATACCCGCCGTTTTTTCCGCGAGCAGCTTCCGTGATATATCAGAGCCACTGCCGGTCGTAACATCGAGATCTATTCCGAACCGCTTTTTGAAAATAGGCACCTGTTTTCTCAATGCAGACGCAAAAGATTGAGCATAAACCAACACCTTGCCTTCTTTTTTTGCAGCTTCCAGCACCTTCTGCCATTCCGCCTCCCATTGGGCATCGGCGTTTACATGACCCATCAACGTGGCAGCGACGGAGATCGCCAGGATTACAACGATGAAATATTTTCCGCCTGATTGTTTCATGTGCTGACCCTCCTTGGATGGATGCGTCGATACAACGCGTTTTTGCCCATTTTTAGTAACTTTCATCTGCCGATCAACGGCCCGAAGATATCCTTGGCCAGCTCGAGATATTTATCCTGCTCATTCATCACCCATTTCTCCGTGCTGTTGGCGGCGGCAAAGTATCTCTCTCCGGGTATCCTCCTGTTTTCAGAGTTCACCTCTTCGGTGGAAATATCATTCCTGGCAGACATATATTTCATTGCCTTCTGGGCAAAAGCCTGCCCGTCTCGACTGAGAAGCCAGTTGACAAATACTTTGGCCGCGTTCGGGTGTGGCGCCTTGGCCGCTATGCCTATAATTGCGCCGTCATAACTTAAGTAGGTGCCTTCTTTCACGGATACGTGAGTAATATGCGCGCCGGCATTTAACATTGCAGCTATCGGACTGCCGGGCACCGAAACACTCACAGAATATTTCCCCCTGGCAAGCCACTCTGCGATTTGACGTTCGTTTCTGGATAATGCGACATCCTGGGTGGCGACCAGCTTGCGGTAGAAATTCTCGTCGAGAACCTTATTCATGATATTGGTGGAAAAACCATTGAAACCGCTTCCGGCAATAGTGGGGTCATTCAATACGATCTTTCCTTTGAATTGGGGTTTCAGAAGGTCCTGCCACGATTGTATCTCCCCCGGCTTTACAAGGTCGGTGTTGATGGCTATATCCCGATTCGGATAGGCCAGAAAATGGAATAAATGTTTGGCATCGTCATACCAGGGAAGATGGTCCGACGTGTACCAAAGCTTCGGGTTGGTGACTTCCGGCAGTATCAGTTTGTTGTCCATGGGCTCTGATATGCCCATCTGCTTGACAGTAAACATCGTATTGCCGCCTGTAATGATCGTATCGACAAGATTCATTCCGGCTGCTTTTTCCGTGCGTAGTTTTTGCATAAAATTGCCGCCCCTAAGCGCCAACACATCGAGTTCTATTCCGAACTTTTTTGTGAAAATAGGTGCCTGTTTTCTCAATGGAGGCGCAAAGGAAGAACCATACACCACCACTTTACCTTCCTTTTTCCCGGCTTCCAGCGTCTTCTGCCACTCCGCCTCCCATTGGGCATTGGCATTTACGTAACCCATCAATGTGACGGCAACTGAGACCGCCAGAACCATTAGCATGAAATATTTTTTGCCAGATTTGTTCATGTCTTGATCCTCCTACGTTAAGTGTGAGAAAACCGTTTTCGCTCAACTATATGTCCTTGTCAAGCACTTTCACAGGCTAATCAGGGTGATTATGTTCTGCCCTATCTGAAAAATAAAATCAATTAGTTGCATAAAAATATGGACAAACACCTCCGGATGAGGTATAAAAGCAGGCATATGGACTTCATCCTGAGGATAATATGTTTAATTTATTAGATGTTTCTGTTCGTCCCGTCCGGTCGCTCGAAGAGCCAAGCTTCAAAAAATTGATGCAAACGCATCATTACTTGGGCGCTTTGCCCAAGATTAGTGAAACTCTTTGGTATGTCGCCACCTTTGCTGATCAATGGGTCGCTCTTATAAGTTTTTCAGCTGCCGCTTTAAAGTGTTCGCCAAGAGACAACTGGATCGGGTGGGATTTTCGCCACCAATATGATCGACTGAAGCTGGTAACCAACAACAGTCGTTTCCTGATCCTGCCCATCTGGCACTTTCCCAATCTGGCCTCCCGCATTTTGTCATTATGCCAAAAAAGACTGCCGGGCGACTGGCAGGCCGCTTTCGGCCATCCGCTTTTACTGATTGAGACCTTTGTAGACCCACGGCGGTTCCGGGGAACCATCTACAAAGCCAGCAACTGGATCTATGTGGGCGACAGCAAGGGCTTTCGCCGCACCCGGCATGGCTACAACGCCACAGCAAATTCACCCAAGATGGTTTTTTTAAAACCATTACAGCCCGATGCACGAATAGTGCTATCCCAACCCATAATTGAAACAACATACTTAACAGGAGGTTCTAAAATCATGCTTAGCGCCGAACAGATGCGATCCTTGCCCGATTTTTTTTCCGATATCCCAGACCCGCGTCGTGCCCAGGGCCGACGTCATCGACTTGGCACTGTTTTAGCTATTGCTGCAGGCGCAATCCTTTGTGGGATGCGTGGCTACCAGGCCATCTCGGATTGGGCCGACAGCCTCAGCCAAAAAGCGCGGGAGCGTTTTGGCTGTCGTTATCAAAAACGTCGATACCTTGTGCCGAGCCTTTTCACCATCCGAGATGTGCTTATCCGCGTGGAGCCGGTCCACCTGGACTGTGCATTACAGCGCTGGAATCAATGTTATGCTCAGCAGGACCAAAGTTTGGCCATTGACGGAAAAACAATGTGCAATGCCATCGATGATCAAGGCAATCAAACCCACATCATGAGCGTCGTGGGACATCACAGCAAGACCTGCTACACCCAAAAAAAGTAGGTGCCCTGCCCGTAGAAGGCAGCGACCAAGTCAAACGCACAAATGAGATCAAGACAGCCATCCCGCTGCTGGACGCTATCGATATAAAAGGCAAAGAAATTACTGCCGATGCTCTCTTAACCCAGCGTAAATTTGCCAACTACCTGGTTGAACGTCAGGCCGATTATCACTTCACCGTTAAAGGAAACCAAGCTGGACTTTTCAACGATATCGCCTTGTACTTTAAAGACCGCCAACAACCCGATTTTGTCGATCATGCCTGCTGTGATCACGGGCGAATCGAAATCCGTAAAATCTGGACCACCACCGAGCTTAACGATTACCTGAACTTTCCTCATGTTGAACAGGCTTTTACCATCCAACGGCAATCCACTGACAAGAAAAGCGGTGAACATTCCAGTGAAATCGCCTATGGCATCACCAGCCGAACGCCTAACCAATCTGACGCT
>JAUYIZ010000256.1 GCA_030688615.1 Desulfobacterales bacterium | reverse complement strand
GGTCCGGCAATGACAGCTTATATCCTCGTATCCATATTTGCCGCCCCGGCGCTTACGCGCATGGGGATCGGGTTGGCCCAAGCCCATTTCTTTGCCATGTTCCTGTCTGTATTTTCCTTTGTAACGCCGCCGGTAGCCGTGGGTGCCTTAATCGCTTGCAGCATCTCAAATAGCAGTTATTTTAAGACCGCCATGGAAGCAGTGAAGGCATCCTTTGCTGCATTCCTGCTGCCTTTCATGTTCATATATGTCCCGATTACTTTATTGCAGCCCCAAGAAACATTCAGCGCCATAGCAGGGATTACCGCTTGTATCGCCGTCCTTTTCTCGTTCCAGTTTTTTTTTGTAGGATTCGTATTTACTAGATGCTCATGGCTTGAGAGGCTTCTTTGGTTCACTTCCGCCCTCCTTTTTTTTCTATATATTCTAACACAACGTTTCACCCTGTTTGCCATAGGGATGTCCCTTTTTATTTTTTTGTTTTTTGGGCAGTGGAAAAACAGAAAATCTGATTAAAAAAAGGCAATATCCGAAGGCTGCAACAACCAAGGGCGCAGCGCAACCCGGAGGTTGGACTTTGAGACCTTTGAAAAATGCTCAGTTTCGTTCAGGTTCAAGGATGGTGAAAAATTTAACCGCAGGCGCCCCGCAGGAAGTGCCCTTGGGGTGAATACATTGCATGGAAATCAACGACAAGCTGCTTGCAAACCCGGGCTGTTTCTGATAAAGTCATTTTTGATTTCATGGATGCTTGCAGGAAGCAAAGCCGGGTTTTACCCGCATCCAAACCAAATCTTCTAATCGTCAAAACAGGAGGAAGCAAAATGAAAAACCAGCGTAATATGGTGAGTCAAAAAAACCTGGCGGGCCGGGTTTTGACTTGGGCCATGGTTGTTGCCCTGTGCGGCCTGATGGGAACGACGGTTCAGGCTGAAAGCCTGGCCATCGGGACCACGTCCGTGGGTTCCGCCCCGTACGTGGTCAGTGTGGGGATCGCTGAAATGATTACCCGGGATGCCGGGATTTCGGTCACGGTCGAGTCATCCGGCGGAGCTGATGCCATCGCCCGGCTCCTGGGCGCAGGAAAGGTTCAACTGGGCATGCTCAACAGTTTTGCGGCCGAGCATGCTTTCAAGGGCGATTTTCAATTTAAAAAGACCGGCAAAATTCCGGTCCGGGCGCTGATCTGGGGCAATGCCTCTCTGCGGCAGCCCGTGGCGACCAAGGCTTCCGGGATTAAAACCATTGCCGATTTTAAAGATAAGAGAATCCTTGGACGGCGGAAAGTGGGCCGGGACACCATCCTCGTGTTCGAGGCCCTGATCAAGGCCTACGGGCTGAAAGACACTGACATGAAGGTGATGACCTACAGCAGGCCCAATGAAATCATGGACGCGTTCAAGGGCAGGGTCGCCCATGCCGCCATCTGGCCGGCCAGTGCCCCCAATCCCCTGATTCTACAACTGCAGGAAACCGTAGAACTTTCCTACCCCTCCATACCCAAGGACAAGTGGGATGAGGTCCTGGGATCCTTGGGCCCGGCATTTTTCATGGCGTCCATAAAGCCCAACACCTATAAAAATCAACCGGAGGAAATCTTCGTGCCGGGGATTCAAATGGGCCTGAGCACGGTGAAAACATTGCCCGAAGATGCGGGGTACAAAATCACCAAGGCGCTGATGGGTAACTACGATAAATTGAAGGCTTATCATCCCACTGCCAGGGACTGGACTTTAGAAGCAACCCTCCAGCAGTGGAGCGCGCCCTTTCATCCCGGGGCGGTAAAATACTTTAAGGAGATCGGCGCGTGGACTTCGGACATGGATAAAAAACAATCCAAAGTGCTATCCCTTGAGTTATCCGGACCAGTGAAATGAAAAAGAGCACGGCATCTGAAGCAGGCCGGAAAACCCATGTGGTCAAATACGTTACTTCGCACATCCTGGTCCTATGGTGCGCCCTGGTGCTCATCGGCCATTTGCCGAGCTATCTGGGCGGCTATATCCCGGTGCCCCAGGCTTTGGCGCTTCCCCTGTTTATCGTCATGTTTCTTTATGCCCTCAGTCCCGGCAAAGCTTCGGAAAACGCCGCGAAGTGGGTGGACTGGGTTCCCCTTGCGCTTTCCCTTCCGGCCGTTATCACCACCGCGCTGTTTTATGAGGTCATTGAAAATTACGAGGCCTTCGGCATGCTCGACACCAAAGGCGTTGTCATCTCCATGATGCTGGCCGTAGGATTGTTATGGGCGGCCTGGCGGGTTACCTCTCCCGTACTGGCCATGCTTCTGGGCGGTATGCTGCTGCTGGTGCGGTTCCAATTTTACCTGCCCGGTATGCTGCACGGGCGCGGCTATGCTTTTGACAGGCTCGGATACGCTTTTTTCGTCGGATCGGAAGGCGTATTCGGTTTGCCATTTTATATCGCCTGCACCGTGCTGGTCATGTTCATCGTCTTCGGCCAGCTTTTTCAGCGCTCCGGCGGGGGAGACTGGTTCCTGCGGCTGGCCGCTTCCATCCTGGGCAAAGCCCACGGGGGCATGGCCAAGACCTCGATTATGGCCAGTTTCTTTTTCGGCATGATATCAGGATCCCCCGCGGCAAATACCGCCACTACGGGCGCCATTACCATTCCGGCCATGAAGGAGACCGGCTATTCATCGAATCTGGCCGGTGCCGTGGAGGCGGTCGCTTCAACGGGCGGACAGATCATGCCGCCGGTGATGGGGGCCATCGCTTTCATCATGGCCGAATGGCTGCTCATACCCTACTCCAAGGTGGTCCTGTCGGCCGCCATTCCTGCGGTGCTGTATTTTGTCATGGTTTTCAGCGGCATCCATTTCGAAGCCCTAAAAAGCAACCGCCAGCCCATGGTCCGGGAGGAAAATGCCCCGTCCTTTTTTCAGATACTTCTGGCAGGCTGGTTCTATCTGATCCCCATCGGCGTCCTGATCTTCCTGCTGCTGGCGTGGCAGATTCAGCCCGCACTGGCCGGTGTGGCTTCGGTGTTCGCCATGATCGGCGCCAGTTTTTTCAGCCGCGACCGGAACCACTGGCTGTTTCCGAAAAGAATCGGCGCAGCCATCAACCAGGGTCTTGAAAAGTGGCTCACCGTGGGCCTGATTACCGCATCGGTCGGCATGATGGTCGGTTCCCTGGCCATCAGCGGGCTGGGCATCCGATTCTCCAGTTTCATCATCGATGTGACCGGGGGAAACCTCTACATCATCATGCTGGCAGTGGCCGCCGGGTGTTTTGTCCTGGGCATGGGTTTGGACTCCATACCCATGTACATTACCATGGCCATTTTAACCGCGCCGGCATTGATCAATATCGGTGTCCCCGATATCGCGGCCCACCTGTTCGTGATATACTGGGGCATGACTTCTTTTATCACCCCGCCGGTCTGCATTGCGGTGTATGTGGCCTGCGGCATCAGCAACGGAGATATCTGGCGCACCGGCGGCCATGCGATTCGGCTGGGCGTCGGATTTTTTCTGATCCCCTTTGCTTTCGTCATCTCTCCGGCGTTGCTGGGGATCGGCTCCGTTCCCCGGATCGCCCTGGCCGTGGTCACGGCCTTACTGGGCGGCGTTGCCCTGTCTTCGGCACTGATGGGATACGCCATCACCCGTATGACGGCCGTTCAGCGCATTCTGCAGGCCCTGGGAGGGGTCATTCTGATTCTGCGGGACTGGCGTCTGGAGGTGCTGGGCTTGCTCCTTTTGGGAATATCCCTGATATGGCAATACACGCGCAAAAGAAACAAAATTTAAGCCTGAGTTTCAGGTCCGCTGTTACAGGAGAAAGCCCTGTGCGACTGGCACGAAAGAACCTCAGCTGCGATGTTCTGGTTGTGGGCGGCGGGCTTGCCGGCTGCATGGCAGCCATCCGGGCCGGTGAAATTTCAAAACCCGGCGGGGTGCTTGTGGTGGAAAAAGCCCATGTCAGAAGAAGCGGGAACGCGGCCACCGGCATCGATCACACGTGGTCCTTTATGCCGGAGGTGCACCAGCCTCTGGGCTATACCGTCGAGCAGCTGGTGGCAGACCACCTGGCTGCCATGGGCTTGCTGCAGGATCCGGATATTATTCATACCGTCGCCTGCCACAGCCAGGATCGGCTCAAGGACCTGGAGCGCTGGGGGTTTCCCGTGAAGACGGATGGCCAGTGGAACTATGTGAAAAAGATCCACCGGGCCCCCACTTTTCTTCACTGGGCCGGCCGGGACCAGAAAGTCCTTTTTTTCGAACAGCTTCAAAAAAGGCGCATCCGTGTTCTGAACCGGGTGATGCTTACGGATCTTATCCTGCAGAATGGACAGGTGACGGGGGCCATCGGGGTGGGGGCCCGGGAACCGGTCTGTTATGTCATCGCGGCCAAGAGCGTCGTGCTGACGACCGGGGGCATCGGCCGCCTCTATCCCGGCCCCACATCCTGGGAATTTAACCGGGCCAGCTATCCCCACAATACAGGAGACGGCGTGGCCATGGCCTTGCGGGTCGGCGCCGAACTGGTGGGCATGGAATATCTCTGGCGGCACACCGGGCCGAAAAATTTTGCTAAAAAGGGCCGGGGAAGCTGGATCGGAATTCCTCAGGATGCGGCAGGAAAACCCATCGGCAAGGTCCGTGAAGGGATCGATCGGAAGAAAATCAACGTTGCTGTGGAATCGGGCGGAGACATGATCCGCGCCTACCGGCAAGGGCGGGGGCCGGTTCTGATGAACTGTGCGGAAACACCGGATCAAGACATGGATTATATGCGCTGGGCGCTTGAAAATGAGGGCAATGTCGCCTTGTTGGAGTATTTGAAGGAACGCCATGTCGATCCTAAAAAATATTTGATCGAATTTTCGGTATACGAACCGGAAATCCGTGCCGGGCTCAACGTCGATACCCGGGCGGCAACGAACATTCCCGGGCTTTTCGCTGCCGGTGATGCCATCGGGAACATCAAGCGCGGCGTATCTCCGGCAGCCTTTGTCATGGGCTGGATCGCCGGAGAGTCTGCCGCTCATCATGCAACGGTCGCCGGCAAGCCCGACCTGAAATCCGCCGCACCCTTTATCAAGGAAAAGCAGCGGCAGTTCCAGCGTTTTTTGAGCAGGCCATCGGGGGCGTCCTGGAAGGAGGCCATGGCCGCCGTCCAGGACACCATGGCCTGGTATGGCGGTCTGGTGCGATATGACACCCTGCTCAGGGCGGGACTGCATCATCTGGCGCGGGTCCGGGCGGAAGCGCTCGGGTGCCTGAAGGCGCAAAATCTTCATGAACTGGTGCACTGTGTCGCAGCGCTGAATCTCATGGATGTGGGCGCTTCCAGCATGCACAGCTCCCTGGCGCGCAAGGAAACGCGCATGACGCTAAGAGAGGATTTCAAGCGGGTCGACTATCCGGAGGAAAACCCGGAAATGGCCCGGCTTTTAGTGATGAAAATGAAGGATGGGAATCCCGTTTTTCGCTGGCGGGACCCCAGGCCGTTCCGGTAGAAGCTGAGGAGTAATCCATGCCTCCAGTAATTGACGCAAGCCGGTGCATCGGGTGCGGTACCTGTGTGGAAATCTGCCCCGGTGACATCCTGGCTGAAACGGAAAAGGAACCGGCGGTGGTTTATCCGGATGAGTGTTTTCACTGTGGCGCCTGTTTGGTGGAATGTCCGTCAACAGCCATATCCTACCGTATCCCACTGCCCATGATGCTGCCGGTTTTCCGGCTTGATTTTTTTAAAAGCGAGGATATATGAAACTTATTGATTTCGAAGCGCATGTTTTTACCCCTGACTATGTGAATCGCATGCAGCGCCGTAAAAAACTGCCCAGGCTTGAACTGGTGGACGGGCCGGAAGGAAAGTGGAATCGTTTATGGCTGACCGAGGAGATCTGGTCGTCCAGAGCCAAGACCATGGCGCCGCTGCTGGATATCGACCATCTCCGGCTGCCTGAAATGGATGCGGCCGGTGTCCGTATTCAGGTGCTCACGCTGGCCGGACCGGGGTGCGAGCTTTTCGAGCCGGCCGAGGGCACCGAGGCCGCCCGAACGAGCAATGACGAGCTGGCCGGGATCATCCGCAAACATCCGGACCGGTTTGTGGGGATGGCGGCGCTGGCTCCCCAGGAACCTGAGAAAGCGGCGGACGAACTGGAAAGATGCGTCCGGGACCTGGACTTCCGGGGCGTTAAAATCAACTCCCATATTCAAGGCGAGTATCTGGACGAAGAAAAATATTGGGTCATTCTGGAGCGGGCAGAAAAGCTGGATGTTCCCATCTATATTCATCCGCGGCTGCCGTCGCCGGACATGCTCAAGCCCTATGCCAAATACGGATACGGCCTTGCCGGGCCCGGCCTTGGTTTTGCCGCGGAAACGCAGCTGCATGCCTACCGGCTCATTTACAGCGGGGTTTTCGACCGATACCCGAATCTTAAGATTATCCTCGGACATATGGGAGAAGGACTGCCGTTCTGGATATTCAGGATGGATCATCCCTGGTCTGCTCTTTCGGACGGCAAGGTCTCCCTGGCTAAAAAACCCAGTGACTATGCAAAAGCCAATTTTCTCATCACCACCAGCGGGATGTTTTTCACGCCCGCCATCCTTTGCGGATATATGGCCATGGGGGCGGACAGCATCATTTTCGCATCCGATTATCCCTTTGAAAAAAGCGCCCATGCCGCAACCTTCATGGAAAGTGTGCCCATATGCGACAAGGACAAGGAAAAAATTTGCTGCACCAATGCCCAGAGGCTTTTGAAGATTGATTGAGTATTTTGGAGGAATGATAATGGAAGAGAAAAAATTACAGAGTTTAAACCTTTACGAGCAGTGGATGGTGGAAGAGGGCGTTCCCGTTGTGCGGGACTGGTTTGTTGAGGATGTCCGGACGATGGAACTGAAACACTGGAAGCGCAAAGGCGGACTTGGAGCCATCATTAACCTGCACGGCCTGGAGCAATCTGCGGATACCTATGTCTGCGAAATACCACCCCGGGAAAACCTTAAACCCCAGCGTCACCTGTATGAAGAGATTATTTATGTACTGTCAGGATGCGGCGCAACGACCATCTGGAATGAAGGCGGGCGGAAAAATACCTTTGAATGGCAGGAGGGCAGCCTCTTTTCACCGCCATTAAACTCATGGCACCAGCATTTCAACGGCTCAGGGGAAAAACCGGCCCGCTATATGGGCGTAACCCTGGCGCCCTTTTATATCAATCTCAGCAACGACCTGGATTTCGTTTTTAGTAATCCCTTTATCTTTAAAAAGAGATTTACAGGGGATGACGATTTTTTCAACGCCAGAGGTAAGCTTTATTCCGGCAGAATATGGGAAAGCAATTTTATTCCCGACGTTCGTTCCTTTAAGCTCATGGAATGGAATGCGCGGGGTGCTCGGAGCAGCAATATCGTTTTTGAGCTTTCGGGCAATATAATGGCTTCTCATGCCTCTGAATTTCCTGTGGGTACCTACAAGAAGGGCCATTACGGGCACGGAGAAGCCCAGCTTATAATTCTTTCCGGCACCGGTTACAGCCTTATCTGGCCCCAGAAGGGCGGTGAAAGAGTGCGGATAGACTGGAAGGCCGGGACGGTCTTCGCTCCGGTTGACCTGTGGTTCCACCAGCATTTCAACACAGGAAAGGAACCAGCCAGGTACCTGGCTATCCGGGCAGGAGGAAGTAGAAAATTCAGAGGGGTCGGGCGGGGTTCCAGAGACCCTGAAGGGGCTGCTAAGAGCGTAAAACTGGGAGGGAGACAGATAGAATACGAGGATGAAGACCCTGAAATCCGCATGATTTTCAAGGCGGAACTGGCTAAAACCGGGGCCCCCTGGTTAATGTCTGAATTTTTCCCCGGTGAATAGTTTTTTTATGCATGGAGGACCTGCGCATGATTAAATTAGGTGATAAATATTCCATCGTAATAATTCTGGCGATTTCCTTGACCGCTGTGTTAATGGGTTACGTAAAGACGGAAGCTCAATGGGAGGCGGAATGGCAAAAGACGCTGGAAGCCGGAAAAAAAGAAGGTAAAATTTCGGTGTATGCGGCTCAACTGGCTCCTTCCGTGAGGAAACAGGCGCCTGTTTTCACGAAAAAATTCGGCATAGAAGTCGAGGTCACGGCCACCCGGGGCCCTGAAATGCCGAAGAAACTCCGCACGGAAAAAAGTGCCGGTGTAAATATTGCCGATGTTGTAATTAATGGGAGCAATTCCATGTTCGCC
>JAUYIZ010000254.1 GCA_030688615.1 Desulfobacterales bacterium | reverse complement strand
AATTATTTTTTTGCGGCCGCCGCTTATCCCATGCTGATGATCATCACCGGGCGCGGCTGCCCCTACCATTGTTTTTTCTGCGTCTATCCCCAGGTTTTTCACGGCCACAGATACCGGACCCGTTCGGTGGAAAATGTTATCGCAGAGATTGAATATATTGTGGAAAACTTCCCGGAGGTCAGGGAAATCGGGTTTGAGGACGACTGCTTCACGGCCCAGCCCGCACGCGTGCGGGAAATCTGCCGCAAGATCATTGAAAGGAAGATCAAGATAAAATGGTATTGTAATGTGCGGGGCGATCTGGATTATTCGCTCCTGAAATTGATGAAACAGGCCGGCTGCAGGCTGGTTACGGTGGGTTTCGAGAGCGGTGACCCGCAGGTTTTAATAAATATCCGCAAAGGGGAAGTGGTGCAGCGTTACTACCAGTTTGCATCAGATGCCCGCAGGGCCGGCATCCTGGTGCACGGGTGCATCATGGTCGGCAACCCCGGTGATACTAAAGAGACGCTGGCGGAAAGTTATGAATTTGCCAAAAAAATAAACTGTGACAGCATGCAGTTTTATCCCTTGTACGTTTACCCGGGAACCCGGGCCTATGCCTGGGCGGAAAATAACGGCTATCTGAAAACGAAAGATTTTTCCAAATGGGTAACCCAGGCAGGGCTGCACAACTGTGTGATTGCCACCCCGGAACTTTCCGCGGCCGATATGGTTTGCCTGTCCGACCGTTATCTGAAAAAATATCATTTGCGCCCCGGATATCTCATGGCCAAAGCATGGCAAGGGGTGAAAAATCCTTCCGAAGGGTTTCGGAGCCTGAGGTCGGCAGGCGTTTTTTTCCTGAAATTTTTTGCCGGACAGCTGGGAAAGGACGCTTAGCATTGGACGTATCCGTGATTGTTCCCTGCCTGAACGAAGCGGCACGCATTGAGGGCTGCCTGCAGAGCCTGATCGGCCAGGATTATTCTGCCGGCGCCTATGAGATGATTGTCGCTGACGGAGGATCCACGGATGGGAGCCGGGAACGGGTGAAGGTGTTTGAAAAGCTGCACCCGAACGTGCATCTGGTGACGGCGGAAAAGCCGGACACGGCCTCGGTTCGAAATGCAGGGATTCAAGTTTCCCGGTATGCCCACATCGCCCTGATCGATGCCGATTGCCAGGCGCCCCGGGAGTGGCTCGGCACCCTGGTGTCTCATTATCAGGCGGCCAAAGCCCGGGACGGATGGATTGCCGGCGTCGGCGGAAGCAACATACCGCCCCCGGAAGAGACCAATCGGTTTGTCCTGGCCATCGGCGTTGCCCTGGACTCTTATTTAGGCAGTTTTACCAGTATTCAGGGCCGCCGGTATCCCCGGCCGATGCCGGTGTCCAGCCTTTCCACCGTCAACGTGCTTTACCACAAAAAGGCCCTGCTGGAGATCGCGTGCTTTGATGAATCCTTAGGGTGTGAAGCCGAAGATGCGGACATTAATTTTCGCCTGACGCGGGCCGGTTACAAACTGCTTTTCATCCCGCAGGCCTATGTCTGGCATCATATGCGGCCGACCCCGAAAACCTGGCTGAAGAATATGTTTCGATACGGCAAGGGGCGGGCCCGGCTGTTAAAACGCTATCCGCGGATGTGGGGGCTTTGTTATGTTCTGCCCCTGTTGTTCCTGGGGGCCATGCTGTCGATTTTATTGATTCCCTTTGGCAAAATTTTTTTTCTTTCCTTAGGCTACTTTCCGGCGCTTCTGGGTTACGCCATGTGGCAAAGTATCAGGAAAAGATCGATATTTCTGGTGTTCCATGTTTTTGTAGTCTATCTTATCCAGCATTTCGGATATGCCGCGGGTGAAATGTATGGTCTGATGAACCCCAGGGTGAAATGAAGATGGAAAAAGATCAGGACCTGAAAATGTATGACACCTGGGACCGGCACTGGCGGGACGCCGGGGACAGCTGCGGCATAACCTGGCTGGGCAAATGGATGTTTAAGGCCAAAAAGAAATCCCTGTTGAAAAGAATTTCGGACCTTGACATCACAACGGCGATCGAGGTCGGATGCGGCAGCGGAACCACGCTGGAGATTCTGCAAGCGGCCGGGCTCAGGTGCCGGGGCATAGATGCTTCCCCCCATGCCGTTGAAAACTGTGTAAAAAAGGGGTTGAACGCCCGCCTGCAGAAAATGGAAGAAGTCCAAGAACAATTTGACCTGGTATTCAGTGACGGGGTGCTGGAACATTTTTTGGATTTCAGACCCCACGCCCGGCATTTCATGGCAATCAGCAGGCGTTACGTGTTATTGATACAGCCGAACCATGATTCTTTTTGGGGCAGGACACTGGCGTATTTATCCGGGTTGTTGCGGCAAAGACAAAACGTCCATGAATACAACTACCGGATGGACGATTTTATTCAAGTATTTGATGAGAATCGATTTAAACTCGTGGCCAGCGACCCGGTTTTTTGTGATGTTTTCCGGCTGCTGCTTTTTGAGAAAACCCAATAGTGACGGCCTGGTAAAAAGCGTCTATGGATAAGACAATCAATAAAAAAAATGTATCCATCATTCTTGTCGGTTTGATTTTATTTTCTTTTTTTATCTACTTTGCAGAGCCGCAACAAATTATCGATCAATTGGAAAATTCAAAACCGGCCTATTGGCTCTATGGTGTAATCTTTTGCCTGCTGTCCGTTTTCACCCGGGCCCTTAAATGGAATATTTTATTGAACAAAGTCAGTTCCAGTCATCAGAGGATAATGACATTTCTGCCGTATTATTTTTTCAACAATCTCATTAGTAATTTTACACCTGCCAAAAGCGGGGATGCTCTGGGGCCGATCATTTTCAGAAAAGTTTTCTCCGTTTCTTACGGAACCGGCATTGCAGTAATTTTTGTAGACAGGCTGATTGAATTGATTATTTTGCTTTTAGGCCTGTTTTGGAGCGGTTTGTTTTTCCTGCCCTATAAGTTGTCGAAAATTTCCTGGTCCCGCTTCGGCCTCATCAGCGCCGGCTTGCTTATTTTTTTTTTGATGGCAGGATTTTTGATATTTTTTGTTTTAAACAAAATGCCTGTTTTTTTTTCTTTTATAGAAAACAGGTTCGATGCAAAAACCCTTAAAAAACTTGCCTGTTTTTTCAAAAGCGAAGGGGACTTGCTGCTCAAGGGAATCAAAAGTATCAATGCGTCAATTATTTTCTCTAAAATCGTTCCTTTGACCATCATTGCCTGGGGATTCGATGTCTTGTTCATGTATATGTTTTATCAGTCCGTGGTCCGTGTGGATTTTATCCATATGATCCTGGTGCATTTTGTCTGCGTTGCGGTCACCTTGATTTCATTGGTCCCCTACGGAATTGGAGTCGGTGAGTTTAATGCCTATTATCTGTGGATGCTTTTGGGGTACCAAAAAGACGGTATTTTTGCAGGGATCCTGATAAGCCGTTTTTTTTCCGTAACTCTTGTTGTAACATTGGGACTGGTCTCTTTTATTATCATAAACAGGTATAAAAACAAGATTTTCAAAAAAGTTTAGCAGGGATTTTGATGAACGTTTTGTTGGTTATGCCGTATATGGATTTTGATAATACAAAATATTTAAGCAGCAGGGACAGCGCTTTTCCCATCGGCTTAGGATATATTGCGGCTGTATTGGAAAATGCGGATCATCAGGTTCAAATATATGATTTTCAGATAAGTAAAAAGACCATTGACAAATTTAAAACGGTTTTATCTTCCGGGCAGTTTGACATCATTGGATTTTCCGTTACGACCATTACCCGGCGCAATACCCTGCATTTAGTTCAGATATGCAAAGATGTGCTGCCCGGCTGCAGCATAATTGTGGGGGGGCCGTATCCAACAGTATATCCCAAAGAATTAATCTCACAATCTGATGCCATTGATTTTGAGGTTGTCGGCGAAGGCGAAGAAACAATTGTTGAATTGATGCAGTGTATCGAACATCAAAAAGATTTCGGCCGCATTGCCGGCATCGTCTATCGTTCCGGGAAAATCCCTGAACAGACTGAGCTCAGACCCCTTATCAAGTCTTTGGATGACATTCCGTTTCCTGCATTTCACCTTTTTGAGCTAAAAGGGTATACACCTCCGCCGGGCATGTTTTTTAAACTGCCCCTGCGGCACATGATAACGTCACGGGGCTGTCCTTTTAACTGTATTTTCTGTGATGACCGTATCATATGGAGAGGGATGTGCCGCCAGAGAAGTGCAGAAAATATCGTAGAAGAAATGATCGTATTGAAAAACCATTACGGCGCCAGAGAAATCCATTTTTATGATGACACTTTTACGGTAAATAAAAAAAGAATCTATCGATTTTGTGAACTGTTACGGGAAAATAAGACGGGCTTGATCTGGCGCTGCTCTTCAAGGGTGGACACCGTAGATAAGGATATGTTGTCAGAAATGCGCGGCGCCGGATGCAGGAGCATTTCTTTCGGCATTGAGTCCGGTGATGACCGGATATTGGAAAAAATGAACAAGGGGACAACTGTCGCCCAGGCCAGGGACGCTGTAAAATGGACCAATGAGGCGGGTATTCAGGCCAAAGGTTTTTTTATGCTGAATTTTCCGGGAGACACTATCAATACCACGGAAAAAACAATTGCCCTGGCAAAAGAGCTGGAACTTGATTTTGTCGGATTCAACCTGACAACACCCCATCATGGGGATCGCTTGAAGAAACTGGTTGAGGAAAATTATGAGCTCAATGAAAAAGCGTATTACGATACCAGCGCTAAGTTGGGCAATGAAATTTACTTCTACCAGCCCGACCTGCCGGAAAAATATTTACGGGAAGCATATTCAAAGATTGCCCGTGAGTTTTACCTCAGACCGAAATACATCATAAAAATGATATGCGGAATCCGAAATTTTGCCATGCTGAAAAGCTATATTGCAGGATTTTTCAGATTATTTAAAATCGGCGTGTAACCATAGCAGCAACAAGCGGTTATAATAGAACAAATATATGTTGAAACGATGTGTCATCATTCCCGCCTTTAATGAAGAAAAAACCGTTGGCCGGGTCATTGCGGGGATAAAAGCTTCCACGGATGCGGATCTTGTGGTTATCGACGATGGTTCCCAAGACCGAACGGCCGAAATCAGTACGAACGCCGGGGCATATGTGATCCGGCACCCTTTTAATATGGGATACGGCGCTGCCCTCCAGACCGGATATAAATATGCGCTGCAGGAAAACTACGATGCCCTTGTCCAGATGGACGCAGACGGGCAGCACGACCCCGGGTCGATCCCGGATTTTTTCAGCCAGATTGCCGCGGGGCAATGCCATGTGATTATCGGCTCAAGGTTTTTAGGAAACAAAAATTATCCCATCGGCCTTTTAAAGTCGGCAGCTATCTGGATTTTTAAAAAAATCATATGGATCATCAGCCGCCAAAGGATCACGGATCCCACCTCCGGGTATCAATGTCTGCACCGCAGGGTGTTTTCCTTTTTTGTGGACGACGGTTTCCCCAGCGACTACCCGGATGCCAACATTATTGTCTGCCTGTACCGTTTGGGGTTCGTGGTCAAAGAGATCCCCGTTACCATGGTTCAGAACCCTTGCGGTAAAAGCATGCACCGGGGCCTGTGGACCATAGCGTACTATTTTTTTAATATTTTTCTTTCTCTTTTTGTCGGATTGATTCGGAGAAAACCCTTTTAGGCGAGTCCGCCCACAAATGAGATAGTTTTTGCAAGATCAAGGCGGGCGAGAATTTCAACCCGAGGAATACATGGAGTATTTTGAGGATTTAAATTTACGGCCCAACGCAGAGATTGTGAAAAACAGCCATTTGTGGGCGGACACGAAGGAGGCTTTGGCATGCCGCTGCACCAGAAGTTATTTGCAATTCTAACGGGCCTTTCCCTGTTGACCGTTATTATCTATCTTGTTCAGAAAGGCAAACTGAGGGAAGAATATTCATGGTTGTGGTTTCTGACGGGCGTTGTGATTCTCGTGCTGGCCTTATGGTACGACGTGCTGCTGTTATTGACCGATCTCATCGGTGCGGTGACGCCCACCACCACGCTTTTTATCCTGGGCATTGTGTTTTTAATGCTCATCTCGCTGCATTCAGGCATCAAAATATCCAGACTGAACGATCAGGTAAAAAATCTGGCACAGAAAGTCAGCTTGATCGAAGCGCAAATCAATCAGCCGAAATCAAGGACCGGAGGTCAGGGAACGGGGTCCGGGGAGCCGGGGATCGGGGATGAAAAACAAGTGCTGAGTGCTGAGGACGGAGTAAGAAGGGTAGGGATCGGTGTGTGATATGGAAGTAAATTTCGAGGAAAAAATCGATCCGGTCGATAAAAACCAGGATAACAACCGCAGGATAAATAAAAGCAATTCATTCCAGTTGAGTGAAAAATGGCAAGTCCGCCATGGCCAAAAATATGCCTTTGTGTTCGTTGCACTGTTTGTTTTACTGGGGATCATTTATGCCAACAGTTTCCAGGGTCAGTGGCAATATGACGATTTTCCCAATATCGTGCAAAATAAAAATGTTCGCCTGAAGAGTCTGTCCTGGGAAGATATGGCAAATTCAATCCATCTGTCTCCGGGCAGAATTTCACGGCCGCTTGCCTATTTGAGCTTTGCCGTGAATCATTACTTCGGCGGGTTGGATGTATTCGGCTATCATCTGGTTAATCTTGCGATCCATTACATTGCCGCCATATTCTTGTTCCTGTTTATCTATAACACCTTGAAGCTTCCGCTGATTAAGGACCGGTATCGTGGCAGCGCCTATGCCGTATCCCTGCTGGCCGTTTTTTTCTGGGCCTCCAGCCCGCTTCACGTCAATGCCGTAACCTACATTGTCCAGCGAATGACCAGCATGTCCGGCATGGCCTATATCATGGCCATGTATTTTTATGTAAAGGGCAGAACAGATAGTTCACCGATGAAAAAAAAAGTGATGTTTACCCTGTGCGCCGGTTCGGCCGCCATGTCTTTTGCAAGCAAGGAGATAGCGGCCATGCTCCCGGTGAGTCTTTTTTTATATGACCTGCTTCTATTAAAAGGCTGGCGCGGTGAAACCCTCAGGCAAAACACCAAGATACTGTCGGCCCTTTTCGTGTTGCTCTTGTTGTTTCTGGGAGCCTATATCTATCTGGGGGCCAATGATAAATCTTTCAACTACAGCGGATGGCCTTTTTCCCTTACAGAAAGACTCCTGACCGAACCGCGCGTCTTTCTTTTCTATATCTCGCTGTTGCTTTATCCCGTCAGTTCCCGGCTGACGATGGATCATGACATGGATATCTCGCGGTCTTTGACCGCCCCTTTCAGCACGCTGGCCGCCATCCTGATCCTTCTTTTTATCATCGTCGTTTCACTGTCCCTGGTTCGGAAAAGGCCTCTCATTTCATTTTGCGTTCTCTTTTTTTTTCTCAATCACCTGATTGAAGGATCTTTTTTGCCACTGGATCTGATCTTTGAACACAGAAATTATGTTCCATCCATGCTCATTTTTGTGCCTTTGGCAATTTTGCTGCTACATGTGCTGGATTATT
The DNA here is from genome assembly GCA_030688615.1 of Desulfobacterales bacterium. Classification (GTDB taxonomy): domain Bacteria; phylum Desulfobacterota; class Desulfobacteria; order Desulfobacterales; family JAUYIZ01; genus JAUYIZ01. The sequence continues at coordinate 1,482 of JAUYIZ010000254.1, read as the reverse complement.
TTTCCTATAACAAAAAAATACAGATGACGTTTGTGTCCGTCATCGTTTTTATGATGGCGGCCCAGGGCCATACGGTGGCGATGCGAAACCAGGTTTTCGGGTATCAGGAACTGTTATGGATGGATAACATCGCCAAAACGCCCAGGCTGAGCCGCCCTCACGCGGCCCTGGCCAGCGCCTATTTTAATGAAGGAGATTATCCCAAGGCCCTGAAAGAAATAAAAGAAGCGCTTGCATTGTCCAGGTACCCCAATATGATGCAGGCGGCTAAGTTTATCGCATTTTTGGGAAATTATTATCTGATGATTGAAGGTAGCCCCGACAAGGCGTTATCTTATTTTGAAGCGGCGCTTAAAATAGTACCTGAAATGGCGCCGGCGTTAAACGGCGTCGCGATGGTTCAATTATCAAAAGGGAAATGGGGTCTGGCGCGGGAAACGGTCAGAAAGGCGATCTTGCTTGAGCCAGGCAACGCCTCTTTTTACAGCAATTTAGCCCTGATCCTTTTAAAGGAAGGTAAATTTGAAGATGCCGTTCAAGCCGCTCGCAAAGCCATCACACTCCAGGACGGGTTTGCCGTTCCGTTTGCCATGCTGGCCCAGGCTTATTGGAAGCAGGAAAGGATTTCCCTGGCCATATCGTACTGGGAAAAATACCTGTCCCATGTTCCCCGCGATATCCACGCGCATTTTGCCCTCATAGAGCTGTACCACCGGATCGGGGACAAGGCGCGTCTGATCACCACGGCCGGCCGTCTTTTCTATCTGAATACGGAAAAGGACATGGGCCACTTGGTGGACAAGCTCAGTGAGAAGCAGAACTTTCTGGGTTATCGTGCGGATAAAAACGTCCTGCTGCCCATCCTTCAGGAGGCCTTCCGGGATATAAAGTAGTTTCCATCAGGTGCTGGGCCTTGTCCAGGTGTCCGTCACATTGGCAGAAAGGGTGGTTCCCTGGACTCTGGAAACGGTTATCAAACCTGCCGTGCTCATGGCAACCGTGAAATCGGCTCCCACGTCGGTGCTGACCGAAGCCACGATATTGGCGGTGGTGGGCTGGCTTCCCGGATTATCCAGCAGCCATTTGCCGTACAGGCTGCTGGCCCTGCCCTTGATTTCGGCAACTGCGGCTTTGGCCGCGCTTTGCTGAGCGCTTTCCCGCAGTCCCATAAATTTGGGAACCGCAACGGCCGCCAGAATACCCAAGATAATCAGCACAGCGATTATTTCAACGAGCGTAAAACCGCGCTGGTCCCGGCTAAAACCGTTGGGGGGCATCATTTCCCTGGATGCTTTCAAATGACTGCATCCCACCGCTTAAACGGCTTTATCCTGGTTAGGTGCCTGGCAGAAACCATGTATCGGTCACATTGGCAGAAAGGGTGGTTCCCTGGACTCTGGAAACGGTTATCAAACCTGCCGTGCTCATGGCAACCGTGAAATCGGCTCCCACGTCGGTGCTGACCGAAGCCACGATATTGGC
>JAUYIZ010000241.1 GCA_030688615.1 Desulfobacterales bacterium | reverse complement strand
CCCAGAATCGGGTTTCCTGAATGATGCGGGCGCCGTCTTCCAGCAGGCGTTTTTGTCTTTCAATTTCAAAATCGAGCCCTTTTTCGACAAATTTAAATGAGTTTATGTTTTTCAACTCGGTCCGGATGCCGAACGGGTCCGTGCCTTCCGGCCGGAGAGATATGTTTGCATCGCACCGGAAACTTCCTTCTTCCATGTTGCCATCACAAATGTCGATGTAGCGGATAATGGCCCGAAGCTGTTTGAGATAGGCGACGGCTTCTTCGGCAGATCGGATATCCGGTTCGCTGACGATTTCAATCAGGGGCACACCGGTCCGGTTGAAATCCACGAAACTGTGGGGCCCCGTGGGATCATGGGTCAGTTTGCCGGCGTCTTCTTCCATGTGTATGCGTGTAATGCCGATTCGTTTTTTCGTGCCGTGCACTTGCGTCTGGATGTGGCCGTTGCGGGCGATGGGAAGCTCGTACTGGGAAATCTGATAGCCTTTGGGAAGATCCGGGTAAAAATAGTTTTTGCGGGCAAAGCAGCTGGTTTCCACGATCTCACAGTGGGTGGCCAGGGCCATGCGCAAGGTGTATTCGACTACTTTCTGATTGAGAACCGGAAGCACTCCGGGCATGCCCAGACAGACCGGGCACGTGTGGGTGTTGGGCGGGGCGCCGAAGGCCGTGGAACAGCCGCAAAATATTTTTGTGTTTGTTTTTAACTGGGCATGGACTTCCAGCCCGATGACCGGTTCATATTCCATTGTATGGATTCATATAATCCGATTTTAACAAAAATCCAAGCTTTTATTTTCCGCTCCCGAAGAATAAAAAAAGGATCTTTACTTGAAATTTGGTAAATAATTATGATAATCACCCAGAGAGGCAATCATCGTGCGCCAAGACGCGACATTTAACATCCTGATGTATTCCCATGACACCTATGGCCTGGGGCACCTGCGCCGGACCATGGCCGTTGCCTCCCACCTTCAGGGGCCGGCCGTCAACATTCTTATTCTGACCGGCTCGCCCATTGCCGGCCAATTCGTTTTTCCCCCGCAGATTGATTTTGTCCGGATACCGGGAATGATAAAGATGACCAATAACGAGTATCTGCCCCTTTCCATTAAAATCAATCCCACCCACGCGCTGAATATCCGGAAAAATATAATTACCGCCACCGCCAAAACCTTTAAACCGCATCTTTTTATCGTGGACAAGGAACCTTTGGGCCTGAAAAAAGAGGTGCTCCCCACCTTGAGATGGCTGCGGCGCAACCTGCCGGAGACCCGCACCATCCTGGGATTGCGGGATATCATGGATGACGCGCAAACTGTTCGGAACGACTGGAAGGAAAAGGGGGTTTACGATGTTTTAGATCAGCTCTATTCGGAAATCTGGGTGTACGGCATTCAAGACTTTTACGATCCGATTGTTGAATACGATATTCCGGAAGCGGTTCGGCCGAAAATATATTTTACCGGCTATATTCCGCGAAAGCTTCCGGGAAAAGTTGCCATGCATAAAATCCGAAAAAAAATAGGCGTGAAAAAGGATCAAAAGCTGGTCGTGGTTACCGCCGGCGGCGGCGGGGACGGATACGTCATCATGGATACGTTTCTTTCCATGCTTGAAACCCGGCCGCTTCCCTTTAAAAGCGTTTTGATCAGCGGACCGTTCATGCCCAAAAAGGAAAGGGACGGGATATTCGAGCGGGCCAGGCAGCTGAATGTGAAAACATGGCAATTTTATTCCGAGATGGAAGAAATTCTGGCAGCCGCCGACCTGGTTGTCAGCATGGGGGGGTATAATACCCTTTGTGAAGTTTTGACCCAGAAGACCCTGGCCCTGATCATCCCGCGGGAGAATCCGCGCCAGGAGCAGCTCATTCGCGCCCGGGTGTTCAGCAGCCGGAAACTGGCGGAATATATTTCCTGGCCCACGTTTTCTCCTGAGATCTTGCGGGATAAAATCCTTGCGCTTTTAGAACATCCGGAGCCCTATCAGGACGCCATCTCCGGTTTTCAGCTCACCGCAATGGACAGGATTCAAAAACGCCTGTATTCGTTTTGCAGCAAGGCATGATGCCTGGTGCCGATTCATATTCCCTGGGGATGATTCTCAAGGGGTATCCCCGGATTTCCGAGACGTTTATCTCAAATGAAATCCGCCTGCTGGAAACGTACGGATTTTCCGTGCATATTTTTTCCATGCGCCGGCCCAGGGAAAATTTTTCCCATGACAGCGTCCGGCGGATCCGGGCAAAAGTCGATTACCTGCCGGAAACATTGCTGACCGCGATTCCGCGATTGCTGTACCATAACATTCTTCTGGCCGCAGGGAATCCGGCGGCCTATGCCAGGGCGCTGAAGCTTGCGATCCGCCGTTTTTTCCGGACACGAAGATCAGCCACTCTAAAACACCTGCTGCAGGCCGGATATCTGGTCCACCGGCTGCTCCCGGCAACAGCCGTGGCGCATTTTCATGCGCATTTTGCCCACTCTCCGGCCTCGGTGGCCATGTTTGCCGGTTTGCTCAGCGGCCTGGATTTCAGTTTTACCGCTCATGCCAAGGACATCTATACATCAGATCCCGGGCACCTGGCGGATAAAATGGCCCGGGCGCGCTTTGTCGTGACCTGCACGGAGTACAACCGGAAATATTTGCATGCGCTGTCCGGGAGTCATAAAACCGCCATCCACAGGATCTACCATGGCATCGATATGGATCTTTTTGCAGGACCGGAAAGAGAAAAAAAGCCATCGGGTATCCATCAGGTATTAACCGTGGCCAGGCTGACCAGAAAAAAGGGGTTGCCCACGGTGTTGCGGGCGATTAAAATTCTGCGGGAACAAGGCGTCGCCCTGCAATATACCCTGATCGGCGACGGGGAAGAAAGCAAACAGATTATAAGGCTCGTCAAGCAATTACAGCTTGACCGCTGCACAACATGGCTGGGAACCCAGCCCCATGAAGTGGTTTTACAGCATTACCGGCAGGCCGATATTTTTGTGCTGGGATGTGAAGTGGCCGAAGATGGCGACCGGGACGGTATCCCCAATGTGTTGATGGAAAGCATGGCCATGGGGGTGCCGGTTGTGGCGACCCGGGTTTCAGCCATTCCCGAGCTGATCACGGACGGCCAGAGCGGGCTTCTGGTGCCGCCTGGGCATCCGGAAATGATGGCCGCAGCCATTCTGAGGCTGCTGAGCGACACGGCCTTGAGACAGGGCATGATCGGTGCGGCCGAACGCCGGGTGCGGGAAAATTTCGACAACAAAGTGCTGACCCAGGATCTGGCGGACCTGTTTGAGAAAAAGGTTAGGGGGCTTAAAAAAAGTATTATAGAACAGGGTTGAGTCTTTATGCGCATTTTTTTTTACGCCCCTTTCAAGCCATTGGATCATACCAGCCCATCGGGCGATTGGGTGATCGGGACCGGTCTTTGGGACTATCTTGCCGCCCAGGGCCACCGGATGGAGACCCCGAGCCGTTTCAGGTCCCGCTGGGTTTATTGGCAACCGTGGACCTGGCCCCGGCTGGTCAAGGAACTGCTGCGTGCGATTCGACGCGTACGCAAATGCAAGCCCGATCTGTGGTTCACCTATCATAGCTATTATAAAGGCCCTGACCTGCTGGGGCCTGTCGTGCGGAGGAAAACAGGTCTGCCCTATGTTATTTTCCAGGGGGTTTATTCCAGCAAGAGGAAAAAAAAGATCCGCACGCGGGCCGGATATGCGCTGAACAAGCTGGCGCTGATGTCCGCACAGCACGTCTTTACCAATAAAACCAAAGATCTGATAAATCTCCGGCGAATCCTGCCGCACCACCGCATTAGCTATGTTCCTCCGGGGATTTATCCTGAAGATTTTTCGTTTGACGCCAGCGCCCGTGACCGCTTGCGACAATTGTGGCGCGTTGAAAATACACCGGTTATCCTGACGGCGGCCATGTTTCGCCCCGGGGTCAAGACCCGGGGGCTGATCTGGGTCATTCAGGCGTGCGAAAAGCTGGCCCGGCAGAAAAAAAAGTTTCACCTGGTGATTGTCGGGGATGGTAAGGAAAGGGAAAAGCTGATGCGTCTGGCCCGCCGGATGCTTCCCGGCAGGGTCTGCTTTACCGGGAAAATCCCCCGGAAATTAATGCATCAGTATTACAGCGCCGGGGACATTTTTGCGTTTCCCGGTTTCAAGGAGTCCCTGGGGATGGTTTTTTTAGAAGCGCAATCTTGCGGCCTTCCCGTGGTCGCCATGGCCGATGAGGGAATACCCGAAGTGGTGCGGGGCAATGTCACCGGGTTTCTGATCAAGCCCTTTTCCTTGGGCGGCTTTGTGAAAGCCCTGGATAAACTTCTGGATGATCCGCTACTTCGACGGCAAATGGGTCGGGCGGCCTGCCAGTATGTGAAAGAGCGCCATGATTTACATAAAAATTATCGGCAAGTGGAAACCCTGATCAGAAATTTGGCCGGAAACCGGGCACTGTGATGGAACATGGCAAACCTATAACCTGTTTCGGACTTCTGCGTCATGAAAAAACCGTCTGGAACCAGGAAAAACGGATTCAAGGGCGAAAAGACTCTCCCCTGACGTCTCTGGGGCGGCGCCGGGCCGAGAAGTGGGGGCGGCGCCTGGAGGCCTACGCATGGGAACGGATGATTGCCAGCTGCGCCGGCAGGGCCATGGAGACCGCCTTGCGGGTCAACGAGCGCCTTCAGGTCCCGCTGACCATGGACCCCAGGCTTCAGGAACAGGACTGGGGCGCCTGGACGGGAAAGACCTTGGGCCAGGTCAAGGCCGAGGCCCCCGAACTGCTTAAGGGGCAGGAAGCGGCTGGCTGGGACTTTTGTCCGCCGGGAGGAGAGGACAGAAAACAAGTGTGGCAAAGAAGCCGGGCGGCGCTGCTGGATGCGGCGGCCCGGTGGCCCGGCCGGAACATCCTGGTGATCACCCATATCGGCGTGGTCAAGGTTCTGCTGTACGGCCTTTGCCGCGGAAACTTTCCGGCCGCCGAATCACTTGTCATCAACCCCAGGTCCTTTCACTGGTTGATCCACGACGGAAAAAGTCTGCGGGTTAAACAGATCAATGCCTTTACCTTGGAAAACGAAACATGACGGTTCCGTAAAAAGTCCAACTTCTGCGTTGCGCTGTATTTCGTTGTCATTGCGGCGTACGCTAAGTACGCCTCACGACACGAAATTTGCGCGCCTTGAATTTGAAGCTTTTTACGAAACCGTCTGAATTTAGACTTTTTACGAGGCCATCAAACATGAAAGTCATGGTTTACTGTCAGCACATCTGGGGGGTGGGGCATTTTTTCAGGACGCTGGAAATTTGCAGGGCCCTGGATAAACATGATGTGCTCCTTGTCACGGGCGGACCTGAAGTAAAGGCCGTATTGCCCGGTCACGTGCGGGCGTTTCGCCTGCCGGAAATATTGACGGATCCTGATTACAGCGCATTGTTTGCCTCGGACCGGGGGATGTCCCTGGAAACGACCCTGAAAACGCGGCAGGAACAGCTGCTGGCGCTATTTAAAAAGGAAGTCCCGGATCTTTTTATGGTGGAGCTTTATCCTTTCGGCCGCCGGGCTTTTCGCCATGAACTGGATCCGATCCTAAAAGCAGTTCGCACCGGCGCTTTGCCGGCCACCCGCGTGGTTTGCAGTCTGAGAGACATCCTGGTTGAAAAAAATGATCCGGCGGCATATGAAGCCCGTGTGGTGAATGCGCTGAATCGTTATTTTGACGCGTTGCTGGTTCATTCAGATCCCCGGGTCATCCGGCTTGCAGAAACCTTCAGCCGGGTGAATGACATCCATATACCCGTTTTCTATAGCGGTTTTGTCGCCCCGCTGCCGCCCGAAGGCGCCCGGCGCACCCTGCGAAGAAGGCTGGGCATCGGAAAAGGCGAAAAACTCATTGTTGCCAGCGCCGGGGGAGGAAAAATCGGCGCGGGCTTGCTGGAACCGTTACTCTCGGCGGTGGGTCGTCTGGGACCTGAATACCGCCCGCATCTTTATGTGTTTACCGGTCCTTTTATGCCCCAGGCCGTCTTTGACCGCCTGCAGAGGCGCGCGGACGGACGGGTGCGGATTTTTCGGTTCGCCACGGATTTTTTGTCTCACCTGGCGGCCGCGGATCTCTCCGTGAGCATGGCCGGCTACAACACCTGCATGAACATCCTGGCGACCCGCGTTCCCGCGCTGGTCCGGCCTTATTCCCAGGACAGGGAGCAGGGCCTTCGTGCCAAGCACCTGGCCCGTCTGGGGGCGCTGAAAATTCTGTCCGATGCTGATATGATGCCGGCCCGAATGGCCGTGGTTATCCAGGAGGCCTTATCCCGCAAACCGTCCCGGCCGATTTCCATGGATCTAAACGGGGCCCGGAACACGGCAGCGTGGCTGCACGAATGGATGCAGGGCCGAGGTTGATTTCGTTTTTTAGGAATCATTATCATTTACTTTATGCGGCCTGTGATATATATTCAGGTTGCGGTGCCTGTCAGACTCAACTCTGACAAAGCCGTAAAAAGTCAAAATCAGACGGCGCAGCACAGATGTAGGGCTTTTCAGGAAGCCGTCAATCCGAACCCCGAAGCATTTCGTGGTATTTGCTTATGAACCAACCCGGTCAAAAAACAGAACAAGGGTCCCAGCCCGTCAACCGGATCATCATCCTGCCGTTTAAAAAATCATTGGAAATTGCGCTGAAAAGCTTACAGGTGCGTTTTTTCCGTTCCCTGATTACCATTATGAGCCTGGTGCTGGCCATTTCTTTTCTCAGCTTTATCAGCACGAGCACGGATATCGCCAACGGGTTGTTGGCCACGCAAAACCCTGAAATTCGACAACTGCTGATTCATTCCGGTTACGATCTGAACCCGGGAGACGCCAGTGCGGGCAGCAGTCCGAAACAACGCTGGATCGTCGTTCTGTCTTTACTGGTCTGTGTGGTGGGCATTGTGAACGCGCAGTTGATGGCCGTAACGGAACGGTTTCGGGAGATCGGGACCATGAAATGCCTGGGGGCCCTGGACCGGATAATATTGCGCCTTTTTCTCCTGGAAGCCGGGATACAGGGCGTTGCCGGCGCGGGCGTGGGTGCGGTTGCTGGCGCGGCCTTTGCATTGGTAAACGGCCTGCTGCGCTTTGGCAGCATATCCCTGTCCCATGTTTCCTGGAATGATGTTTTCCTGTCAGTTCTTTTAGCGACGGGCGTTGGATTTCTGCTGAGCTTGATCGGCGTTTTATACCCGGCTCTCCTGGCTGCCCGGATGGAACCGGTGGAAGCCATGCGGGTGGAACAGTAAGAGAGATGATGATTATGACGGATGTCCGGAATATCGTACGCGTGTCCAAGGTTACCAAAGTATTTAAACTCGGCAAAGTCAATGTTGACGCCCTTAAGGGCGTTGATCTACAGATCGCCGCGGGGGAGTACCTCTCCATCATGGGGCCGTCAGGGTCGGGAAAAAGCACGCTGTTTAACATGATCGGCGGTCTGGACAAACCCACATCCGGCAAAGTATTCATCGACGAAGTGGATATTGCTCAGCTCGATGCCTATGAACTGGCCTGGCTGCGATGTCGAAAAATCGGCTATATCTTCCAGACCTTTAACATTATTCAGGTGATGACCGCCCTGGAAAATGTGACCCTGCCCATGATCTTTGGCGGCGTCAACAATGATGAGGCCGTTGAAAGAGGGATAAAATTGCTGGAAACCGTCGGGCTGGGAGACCGTTTTCGCCACAGGCCCTTTGAGCTTTCCGGGGGCCAGCAGCAGCGGGTGGCCATTGCCCGGGCCCTGGCCAATGACCCGGCCATTATTCTGGCCGACGAGCCCACGGGCAACCTTGACCTGAAAACCGGCGAAGAGATCATCATGCTCCTGAAAGACTTGAGCCAGGAAAGAAATGTCACGATTATCTCAGCCACCCATGACATCAAAATGCTGGATATTTCCGACCGGGTCGTTTGGATTCGCGACGGACGCGTGGATAAAATCGAAAAACGCGACCAGCTGTCCATATCCGTATGTCAAATTGAGGAAAAAATCTGACCGGTTGCGAGACCATCATGAGAATATCCTTTAACATTCGGAACTGCGCAGCAAACGGCCGGCGGCTGGCCGGTACGGGCCGGTTTGCCCGTCTTTTTTCCTGCCTTCTGACCGGCTCGATCTATATGAATCTCTTTTTTACCCCGGCCATGGCATCGGCAGCATCCAACCATTTTACCGCAACCATAGAAAAAATGTCGTCTTTTGGCGACCGGAGCACAGGCAGCCGGGGCAATCAAGCGGCGGCCGAATATATTCAGGAAGAATTCTCCCGGATCGGGTTAGAAAAAGCCGGCGTCCACCTTTTCTCGGTTCCGGTCCTGGAACATAAAAAAAGCCGCTTGATCCTTCACAAACGGGGCGCCGAGGTTCCCATCCAGCCCATCTACGGGAACGTGATATCCCCCGGGACCATCCCGGCACCCGGACTCAGCGGCCCCCTGATTTATGCGGGCCCGGGAGATCTGAAGGACTTCAACCAGAAAGAGATTGCCGGCGCCGTTATTCTGATGGAGCTTGATTCCGGGAAAAACTGGCTCCATGCCGCCAACCTGGGCGCCAAGGCGCTCATCTATGTGGATCGCGGCGTTACGTCCAGGATCTTCTTCGAGGATAAAATAGAGCTCTCCCCCATACATTTCCCGCGATTTATCCTGTCGGAACTTAAGGTTAGAGAGCTGTTCGGAACCTTTGAAACCGCGCCCAAGGGCCTGGTGGAGGAAAACATCGGTCTGGTTTCCGAGACACGGTGGCAGGTGGTCAGCGGCAGAAATATTTATGGTCTGGTGCCGGGTGTGGACCCGGACCTGAAAGAGCAACTGGTCCTGGTCGAAGCGTTCTATGATACGACGGCCATGGTTTTCGGACACTCACCCGGCGCCGATGCGGCCGTCGGCATCGCCACCCTGCTGGAACTGGCCCGGAAACTCAAGGAACACCCGCCGGGAAGAAGCGTTCTGCTGGTGGCATCCGGCGGGCATGCCCAAACACTGGCCGGCATGCGGGAGCTGATATGGAGTATCAAAGCCAAAAAAAGCGACCTTAAAAAAACAGAAAAGCAGCTCAAGGCCATCGTCGCAAAAACCCAAAAAACCCTGGAAGCATTTGAAGGCCTGTCTTTTCAGAAACCCGCAGGTCAAACACCCGCAGACGTGCTTGCCGACCAGGACACCCGGGAAGCCCTGGTTGATCGCATTAAAACAGAGGTGGACATCATCTCCCGTCGACTGATGCGCCTTCGGCTGGACCGTGCGCCACAATCCGAGGACAGGCAGGTGAAAGCGCTTGCCGGGAAAAGATTTCTGTTCAGACGCCTGAGCTGGCGCTCCCAGTTTAAAAACTTGTCGGAGGAAGAACAACAGGCCTTGACCGGACTGATTCCCGCGGCACGAAAAGATCAAAAGGCGATGCTTTCGGATGCGAAGAATCAGTTCAGCCAGTTGAAGTCTGCCGCCCAATTCCGCTCGGCCGTCAACAAGATGAAGCTGGCCACCGTGATTTCATTGCATCTTTCCAGCCACGGCAACGGCCTGGGGGCCTTTAATGAAGGCTGGCTCTATTCTTTGAAACCGCAGATCAACCGGGTTTCCGCCTACAGCACCCTCGACCAGGTTTTAAGGAACAGCGCATCGGCCGTGGAACAGGCAACCGGTTTGCCGCCCATGTTTAAAGACACGCTCAGGCCCAGCGGGCTTCGCTCCTGGCAGAGTTATCTTCCGGATCGTCCGGCCCTTGGCGGAGAGGTGAGCGCCCTGGCAGGCTATCTGGGGGTGAGCCTGGCGACGGTCAATGATGCCAGGATCTTATGGGGAACTCCCCACGATACCGCTGATAAGATCGACTGGCGGTTTGCCTTGGGCCAGAGCGATCTGGTCACCGGAATGGTCCAATCCGTTTCGTATGCGCCGGAGCTTGAAACCGGCGTGTCCATCAAAAACGGTTTCGGGACGGTCACCGGGCGGGCCAAATTTCTCCGCCACGGCGAACTTTTTCCCGACCAGCCGGCGCCGGGCACCGTGATCTTATCCTTCCAGGGCCTGAACCGCTATTATGCCAGTGTCGATGCCATGGGAATGTTTTACATCCGGGGCGTGGCCGATAAACAACATGTATTGGACAAACTTATTATTGAAGGATACCGGTTTGATGCCGTTTCCGGGGCTGTGGTGTGGGCCATCGATAAAAAAGAGACCGGAAAGGAGGCCTACCGGCTTAAAATGCAGCGCCGATCCATGGAAACCAACCTGGTGATTTTTGCCTGCAGGCAGATCACCATGTTTAAACTGCTTGAACCCCGGAGTTTCCAATATTTGACCAAGATCCAGCTCATTGACGGCCGGCGGGAAGCTGCCCCCCAGCGATACTGGTACAGCCGGATCGATACCCGCTCGTCCACCATCGCCTCTATTTTTTTAGAGCCCGGAAGCCGCCTGAAGGTCACCTTGTCGGACACGGTTTTGACCAATAAAGTGATCCTGACCAACGGGACCCCGAGGCGCCCGGAAGGAACCGGATACCCGGTGGGCAACAGGCCCTTTTTAAATTATACCGAATATCGTGTGGCCAAGGATATGTGGACGCTTCTGGGCCCCCGTATCGCCAACCTTGAAAAGCATGGCATTGTCAACGAAAGGATTCAGAATCTTAAGAAGGAAGCCATGGTTTCATTATACAATGCCGAAGGCGCCCTGGCGGCCAAAAAATATGACCGGTTTTCCGAGGAATCGCTCAAGTCCTGGGCGCTGGCCAGCCGGGTTTACGATCATGTGGAAAAAACACAAAAGGATGTTCTTTTTGGCGTGTTGTTTTATATCGCGCTCTTTGTTCCTTTTTCATTCTGCCTGGAGCGGCTGATATTCTGTTTTTCGGATATTTACAAAAGAATCCTGGCCTTTTGCGGGATTTTAGCCAGCCTCATCGCCGTGATCTATCAGGTTCATCCGGCATTTCAGCTGGCATACAGCCCCATGGTGGTGATTCTGGCTTTTTTTATTATCGGCCTTTCCCTCATGGTGGCCCTGATTATTTTTTCCCGTTTTGAAGAAGAGATGGTGTCGCTGCAGGATCGCGCCCGGCATTTAAAAGTCGGCGAAATCAGTCGCTGGAAGGCTTTTCTGGCCGCCTTTTTTTTTGGGGGTGAGCAATTTGCGCCGTCGTCGCCTCCGGACTGCCTTGACCTGTACGACATTGATTATACTGACCTTTACCATCATGAGTTTTACAGCCGTCAAGAGCATGCGTCACCACGCCCGCCGGTTATATCAAAGCCAATCCTCCTACCATGGCTTTCTGTTAAAAAATATCAACTGGCGCGACTTGCCGCCGGAAGCGTTCAGCATTCTGGCCAATGCTTTTGAAGGAACCGGTGTTGTCGGGCCGCGCGTCTGGCTGGAGTCCGAAGATAAAACCACCGCCACACCGGCCCTGCTCCGGTATCAAGCGCGCACCTTTGAAGCCCTCGGCGTCGTGGGGCTTTCCGCCAAGGAATCGCAGATAACCGGGCTGGACAGGATACTTGCCCGGGGGAGATGGTTTCATGAACATGAGCGCCGGGCCCTGCTGATATCTGAAAGAACCGCCGAGAATCTTGCCATTGATTTGCAGCGGCATGAAGATGTCGACATCACGTTATGGGGGATTCCTTTCAAGGTGGTGGGGGTCTTTTCCGGCAAGAAGATGAAAGAATTTTCCGATCTGGATGGAGAGCCCTTGACGCCGGCAATCTTTCCCAGCGAGGGGTCCATGGGGATCACGGAGGTTGAAAAAGAGGCGCTTGAATC
>JAUYIZ010000237.1 GCA_030688615.1 Desulfobacterales bacterium | reverse complement strand
GCGCTGCTGGTGAATGTCGATAACGCCACGTTGCAGCGCTTGATGGCCAACCAGGCGGCCATGGAGGCGCTGATGAGCATCGAAGGCTTCCGAAATCTGAATCAGGAGATCGAGACGATCATCAACAAATCCGAAGCCGTGAAAAAGGCTCGAAAAGAAAAGAACGATGAGGATCTTACGCCGAAGGAAAAGAAGGAACTGACAGAAGAGGAGAAAGAATACAAGAGCAAGCGCAAACAAATTCAGGAGAAGCTTATCAAGTTCGCCACCCGCGTGCCGATCTTCATGTATTTGACCGACTACCGGGAACGGTGTCTGAAGGATGTTATAACCCAACTGGAGCCGGGGCTTTTCAAGAAAGTCACCGGCTTGATCGTGAAGGATTTTGAGCTGCTGGTCAGCCTTGGCGTCTTTAACAGTGCCTTGATGAACGATGCGGTCTTCAAGTTCAAGCGCTACGAGGACGCCAGCCTGAGCTACACCGGGATCAATAAGCATGAAGGCGAAGAGATCGGCCTGTACGACACCGTTTTGAGTCGGGAGGACTATCAAACCACGTTCGTGAATGAGACGGTTGAGGTTTATGAAACCCGACAGTGATGAAAACAGAAATGGGCTAACGAATAAGGATAGATCGTGAGAGCGAAGCGAACCACGATCTTATCCTGTAGTTGGACGAGCCCGCCGGGATTTGGAGGGGGGTCTTTATATAGGCAAATATCTTTTTTCGGATGTTAGGCGGTAGCAGGCCGGATTGGACGAGTGCTTTTTTTAGGGCTTTATGAGATCACTTAGCCTGTAAAGAGGTTTAAAAGAAAGTGAATCTATGTCATAGAAATGACGAGTCCTCCTGTGAATGAGTCAATGGCAGGTTTTCGCCGTTTAAGCGTGTTATCCGGATGCCCGGGCAGGCCGGGTGAAAGCCAGGATTTGCATGGGACCCCGGCACTTGGGGCACTTAAAGAACGGTCGAGCCACATCAAGTATTTAAAAGGGTTTCTTATCATTTCAAAAAAGATACTTGATGGCCGGGTCAAGCGGAAGACTCTTCCAGTTGCTCCACAAATGCTTCGAGATTGGTCAGAGTCTGTTCTTCGGAAAAACAGCGCAGGTCATTCAGGTCCCCGTTGATGATCAAATAGGGCATTTTCAACCTTTCCCCGAGCCTGTTGGGCATGCCGTAGCGGGTGTTGGTGTTGTGGGGGCAGGTCCTGGCGTCATGGTAGATGATCCCCTCAACGCCGAATTGTTGCGTTTTTGCGGCAATGTAGTTTTCCTTATAGTTGTCGTCCTGACTGATAAATATGGAACTGTATGCCTTGGCCATGCTCCGGAACGGGTGGCGGGGGTCGAAATCGGAAAAAACCCAGCTGTTGCAATAGGTGCTGGCCACCACGCTGCTGTGTAACCCGCTGAGGGTTTCGCTCATGAAGCGGAGCTTTCCCCATACGGGCATGCCGTCCCAATACAGGCGGTGGCGTTCTTCGGGTACGGCGCCCAGGGCCCGGTCCGTGCGTTCTTTGAGTTCTTCCAGAAGGATCCGATAGTATGCATTGGCCTCCGGGGTGCCGCGCAGGACCACAGCGGGGCCCATATGGATGCAATGGTCAAAAAAAGTGGCCGGTGAAGGCCGGGTCCGGGCCGCGTGCAAGACGGCTTCCCAAAGTTGGGAACATTCCCGGGACAAGGCCAGGACTTCACGCAGCCTGTCGATGTCAAACGCCCTGCCGGATACCTTTTCCAGGACCGGCACGATTTCCCTTAACTGGGAAACGCACGAGGCTACCACATCTTCCCGGGGATATGCCTGGCTGCGCGGCGTGTTGATCCCGATGATGGGGACCTTCAGCCTGCGGGCATAAAAACTGAGCCAGTCATACACATCCCGGCACTGGTTGGTATTGTAAAGCAACAGATCGGGTTTGGGGATATTTTTTATGCCGTAGGCCCGGGTCAGGGGGGTTTCGCCTTTTAGATACGCACCGATGTCGCTGGTAAGATAGGAACAAATATCCGGGGAGAACCCTGCGGCATTGGCCAGAGGAATATATTCGGCGGCCGTCCGGTTGGCCCCCAGGATGGCCGCATGGTTTTCAGGATAATAGACCAAAAAATCTGCGGCCAGGGCCAGTTCGGCCGGACCCACGCTGGTGCACCAGGCGATCTTTTTACTCCGGGTTCTCGCGGCCTCGTCCAGTTCCATAAAATGGCGGGCCATGACCGCCTTTAATTTTTGCGCCGCGGCGAGTCTGTGTGAAGGATCTGCCGTCATGGGGGTCCTGGCTTTCTATTTACGGATAAGTTTAAAAATTTATATCCATAAACGAAAGGACTTTTTGACAGGATTAACCGGATTGACAAGATAATAATAAAACATTCCCATATATCCTGTTGATCCTGTCTAAATTTAAAGCATTTATGGGTTATATCCCGAATCGTACCGGAGAGGGGGTTTAATGTCAAATAGTTTGATGATGCCCGATCCTATGCAGCCGGTTCATTGTTTTCGTTTTCCCCCTGAAATCGGCGGCGGCAGGAAGTCGGAAAGTGTTATTGAGGATGACATCCAAGATGAAGAGACCGATAACGGGGAAACCATCCGATGCCGCCAATGCCTTAAAATAATAACAAGTCCGTCGGATCGCACCACCATGCAGGGTTCTCACCGGCACACCTTTGCCAACCCGCAGGGGTGCGTCTTTCAAATCGGTTGTTTCCGGGCGGCTGGAGGATGCGGCCATGCGGGTAAGGCTACGGATGAATTCACCTGGTTTCCAGGATTCAAATGGCAAATTGCCCTGTGTGCCGGCTGCCTGATCCATCTGGGATGGCATTATGTTTCGCCGGGCGGGGAAAGTTTTCATGGCTTGATTCTGGATCGCCTTACGGCGCCATCAGACTGAAGAAGGTTGAAATGTCTTCGATGTGTTCCAGCTGCTGAAGGCCTTCGATGATTTTCTCCGCCCGGGACGGCTCGATCACATGACGGGTGTTGCGCAAAAACTTCGCGATCAGCACGTCATCGCCCGTTTGATATTCGGAACCATGCCCCCGGGTGGAAAATATTTTCTGTTCCGTTCCGGATTTGACCATGACTTTAACATCCGGCGCGGATGCAAAATCCGGCGACAGACTGGTGATCACCCGCACCTTGTTCATAAACGTAAGGATTTCTTTTTTTTTGAAAATTTCCGGCATCTGCCATTCCGGCCCCACCTCAATGCCGTGGGCCAGGGCGGCAAAGACAAAGGGGATGTTAAACTGCGCGTCAACATGGTTTTCAAGGGTGTTGTCATGCCACAGAGGCAGTTCGGCCAAAAGGTTCATCTTGACTTCCAGAGCGCTGATGTCTTCAGCCCCGATCCCGTGCTCGCGGAGTAACCCGGCAAAAAGGAAAAGCGGGTATTGCATGGCGCCGCAACAGGGGTATATCTTATAAAAAAGCCGGTCCGGGAAAATCCAGGTCTCTCCTAAACCTTGCACCACATATTCGGGCCGCCACCCGTCACAGCCGAAACCTTTCCAGAAGCCGCAATTGCCGTCGAGAATGCCGGTGTCCCCGGTCAGTCCCACGCCGGCGGACAGGGCGGCAACCACCTCCATCTGGGACAGCAGGCCGGCGGAAAGAAACTTGTTCAGATTTGACGGGACCCGGCAGGCATACTTTGCCAGCATGGGTACCGGGGCGTTGTACCCGGCAATTCCCAGGGCGTGGGCAATTTTATCCGCGTTCAATCCCAGCAGTTTCCCGCAGGCGGCGGTCCCGCCGAATACGCACATGCCGTACCCGGGCGTCGGCGAACCCAGGACGAGGCCCTTATCCGGCAGCTCCATGTGGAACCGGCTGCCAAAAACAAGGCCCCGGCTGATTCGCAAGGCCGTCTCATGGGCAATGGCCGTGGCAATTATAAGATGTCTGCCGGTCACCTTCTGCGCCTGCCCCACCGCCAGCGGCGCAGCCAATACATAGGGGGTGGCATGATCCGGCGGCGAGAGCAGGGCGTCGTAGTCCAGGGCATTGATCAGCTCGCCCATGACATAGGCCGCTGAAGCCGCCGGCATCTTTTCAATTGCGCCGGGAACCCATGCTTCGGCAGGCCCCTTTAAATGCCGGGCCATCTGAACGGCCAGCAATCCTTTTTCCGTTTTCAGGGCCCCCAGGGCGCACCCGATGGTATCCAGCAAAAGTCTTTTGACCTCGGTGACCACCGCCCGGTCCAGATGGTGATAATCAATGTCCGCGGCAAATTCCGCGATCTGTCGGGTTACGTCCATATGTCCTCTTTTGGTGTTGACAATTCAGAAACGCACGGCTAAGGTAAGCGCCATCATCCGAGTATAATACTGCATTTACCTTGCCCTTTTTCATCCATACATTATATAAACAAATTCCGGTCTGGACTGCAACAGCAATCCTGTTTTCCGGCGTTAGCAAAATGCCGTATCAAAGGCCTATCGCGGCCAGGCATTCATAATGTTGGCACATACAGAGGAGATTATAGAATGAACATAGATGAATTTGTCGAACTGTCCAGCAGCAGAAGAAGCATCCGGCGCTTCAAGCCTGACCCTGTTTCAGACGAGATCATTGAAAAGATTCTTGAGGCGGCAAGGTGGGCCATGTCCGGAGCCAACGGTCAGCCTTGGGAGTTCATTGTCGTCAAGGACCCGGAAACCAGAAACAAGCTTGCTGAAGCCAAGATAATGCCGGGTAAAATGTCCACGGCGTTGGAATCCATAAGGGTGAAGGAACTGAGGATGCCCTATCACAGGGCAGAACCCGAGATTTCTCCCCAAGTTCACTTTCAGGTGGCCCCGGTCATCATCGTTGTCTGCGGCGACCCGCTGACTGCCCAGGCAAGCGTGCTGAACACCGTTGCCACCCGGCGATGGATCGTCGATGAAAACATGGCCAACGTGACCTATGCCATCAACCTTGCCGCCGCGGCCGCCGGGTTGGGCGCCCAATGGGTGTCGGTCAACTGGCTCTATGAGCAGTATTTAAAACCCATCCTCGGGGTGCCGCCCTCTATCCGGATATTCAACATGGTACCCATCGGCTATCCGGCCTATACGCCCAAACCGACTTTCCGGCGCGACCTTGCGGAGATTACCCATTACGAAAAGTACGACATGTCCAAATACCGGTCACCGGACGATGTCCGGGAGTTCATCCGCCAACTGAGGGAACGGTCAAAATCAGCCTATCCCTTGAAATAAGCGGGTCCTTAAGGACACGGCATGAATAAAATACACCGAGATGACAAGTAAGATCGTGGATTTTATTTATGCCGGGGCCCTTATAGTTTGATCCTGCCCCGGGCCAGCTTCTCGCCGGTCTTAAAGTGCTCGCCCTTCAGGGCCAGTTCGGCTTCTTCTTCGTCTTCTTTCGACCAGGATCCCAGCAGGTATCCATGCCACGGCACCTTGGGTTTCAACGGCGGCAGCCCGCACTTTTCCCAGAGCGTTTTGGCCTCCTCCATGAATTCCTTTTTCGGCAGGGCGACCGGCGGAAAGCCCCACTTCCGGGTGGCGTTGATCAATACCGCGGAACTGGGGGCATATTCGGTTCTGGCCTCATTTTCGGTCAATGGCGCGGCCGATGGGTCCAGGGCGGCGGTTTTTCCCTGAACGATTTGAATATCCTTGTGAGGCTGCATCCGGTAGGCCAGGGCCCAGACGACGGAATCCAGGTCCCTGGCATCGATGTCTTCGTCGACGACGACAATCATCTTGCCGTGGGTCGGCGCCAGAGCCACCGCCCCGTGCAGCGCCTGCCACACCTGGGCCTGGGTCGGCTTGTCCAGCTTGATGACGCAGAATTGATAGGCGCCGCTGGCGTCGTGAAAGGCGACATCAACCAGGTTGGCCAGGCTCAGGTCGTTTTTCAGCAGCTTGTAATAGGCGCCTTCCAGGCCGACTCCCCGTAAAATGCTGCTTTCGCTGGGTGGAAACTGGCTGAGAAAGGCATTCCAGATGGGTTTTTTTCGATGGGTGATACAGGTGATGTTGAGAAACCGGTTCATCAACCGGCCACCCATATATCCGGTCATCTCTCCGAAGGGCGCCTCACGTTCCAGGCAGTCCACCGGCATTTGACCTTCGATGACGATTTCAGCGGTGGCCGGGACCACCAGGTCGACGGTCCGGCACTTTACCACCTGCACCGGTTCCCCGGCAATGCCGCCGGCAACGTCGTATTCGCTGAGACCGTAAGCCAGCTTGTTGGTTGCCACCAGGCCGATATTGGGTGTCGGCCCGATGACCACGGCCGCCGGCATGGGAATGCCGCGTTCCCGATATTTTTGCCAGTTCAGGAAGTTATGCTGCGGGGGCAGGGAGCAGCAGCCGACCCGGTCCTGCGCTTTGACCATCCCCCGATAGTTGCCGATATTATAGGTGTCGGTATCCGGATTCCGGGTCACCCAGTTGGCGGCGGTAAAGTAGGGGGCGTTATCGAACCCCGGTGTCGATATGGGTACCGGAAATTCTTCCAGCCCGCCGTGCTCCAGCAGCCCGTCGCCCACGTGGATTTCTTCCTGCACCGGACCCGAGGCGACGATTTTCGGCGCAATCGGGTGCAGCTGGGCACGCTGCCAGGTCTGCATGATCTCGTCCACCCGACACATCATGGCCAGCGCGTAGACTTCCCGTGACGCGGCATGCGCGGCAACCAGGACCGGGGTGTCGTAAACGCGGCCTTTGGCATCAAAGACATTCTCGAATAAAAAAGCCTTTCTTTCTTTTTCGGCAAGCCCGCGAAACTGCCATCGGACCATGGGGTGAAGCTGGGTGTCTTTGTTGACCTTCTCCGTGATGCGGAACAGCTTGTCTGCTTTTTCCAGGGTCTGAATGTAAGACCTCAAGTCTGGGTAGTATGCCATTTTGCTCCTTTCGATGGATAACCGGCGGTTTTTTGTTGTCCGGGTTGCCCCCGCAATATTAAGGTGTCACACTAAAGTCCGCGCTCCTTAAGCTGGCGCTTATCGATCTTTCCCTGGCCGGTTTTAGGCAATTCGTCCAGGAATTCAATGACCTTCGGTGTTTTATAACTCGACATATTCTGTTTGCAGAACTGTTTGATTTCCTCGGCCATGCCTTCTGAGGCCACCGCGCTCTTGTCCAGGGCGATGAAGGCTTTGGTTTTGATCAGCCCGTCCTGATCCTTCAGCCCGAGGACCACGCACTGGCTGACCGCGGGGTGCCCTTCGATGCACTTTTCGATTTCCAGCGTCGATACATACACGCCGCTGACTTTCAGCAGATCGTCGGAACGGCCGCTGTACCAGAAATAACCCTTTTCATCTTCCCGGAACAGATCGTTGGTGTTGATCCAGTCCTCCCCCATAAAGGTGGACTTGGTTTTCTCGTGATAGCGATGGTAACAGGATCCCGAGGCTTCGGACCGGACCCAGAGCACGCCGGTTTCCCCCCTGGGAACCTCGCAGCCTTCGTTATCCACGATTTTAACTTCCACCAGGGGCGCCAGGCGGCCCGTGCTGCCGGGAACCACCTCGCCGGGGCGGGCCATTAAATATCCCAGGAACGATTCGGCCGAGCCCAGGGCGTTCAGGGGTTCGATCTGAAAGGTGCGGGCGAATTCCTCGTGCAGCGCCAGGGACAGGTGCTCGCCTGCGGAAAGGCACAGG
The DNA here is from genome assembly GCA_030688615.1 of Desulfobacterales bacterium. Taxonomy (GTDB): domain Bacteria; phylum Desulfobacterota; class Desulfobacteria; order Desulfobacterales; family JAUYIZ01; genus JAUYIZ01. The sequence continues at coordinate 11,324 of JAUYIZ010000237.1, read as the reverse complement.
CGCAAGTTGCGCAGGTCGGCCCTTTCGGCCACCGGGGTATCAATCATAGCCCGCATCATGGTCGGCACGTTGAGGATGACCGTGGGCGCATACTTCTTTATGGTGTCAAAGACAAGTCTGGCGGTTATCCTTTCAGGCACCAGCACCATCGCTCCTCCGGAACGGATGGCAAAATTCATCCCCAGGTCCCGGGCATAGTGAAAAAACAGTTTCGGAACCGTAAACACCACGTCATTTTCGGTGTATTGGTACATGTACTGAAAAGATTCGTAGCTGTACATCCCGTCATGGTGCATATGCGGAACGCCTTTGGGTTGTCCGGTAGTGCCCCCGGAAAAATTCCACAGCGCCAGGTCATCTTTGGATGTCGGTGCGGCCTCGAGGCGGTCAGAGGCCGAGGCCAGCATGGTTTTCATGGCCAGCTCGTTTTTCCCCAGCGCCGGCACCGTTTCGCCCACCACCAGCATCGTTTTGGGGAACCGCGATCCCCGGGCGGCAATTCTCACGTTTGCCAGAGTGTTTTGATCGACGATGACGACCTTGGGCCGGATGTAGTTGAGAAAGTATTCGTAATCTTTAGGCTGCAGATACGTGTACACATGGGTGGCGACCCCCCCGATCTTCAGGACGGCATACCAGCTGGCGATCCACTCGGGTGAATCCTGAAGAATGAGCAGCACCCGGTCCTCCATGTCAACGTTCAGCTGCTTGAGAATATTTCCGATCCGGTTGGTCAGGGCGCACAGTTCATTATAGCTGTATGTCTCGTCGCGATAATAAATGGCGATTTTGCCGCCCCGGCCCTTGTCAATGTTTTCATCCAGGTAGTAGGTCCCCAGGTTAAATTGTTCCGGTACGGAAACCTCGATATCCGGGCCTCGACTCATGGAAAACCTCCTTTGTTATCGGTTGTATGAATGACAGACTTGCTTCCTGCGAAAGAAAAGATGTCAGAAAAAGGGATGCGTGTCAAGCCGGAAAACATGAAAAACATGATCTGCCCGCTGATAGCTCCGCCCCGATAGTGGCATTTTCATGGTCAAACAATTATCCTTTTACCCGGCTGTAAAATATGTTATATTACAGTTTAAAAAAAATTACCGTAAAATCAACCCATAGCAAACATAAGGAGGCCGAAAGTGAAAAAGACTTTTATTTGCCTGGTAACCGTCGGTTGGTTGCTCTCACTATTGACTACGGGTATGCCTGCACAAGCGGCCAAGGTCAAGCTCATGGTGGCGGCATTTCCCACCAATTTTTCATACTATCCGCCCACCATCGTGATCAATGATCTGATCATGCGCCACACGGATCTGGATATAACGATCCAGTCCATGGGCGGATCTCAGGCCATGCCCGGACCGGTGGAACAGGGCAAGGCCGACATTCTCGGCCCCCTTACGATTACCACCATGGCCGCGGCGTATTTTGGCGTCGGTGATTTTAAAGACAACCCCCATCGTTCCCTGCGCATGTTCATGGTTTTGGGAGAACTGCCCCAATCCTACCTCACCACCGCCCGCGCCGGCATCACCACCATTGCCGGTCTTAAGGGCAAGAAAGTCGGCAAGGGGCTGACCCTGTCCCAGGCCATGCCGGAAGCCATCCTGCGCGCCTACGGTCTTGACCTGGAAAAAGACATCCGTTGGTCCAGCTACGGGGGCAGCAACGATATGTACAAAGACCTGGCCATGCGGCGCATCGACGCGTTTTTCGACTCGGTCACCGGTGCGAAGATCATACAGCTGAAGCAACAGTCCCAGTCCGAGGTTGTCCTTTTGCCCATTGAGAAGGCCCAGTGGGAACTGGCGGCCAAAGCCGAACCGGATGCGTTCATCGGATCCTACCAGAAAGATTTTCCCCTGAAGCAGTTGTCCGGCGTTTCCCGGCCCGACCCGGCTCCGGTGACCATTAAGCCCATGGGCATCGGGGCCAGTAAGAACGTGCCGGATGAGGTCGCCTACCTCTATGTCAAGACGATGATAGAGCACCAAAAAGATCTCCAGAAGGGACATGCCCGGCTGAAAGAATTCTCTTCTGAGATTGCCGTTCCGCTGCCCCCGTTTCCTTATCATCCCGGGGCGATCAAGGTTTATAAGGAACTGGGCCTCTGGACGGCGGCCCATGAAGCCGGCCAGCAGAAAATGTTGCAATAAATATCCTGGCCCTGAGGACCAGGCTCTGGTTATCCCCGGAGGGGATTTGCTTGGTTGGAAGTTCATTGTATGATTGAAACTACAAATAGCAAATTACAAATACCAAACAATTTCCAATGACCCGAATTCGAAAATCCAAACGATGTCTCGTCCTGGAAGGCTGGGGTCATTGAATATTGGAATTTGAGATTTGTTTGTAATTTGGTGCTTGGAATTTGTAATTTCAGACCCAAAACGCCATGGCAGAGCCATCTTTCCCTGACCTGGCCCAGAGGACCAGGTTTTCAATACGGAATAAACGGGTTTGCCTGATTTTTTCTTGCGTTTTTACTGTGTAACAACATGCTGATGGGAGGAAGAAAATGAGAAAGCGAAATATCAGAGGGCTGTCATTACTTGCGGTGATCTTGCTCGGGCTGGCACTGGCGTTGGCGACTGCCGGGACCTCGGCCGCACAAGATGCGGCGGAATTCTACCGGGGCAAAACCATCAAGTGGGTCGTCGCCGCCGGCCGGCCGGGCACCAGCACGGACCTTTTGACCCGGCTCCTGGCGCCGTTTCTGGCCAAGGAGCTCGGCGCCAAGGTGAGTCTCCAAAATATGGGCAGCGACGAGGGCATCAACTATGCCTACGACCGGGTCAAACCGGACGGTCTCACCCTGGTCGTCAAGGACACCAATTCCCTGAAATTAAATGATCTTCTGGATGCCCCCGGTTCCGTCTATGAAATGGAAAAATACAACTGGATCGCCGACGTGCTGCCGCAGAAAAATCTGTTCGGCGTTTCCGCTAAGTTGCCTTATCGGACCATCGATGAACTGCGCAAGGCAAAGGGACTCAAGTCCGGCGGCACTTCAGCCAGAGGCAACATGGCCGTCACCCCGACGATCATGTTCGAAATCCTCGGCATAGACGGCAAGGTGATTACCGGCTACAAGGGCCGCAAGGGCCTGGCGCTGGCGCTGGGCAGGGGCGAGGTCGACCTCATCGCCGGGGTCAGTGAAACCAGCGCCTACGCCGACCAACGGGACGGCTTTGCGGTGTACCTGTTTACCCTGGGCAACAAGAGGAGCCAGTTGTTCAAGGATTTGCCCAGCCTGAGTGAGCTCGGGGTTGCCATTCCCGCGGAACTGGAAGATGCCTACAGCGTCGTCACGGGCACAGGCAAAGCGGTGGCGACGACACCGGGTGTGCCCGAGGAGCGGGTGGCTTATCTCCGGCAGGTGTTTGACAAGCTCGGTGCGGACAAACAGGTCCAGACCAAGCTGCTGGAATTCGCCCAGGTGAGGGACGATATGATTCCCGGAAAAGAACTCCAGCAGGAGATGATAAAGCTGAAGAAAAACAAGGCCCTGGGCACTCAGTTGAAAGCCATCTTGAACAAGTACCGGTCGTTTAAATAAAATGTTTGAAGCCTTTGTGCAGGGGCTTTTCAGCTATGCCCACCCCACCACGTTCGGATTTTTGCTCCTGGGAACGTGCATCGGCATCGTGATCGGCATCCTGCCCGCGGTGGGGGGGATGGTGGCCATGGCCCTTCTCCTGCCCATGGTTTTCGGCATGGAACGGGTGGCCGGGATATCCATGCTGCTGGCCATTTCGGGCGTCAGCAGCACCGGCGGGTCGATCACGGCCATTCTGATGAACATCCCCGGGTCCGGGCCGAGCGTGGCCACCATGATCGACGGCTTTCCCATGACTAAAAAGGGAGAGACCGGCCGGGCCTTTGGCGCGCTGCTGGCCAGCGCCACGAGCGGCGGCGTGCTCGGGGTCTGTGTGGCCCTGGTCATGATTCCCATCGTCCGGCCGGTCATATTGAGCTTCGGCAGCCCGGAGATGTTTTTTCTGATTGTGATGGGGATTTCATTTCTGGCGGTGCTGTCCCGGGATTCCGCGATCAAGGGCCTGATTTCCGGTCTCATGGGGATTTTCATCGCCCTGGTCGGCTATCAGCACAGCACCGGGGCCGATCGTTTCGCTTTTTCCAGCACCTTTCTGCTGGACGGGCTCGAACTGGTCCCCGTCGTCCTGGGGCTTTTCGCCGGGGTGGAGCTGCTGCTGCTGGCGGTGTCCGGACAGCCGATTCTGCCCAAAGAGCTTGTCCGGGCCGGCAAAGATCTGCGCCGGCAGATCCTGCAGGGTGCCAAAGATGTGTACGTTCACCGGTGGCTGTGGTTCCGGAGCTGTGTGCTCGGCTATATCATCGGGCTGATTCCCGGCATCGGCGGGGACACCGCGGTGTTTGTGGCCTATGGCCAGGCCAAGCAGACCTCAAGGCATCCGGAAAAATTCGGCACCGGGATTGTCGAAGGGGTCATTGCCCCCGAGAGTGCGAGCAACGCCAAGGAGGGCGGGGCATTGCTCACCACCCTGGCGCTGGGGATACCCGGGAGCGCTTCCATGGCCCTGATCATCGGCGCCCTGATGCTCCACGGGGTGATCCCCGGGCCGGAGATGCTCAGAAACGAACTGGAACTGACCTTCACCCTGCTCTGGGGCCTGGCGCTGGCCAACATCCTGGGCGGGATCCTCTGCTACCTGATCGCCGGGTACCTCAATTTGACCTATTTGGTGTCCGTCGCCCCCCGTTTTCTGGTGCCGGTCATCCTGTCTCTCGTATTTGTGGGCGCCTATGTTTACAACAACAACATTGCCGACGTTTTTGTGACCCTGGCCTTCATCCTGCTGGGGCTGTTGATGAAGAAATTCGGTTACAACCGGCCGGCGCTGCTTCTGGGTTTCATCCTGGGAGGATACTTCGAGGACTACTTCTGGCTTTCCGTGCAGTCCAAAGGGGCGTTTTTCTTTCTGAGTCCCGTCTGCCTGCTGATCATCGCGATTACCCTTTCTCTTTACGCGGTTGAGCCGATCAAGTATTTGCTTGCGCGCCGCCGCAGGGTGTCCCCATGAGAGCCAAGACCGGCTTTCTGATTGTGATCCTGGCAGCTACGGCCGCAGCCATGGCCGTTGCCTCGGGTTTTCCCTACTGGCAGGCCAAGATAGCGCCCATGACGGTCTGCGGGCTCATTCTCCTGCTGGGCGGGGTGCAGCTCATAAAGGAAATTATTTCCTCACCAGCAGAGGGACAGGGCATAGAAGGAATAGAAAATGCGCCGCAGGCGGCTGAAAGCCTCCGGGTATATCTGCTGGAAGGGGCCTGGATGGTGGGGTTTGTGGCTGCGATCTATTTTTTCGGCCTGCTGATCGCCATGGCCTGTTACGGCGTTGCTTACATGAGGACCCACGGCGCCACCTGGTCCATGTCTTTTATCGTGACGGCGCTCATGACCCTTTTTTCGTACGCCGTATTTTCCTACGTGCTGGAAGTTACGTTTTACCCGGGGATCATCTTCGAGTAGGCCGGCAGCCTTTTTCCGCCGCTATTTAGTGCCCATCCATAAATGAGATAGTTTTTGCAAGATCAAGGCGGGCGAGAATTTCAACCGGAGGAATACATTGAGTATTTTGAGGATTGAAATTCGAAGCCCAACGCAGATATTGTGGAAAATAGCCATTTATGGACGGGCACTATTTAATTCTTGACATGTAATGGCTTGTTTGCCATAAGTCGATAAATTCGTAACAGATCGAATTCCTCAAGTTTTAAGTGTTAAGTTTTAAGATTTAAGCCGTTAGGATCGCGTGCCTATCCTGTATATTTAAAACGTAAAACAAAGGGCGGATCACATGAAACTCAATCGAGCCAGCACTTCGATAGTTTTCGGTCTTCTGTTTTTAATTCTGATGCAGCTTGCAGGCTGCGGGTCGGGCGGGAGCGGCGGTGCATCTTCCGGTAACGGGGGAAGCACCGTTTTACCTGGAAGCGCCGCCACGGTGATTCCGGCTTCAGGTTCTGGAATATTAAGCAGTGTCGCAGATGGTGTGTCAGCATCCAAAATTACCGTAACCGTGAAAGATCAAAATGGAACCGATGTGGCCGACGGCCAGGTGATTACATTTACGACAACGGCCGGAACCTTGTCTTCTGCCACGGCCGCCACGAAAAATGGTGAAGCTTTCATCTACCTGACCAGCCCGGTAATTGTTGGAACGGCAACCGTGACAGCCTCTATTGACGGTATATCCAATACGGTGACCGTTACCTTCCTGCCAGGTGCCGTCAGCACCATCGCGCTGACCGCGACACCGGCCAACCTCACGGCGGACGGTTCCAGCACCAGCACGATCCGGGTCTATGTAACCGATGCCAACGGCAATGCCGTGGCCAACGGTGAAACGATCAGCTTTTTGGTAACGACCGCCAATAACGGAATTCTTTCGGCCCCGACGGCCCCGACCACCAACGGCGCGGCCACCGTTGTCTACACCGCTCCGGCCAGCAAGGGCACGGGCACCGAAACCATCCGGGCGCAGTCCACCAACGGCAAGACCCAAACCGTTAATATCATACTGGTGGACGCATCCGTGGGCACGGTAACCGTTACTTCAGGCGCGGCCGGCATCGTGGCCGACGGTTTGTCATCCACCATCATCAGAGCCGCGGTAAAGGATACCGGCGGCAATAACGTAGCCGACGGCCAGACCGTGTCCTTCAGCACCACGGCCGGGACCCTGTCTTCTGCAACGGCCCCGACCACCAACGGCGTGGCCACCGTTACTCTGACCAGTCCGACCCTTGTGGGGGCCGCAACCATAACAGCCACGATCGGGGGGGTGTCGGGAACCACCTCCGTCAGCTTTTTCCCCGGACCGGTCAGCACCATCGCACTGACCGCGACGCCGGCCAACCTCACGGCGAACGGGACCAGTAAGAGCACCCTGGTGGCAACCGTCCTGGATGCCAACGGCAACCCGGTCAATGCCGAAACACTGACGTTCAGCGTGCAATTCGGCACCTTGGCCAATCTGACGGTCGTCACCGCCGGCGGTGTGGCCACGAACCAGTACACCGCACCCGGTTCGGTCCCGGCCGGCGGCAAGGATACCATCACGGTCAAGAGCACCAATGGAAAAACAGCAAATATCGGGATAACGCTCATCGGACCTGCCGTTTCCAATATCAGCCTTAGCGCCAATCCCCAGACGCTGCCGGCCGACGGCGTCAGCCAGGCCATTGTCAGCGCAACCCTTGCTCTTGTCGGCGGCGGTACTGTGCCGGACGGCACCCCCGTCAACTTTTCCATCCTCGGCGCCGGGGGTGGCTCGATCAACCCGAGCGGGACCACGGCCGGCGGCACGGCCATCGCGACCCTGACCAGCGGAACGGTGCCGGAAACCGTGACCGTCCACGCCGAAGCCGGGGGCCGGATCGCGGAAATCAATATGGAATATACCCCGGGCAAGGTGACGGTGAGCATCATCCCCAATTCTCTGTTAGGCACCGGCCAGCAGACCGCCGCGGTAACGGCCACTGTTCTGAATGCCGCCGGAGCTCCCGTTGCCGGGGACACTATCAACTTTACGCTAAATAATGGATCCATGGGGACCTTGGTGCCGGCCAGCGCGGTCACCAATGCCAGCGGGCAGGCCCAGGTGACGTTTAAGGAAGCCGCCAAGGGCGGCTCCGTCACGGTGACCGCCACCTGGAATAACGCCGGCGTGGAGGTCACCGGTTCTAAAAACATCGATATTCAACCGCCGCCGGCTTTTATCGAGGTGGCGGCCGGTTCGCCCAACCCTTCATCCATTAATGTCATCGGCACCGGCGGGCAATCCACCTCGCAGGTGGTCTTTGATGTCAAGGACAGCCAGGGATTTGCGGTGGCGGACGGCTATCGGGTTGATTTTGTGATCGACAGCGGTCCCAACGGCAATGAAGCGCTCCAGCCCGCCTTCGCCCTGACATCCGGCGGCAAGGTGAGCACCATCCTGCGCAGCGGGTATAAGTCCGGTCCGGTCAGCATCAAGGCCACCTATTTTTATGCCACCAATGTCAACACCACCACCAGCCAGATTACCGTCAACGCCGGACCGCCGGTGGGCGAAGAATTCGGCATATTTGCACAATACAGAAATATATCCGGTTTTTGGATCTCCAATCTGGAGGATTTAATTTCGGTGGACGTGGGGGATATCTACGGCAATCCGGTTCCGGACAACACCGCCGTTTCCTTTAAGACCTATAACACCGGCGGGTTGATTCAGACTGCCGACGCCAAGACCCAAAACGGCTTTGCCAGTAAAATCCTGCATTCCACCAATGCCCCCGTACCCCTGCAGGGGTTTGTATCGGTGACCGTCGAAGCCAACAACGGCGGCCGCACCACCCATGTCACCTCTCTAGCCATTCCGGCGCCTCCGGGCAACAACTATATCTATGCCGGCACCGACGGCGGCGGGGTTTACAAATCCACCAATTTCGGCGCCAGCTGGACCAACATCAGCCGCTCTTCCACCATCCAGGGACAGAACTGGATCGATCCCTATGTCAGTGGCCTGGCGGTGGACCCTGACAATCCCAACGTCATCTATGCGGCCACCGGGTACCTGGGCGAGGGGCACATCTTTCGCAGCCAGGACGGCGGCGCAACCTGGAACAACAACGACCCCGAAGCCTGGTTCGGCGTGTTCTTCGGCGACGGCGCCGTTCTGACGGTGCTGGCCGACGGCGGGAGCAATTATGTCTGGGCCGGGACCGAAGGCGGCGGGGTTATTTTCGCAACCGACGGCGTGAACTTTACCAACTACGACATCACCCCGCCCGTTAACTCGGTAACCGGTCTGGGGGTGGGAACAACCGTCCGGGATATTGTGAAACAGTCCGGCAGCGGCGCCGGGGCCGAGCTGTATGCCGCAACACCCACGGGAGTCTTCAGAAGCGTTGACGGCGGCAGCACCTGGGCGGCAACCACCTCGTTTACCGGCAACAACATCACCACCCTGGCCGTGCACCCCACCCAGGATGTCATTTACGCCGGCACTCTCGACGCCGGGCTGTGGTACAGCGCTGATAACGGCGCGACCTGGACCCAGGACATCGGCGGCCTGGGCAAGGGCTTGAGCGCCACCGTGCCGGCGGCGAACCCGAACAACAAAGGCAACGGGGTCATGGGCAGCGTCACTGTCGGCAAAAGCACTTTGGACGAAAACTGGACGGTGGTCGGCACTGCCGCGGCCGTCAACGGCGGCACCTTCAGCGTCACCGGCAGTGTCTCCGGCCTGCAGACCAATACGGTCACGGTGGGTGCGCCATATGTTTCGGATAATGCCGAGGTGGCCTTTACCATTGCCGACGGCAGCACGGATTTTGTCGTGGGGGACACCTTCACCTTTCGCACCACCCGCGACCAAGGTTTTTATATCAAGGACCTGCTGGTGGACGGCGGCAACAACCGCCTGTATGCCGTCAGTTATTTCTGGGGCGCGGAAGAACCCCATGCGGTGGGCAACGTGTATGTTCATTCTCTGGCAGCTTCCGGTCTGCCGGATGCCACAGATTGGACCGAAGCCAATTCAGGACTGCCCGTGTTTTCCGGCGATGACCCGACCCTGCTGGCCCAGCATGTCCTGGCGCCCAACATAGCGGGCAATCCCACGGCCCTGTATATCGGCGGAGAGGGCATCAGCCTTTCCAAGGCCTCTGCCGGACTGACAACGGGCGCGCCCGCATGGCTGTCCAGCCAGAGCGGCATGACCAACCTGGTCATGGCCCGCATGCCGATCCTTTTTTCAGGTGAAGCCAACATGAACGTAGCCAGTTACAGCGAGCCCGGTAATGCGGTGGTCTATATACAAGACGCCAACGGCAATCCTCCCATACAAGGTTCCACCTTTACGGTAACTTGGTACGACGGGGACGACGCACCGCATGTATTGTTTGAATACACCTATCCGGATGCTTATATTCAACGGGGCACATTCCGGGATCCTGCCGATCCTTCCACGGATGATCCTTTTGTGATAGCGATACCGGATATACCTGCTGTGGCGCCAAATCGGATCGAATTTTCCTTTACGCCGTTATGCCAGGACACCGTGCCGGGCTGTTCGGGAGGGCCGCAAGAGAGGGTATTTTATGGAACCTAATTAATCTGTGAGAAAGACATCTTTTATCCGTGACACAAGGGCAAATGGCTCGTGACAGGCCTTTAACGCGCTCCTTGCGACAAACCCCGGAGTGGAACCGGTACGCGGCACCCCATCCTTTAAAGCGGCCTGCCGCAAGCTGCGGGCCGTTTTACCTCAACCTGCCACCCTGTAGATATTTTCGGTTGATCCTTCCCGGCGCCTGTGCTAAAAATCATAATATTTTGTGCTCTTGGGCGAACTCCGGAGTCCCGGATCCGTCCGTCGCTCCGGCTTTCGCCATTGTGATGGATTTGGGGCTTTTTACGATTCAATCAAAATTGATGATCTCGTAAAAAGTCCAAAAAGGCTTTTTACGAGAAGTGTTAAGTTTTAGGTTTTATGTGTTAAGTTATTGATATCAGCATTAATTATCAAATCATAAAACGTAACACGTAACACTTAAAACGTGATGAATTCGACTTTTTACGAATTCATCAAAATTGATGAAAACATATGATCGAAGAAAAGATACAAAGGGATGTTTTTGAAGTGGCCGGTTTGCATGAGCCTGAAGATTCAGGCTATTGGCGTAATCGGAGTTATGTCGAACGAATTGAAGCCATTGAATTTATGAGAAAGGCGATGTTTGGCCATGATAGAGTTTCCGGCAGACTTCAAAGAGTTCTTACAGTTGTTGAACTCAAAAAAAATTGAATACCTTGTTATTGGAGGATATGCGGTAGGTTACCATGGCTATCCACGAGCAACAGGTGATATGGATATATGGATTGCCACCAATGAGCAAAATGCCGTAAGGATGGTGGAGGCTCTGAAGGAATTTGGGTTTGATCCTCCTGAATTGCAAAAAGAACTATTCTTAGAAAAGCAAAAGGTAATCAGAATGGGCCTTCCCCCAATGCGTTTGGAAATCCTTACATCCATCGACGGGGTAGATTTCAAGACCTGTTTTAATAATCGTATTACTGAAGATTTGGGTGATGTTAAGGTAAATTTTATCTCAAAGGGCGACCTTTTAATCAATAAGCGTGCAAGCGGCCGGCCACAAGATCTTGTTGATTTTGATAAATTGCAGATCGAATAAATCGTTGAACACCAGCTTTCATAAGCGCCATCGGCGGCGGCACGCGCGTATTTCTGCTGGACCTCAAATTAAATTCTGAGCTGAAATGGATCGACGGA
>JAUYIZ010000227.1 GCA_030688615.1 Desulfobacterales bacterium | reverse complement strand
CACGAGGCATTCGTTGTACTCGCCCACAAAAAGCAGGGATTCAACGGTTCCAGTAATGCAGTCGGGTCTTTTCGGCCCGTCATTTGAGGTCGAAATCTGAAGGTCCTCGGGCCGAACCGCAACGAATACCCGGCTGCTTGCGTTGAGATCCAGCTTGTCACTGCACGGCACCATGATCTTTGTCTCAGGAAACCCGTCCAGTTGAACGCCGGTCTTTCCTTCCGATGAACCCGTGACCCTGCCTCTGAGGAGAAATGTGTTTCCCAGAAAATCCCTGACAAAGGGCGTGCGGGGCCGATCGTAAACATCGGCCGGCAAGCCCACCTGTTCCGCACGGCCCGCATGCATCACGGCAATCCGATCAGACAAGCTGAGGGCCTCGATCTGATCGTGAGTTACCAGCACCACGGTTATTTTGACCCGTTTGAGCAGACGCTTGAGCTGGGCGCGCATGCCCTGGCGCAACTTGGCATCCAGGTTGCTGAAGGGTTCGTCGAGCAGCAGCAGGCTCGGTTCATATACCAGCGCACGTGCCAGGGCCACACGCTGTTGCTGTCCACCGCTCATCATGGGAGCCTGCCGATTCTCCAATCCGGCCAGGCCTACCAGGTCCAGGGCCCGCGAAACCTTTTGCCGGATGTCCTTCTTTTTCAAGCGCCTGATCTTCAGGGGGTAGGCCACGTTTTCAAACACGGTCATGTGGGGCCAGATGGCATAGGACTGGAAAACCATGCCGATGTTCCGCTGGTGCACCGGGACAAAGATGCCCTCCCCCACGGCGACCACCGGACGATCATTTAAAAAGATGGATCCATCGTCGGCCGACTCCAGGCCGGCAATCAACCGCAAAGTCGTGGTCTTGCCGCAACCGCTCGGGCCCAGCAGAGAGAAAATTTCGCCTTCATGAATTTCAAGATTCCAGTCATCCAAAACCTTGACTTGACCGAATTTTTTAGTCACGTGCTCCATCTTGAGCATGAGTTTTCCTCCTCGGACAGGTCCCCGCTTTGAGCGTACCCGGACACGCTTCATCATGCAGGGGCGTTGAAGGCATCCCCCCAGGAGAACTCACCGGATGATCTCTTTGGCAATTTTTACAAGCAAATCATTGTAATGACCGTTCTTTTCAAGGTTCAGGTTTTGATACTGGACATTCGGCTTGAGCGCGGTCTGGGCAAGCCCGGCGACGTCGAGGCGGCGGCTGTTGTTGGTCGTTGCCTCCACATGGGCTTTCTGTCCCGCCCTGGACAGGAACCAGTTGATGAAAACCTTGGCGGCGTTCGGGTGCGGCGCCCGGTTGATGAGCATCACATTGCCGAAGCCGTTGGTCTGCCGCGCCCCGGCCGGCGTGTCCGGTGCAAGCTGTTGGGTGTGGCCCATTACCCCGGCCTTTTGGAAAGAAGTCAGATAGGTTGGCGAAAGCCCCATGCCGACCGGAAAGCGGCCCTTGATCACGGCCTCGGCCCGCTGCCGGCCATTGTCCATGATAACGAGATCCTGCGCCAACAACTTGCGGACCCATTCTTCTCCTTTGACCATGAGCAAATAGGCCGTATCCACCATGGTCTTGCCGCCCTTGCGCGGGTCCTCCGCCACGATCCTGCCTTTCCACTTTGGCTCCACGAGCTGCTCCACCCGGTTGAGCTCCGATTCCGGCGCAAGGTCTCGGTTCACCAAAAAGATAAAGTCCAGCCGTCCTTCGGCCTGGAAGATATACTGCCCCGCCAGATCCACCCAGCCGCCTTCGAATCCGCCAATCCACTTGGTATCGTCCAGCACTTCCGGCAGCAACAGGCCCGGCCTGACAGGATCAAGCACACCGTTGGGCTTGAGCATGGTCAGGGCCGAATGCGTCCCTGCCATATGCACATCCCAGAGATACTGCCCGGCTTTCCGTTCGGCCAGGACTTTCGGCCCGAAGGCTGAGCCTCTCATGCCGCTGAACTCCAGCTTGATGTCCGGATAGGTTTTCTGAAACGGCATGACCGCATTGCGGTAGATGCCGCCGGGACCGCCGGCCACGACCACTGTGCCTTCTTTTTTGGCAGCCGCAACGATCTGGTCCCACTCGGCCTTCCAGTCAACCCCGGCGGCCGGACTGGAACCCATGGACACAGCCAATAGAACGGTTAAAGAAATGAGAAATGACAATGTTTTCATCTGCGCCTCCTTTCTTGGGTGGAATGCGGGGGATATCAGCTTATTTCTTCCATATGACTTCCCTGGCGATTTTTATGGCCAGTGCATTGTTCTGGTTATACTTTTCCATGTTGATATTATAATACTTGACATTGGGCTTGAGTGCGGTGTCGGGCGGCCCCTCGACATCCAGGCGGCGGCTGTTGACCCCCGATGCCTTCACATGGGCTTTCTGTCCCTCTACAGACAGCACCCAGTTGATGAACACCTTGGCGGCGTTCGGGTGTGGCGCCCTGTTGACCAGCATCAAATTGCCGAAGCCGTTGGTCTGCCTCGCCCCGGCCGGCGTGTCGGGCGCAAGCTCTTTGACGTGGTCCATGACCCCGGCCTTTTGGAACGGAGTCAGAAAGGTCGGCGAAAGCCCCATTCCCACTGCAAAGCGCCCCTTGATCAAGGCCTCGGCACGCTGACGGCCGTTGTTCATGATAACGAGGTCCTGGGCCAAAAACTTCCGGATCCAGTCGTCTCCTTTCACCAGGAGCAGGTGGGCGACATCCCCCCGGGTCTTGCCCCCCTTGGTCGGATCCTCCGCCACGATCCTGCCTTTCCACTTGGGCTCCAGGAGTTGCTCGGCCAGCTTGAGCTCCGATTCAGGGGCAACGCTCCGGTTCACCATGAAAATGAAAGTCAGCCGTCCCTCGGCCTGAAAGATGTACTGTCCATCCAGATCCACCCAGCTGTCTTCGTGTCCGCCAAACCACTTGGTACCGTCCAGCACCTCGGGCAACATCAGGACCGGCTTGAGCGGGTCAAGCACGCCGTTGGGCTTGAGCTGGGAAAGTGCCGTTTCCGTCCCCCCGAGATGCACATCCCATAGATACCGTCCGGCTTTCCGTTCCGCCAGGACCTTCGGGCCGAATTCCCGGCCGTGAATTCCGCTAAACTCAAGCCTTATGCCCGGATAGGCTTTCTGAAACGGCATGACCGCATCGCGGTAGGTACCGCCGGGACCGCCGCCTACGATCACTGTGCCTTCTTTTTGGGCGGCCGCAACGACCTGATCCCACTCGGCCTTCCAGTCAGCCCCGGTAGCCGGTTTGAGCATCATAGAAAAGGTCAATAGAGAGATTAAAGAAACGATCAATGATAATTTTTTCATTTGAGCCTCCTTTCTCCATGTCACAATTCAAGAAGTTTATAATTTTAACCGCAAAAGTTTCCAGGCATTTACGAAAAAAATTTTCGCCCTGTCAGATTAAAAGGAGATATCCAGATGGAAAAAACACGTAAAAAAACAATAACAGAAAAAAACCGCAATAGTAAAGGGTTTAATGCAAACGTGTTGACATTAAATGCTTACACGTTTAATCTGAAAATTAACCTGTAACAATCTTGATGCAGAGAGCAAATCAGGAGGGTAAAATGGAAAATACGGTAACAAATGACTTGTCCGGGTTAAAAAGGCCGGGTGAGACGACCGCCTATGACCAGTGGCTGGCGGATGAAGGGATCCCCGTGATCGGGGGATACGCAATCGAGGATTTAAATCAAGTGCCGCTTGAACCCTGGAAGCGAAAAGGGGGGAAAGGGGCCATGATAAACCTGGCGGGGCACGAACAGTCCAACGATGCCTATGTCTGCGAAATACCGCCCGGAGGTCGCCTGAATCCCCAAAAGCATCTTTATGAGGAAGCCATATTGATTCTCGGCGGTCGGGGCGCGACCACCGTGTGGAATGAGGGCGGTCCCAAACAGACTTTTGAATGGTCCCGATGGAGCCTGTTTTCCATCCCGCTGAATGCCTGGCACCAGCATTTTAACGGGCAGGGTGAGGAGCCGGCCAGGTATTTCGCGGTCACCGGCGCGCCTTCCATGATCAGCCAGTTTCACAATCTGGATTTTATCTTCAACAACAGCTATGTTTTTAAAGACAGGTTCAGCGGTGAAGAAAACTACTTTGGCGGCAGCGGCGTGTTGGAGGACGTATCCAGCGCCGGAAAAGGAAACCGGAAAGTATGGAAAACCAATTTTATTCCCGATGTCACCTCCTTCAAGTTGTATGAATGGAAAGAAAAAGGCGCCCAGTCATATGTGGCACTTGACATGACCGGCAACACCCTGGGGGCACACATTTCCGAGATTCCCGTCGCGTCCTATGTGAAAGCGCATCGCCATGGGCCCGGAGCCAATGTGACCATCGTTGACGGGCAGGGGTATACCCTGATGTGGCTGGAAGGTCAGCCCAAGATGAAAGTCCCGTGGCGGACCGGCAGCCTGGTTGTCCCGCCGGGAAACTGGTTTCACCAGCACTTCAACACGGGCAGGACGCCGGCAAGGCAGGTTGCCTTGCGCTGGGGCACCATGAAGCACCCGGTAGGCAAGCAATGGCGCCTGGGCCAAAGCGTGAAAACCGGTGGAGATATGATTGAATATGAAGACGAAGATCCCGAAGTCCGCCAGATGTATGAAACGGAAATCGTTCGAAACGGCTTGAAGATACAAATGCCGCCGATACGTCGGGAACCGGCGAAATAGGTTTTGAGAATGAGACCGGTCTTCATAAACGATGATCTGCTGACAGGAGTTCTTCCAGGTTTTCCAGATCAATCGAGGTTTCATGCATTTTGCCCATCCAGCTATGACATCGATTGGCATTCAGGGGCATACCCATTACGGGGACAGGCATCTTGCGGCATGTTCGCATCCCCCGCACAAGTTCGGGAATACACCCTATTCCAAAAACTCCAAGTGTTTTCCCTTCTATGCGAATACTCCGTAAACTTTTTTTCAGGTCGGAACGCATCCTGACGTAGGCATTAATGTTATATTTTCTAAAAATTATGGATGCATGCTGAATAAAACATTTTTTTGAGCAGTGCCGACACACTTCGCCAATGGCGTTATTTTCCGCCATACAATCGGCTTCATGATCCCGGAGGCAATATGGGAGCAGGGCAATTCTATGACCCGTTTCCAGAAATTGAGTTTTGTATTTCCGGTTGGTTAATTCAATTTCCATCATAAATAGAAGGTATTGTTGTACCGATGTTCCCAACCTTCGATTCCATTGCTGGAATCTGGGAAGGCGTTTAAGATGGTCAGGTGCGTTTCTTGTGTAAACTGATAATTCCTGGTGAAGGTGTTGTAAAATTTTTTGGAAATCTCCCGGACGCTTGGAGTCTAAATCATAACGTAATCTTCTTTTACTTACGCTTCTTTTTCCAATGACTTCCAGGAGGGGATCAAGCCCATGAAGAGCTATGTATTGATCTGCCAGTCGGGAGATGGTTAGATAATATTTCTTTGTATGCTGATCATCCGCGAATAAACTGAATGTTTTCCCCTGAAGGGGCCGATACGATATTGAAGGGTTCATGATGTGATCACTTCCGATTGTCGTTCAGTTCCTTTTCCCGGGTTCCGGATTACTTGATACCTAAGAGTTTGAGAAAGAAATCTTCCGATTTCTTTGCAACTTCCATGTTAAATACAACTTCTGACGAGATAGGAACTGCATTTTCGAATGAAGCGTTTTGCGATATTATCCAGCTGGCCATCTTTCCAACTTTGGCCTTTTTGTTGAGAGGCAAGTGGGCAGAGACCAGATCCGTGTAATCAAATTGGCCCTGGGGAGAGGTAAGATAATCGACGAACAGCCAGGCAGAGGCAGGGCTGTGGGCACCCTTGAGGATACCGAAACTGCGGAAAGGTGCGGGAAATTTCGGAAAAGCGATGATCCCCACAGGTGCTCCTATAAAATGCAATTGTGAAGGCGGCCCGATAGCTGAAAACCAGAAAATAGATACTTCACCGGCGGCGAGCCGCTTGTTGCCTCCCCTGAAACTGTGCGCCAAGAGCGGTTTCTGCTTTTCCAACTTTCTGAAAAAGTCAAACGAACGCTCCCAGTCCCATTTTCCGTCCTTGTCGCGCCATAGCCAGGCCAGACGGGCCGGAAATTCATCAGCTGAACGGGAAATCATGGTTTTGCCGTTCCATTTGGGGTTTACCATATCCTCCCAGGATCTGGGCACTTCGTTGGGGGGAACCAGATCGGTATTGTAAACGCCCTGGATTCTTGTGATCATAAATGCATCCACAAAATACCCATGGCGCGGTTGCGTTCCGGCGCGAAAATCCTTCAAATGGGGATATTCCATTTTCTGTAAAAGATTTGAATCATAAAGCAACTTCAGGCCGTCGCTGCCCACAGACACCAGATCAATGGTGGCCTTCCCGACCCGGGCTTCCGCGACGATCCGGTTGATCGTGTCGGCGGTATTGGAGACAAACGGCTTGATGGTAATAAATGGGTACTGCTTGCGGAAATTTACCAGGTATTTCTCATATTCGTCACCGTTGCTTCCCCCGATGACGAGTTGTTTTTCTATTTTAGCCTTGGCAACCATTTCATCCCGCAAGGAAGAGTCGGCGTTGACATCCACGTGAATCATGGAAATGACAAATATAACCACAATCAAGCTTAATACGAAATGGGTTCTTCTTTTCATGGGTGCGCCTCCTCAGTTTTTGAATGAAATTAGGTGGAATTGTTTTCTCGATCAAATATTATTAACGATCGAATAACTATCGACCGAAAGAACTGGAGTTGTTCAGTAAAACCCGGCATCTCATCGGGTAAAAATAGGTAAGAACTCTTTCCCCCGGGTTGAGTAATGCCGCGTGGTGAACAAGTAACTGTAATGGAAGATGTTATAATGAACAGCGGTAAAACTTTAAATTCTATACTGACAAATTTTTAAGCAAGATTGATCAAATCAGGTTCAATTGAGAAAAAATCAAATTTCAGCTTAAAAATACTATTAATCAATTTTCCTGAATCGTGTCAAGGCAAAATAACCCATTGCGGGCCCAAAAGACCAAGTGTTCTATTTTTGAATAAAAATATGGTTTTCTTAGCTTGTTTATGGTACTGGAAACTTAAAAATCAATCTACACCTGATTTCGACATCTAACCAAGGAGGAGCACATGAATAAATGGTGCGGAAAATATTTCATTGTAATAACATTGGCGCTTTCCTTCGCCGCAACCTTAATGGTTTACGTAAAGGCTGAAGCTCAATGGGAGGCAGAATGGCAAAAGACGCTGGAAGCCGGCAAAAAAGAAGGCAAGGTGGTCGTATACACAACTGCCCCGGGACAAATGCGCAAAGCGCTGCAAAGCGGTTTTAAAGAGAAATTTCAGATTGAGGTGGAAGTCTCATCTTTCCGGGGTGGCGAGATGGGGGCCAAGCTGCTTACCGAACGGAAAGCGGGTCTTTACCTGGTGGATGTATTTGTGGGCGGCTCCACTACTCCCATTACGCAGCTGAAACCCACAGGAGCCCTTGACCCATTAGACAAGCTGCTCGTTTTGCCTGAAGTAACCGACACAAAATCATGGTACCAGGAAAAGCTCTGGTGGATAGACGAGGCGCGTACCCTGCTGATGTTTTTAGGTTTCCCTGTGCCCAATCTTGCGGTAAATACCAGTATGGTAAAACTGGAGGAAATAAAGTCGTATAAGGATTTACTGGACCCCAGGTGGAAAGGAAAGATTGTAATGAATGACCCGACTGTGCCCGGGACCGCCGCCAAGGGTTTTTCAGTCATCGGATGGCATCTTTTGAATCTTGATTACTGGCGGGAACTGGCAAAGCAGGAGCCTGTCATTTCACGAAACCAGCGGCTCCAGATGGAATGGGTGGCCCGGGGAAAATATCCAATCCTCTTTTTCCCCCAGTCCGCCGTGGCTACGGAATTTATTCGGGCCGGAGCTCCGATAGCATCTTACACTCCTGCGGAAGGCACTTACGTAACTGGCGCCAGCGGGAACGTAGCCATTATGAACCGCGCCCCCCATCCTAATGCCACCAAGATTTTCATTAACTGGATGCTGTCCCGCGAAGGACAGATCGCTTTCAGCCAGGCTTTCGGCAGGCAAAGCTTGAGAGTAGATGTCGGCACGGAAGGCCTCGACCCTGTAGCCCTGCGCCGGCCGGATGGAAAATATTTTACGGGTACGGAGAACGAGGAATTTCTTTCAAAACAGACCGAGCAGATGGTAATCGCCAGGGAAATTTTTGCTCCCTTATTAAAGTAAAATTTAATACTTTAGAGGATCAACACATGAATAGATCAGGCGGAAAATACTTCATCATAATAATTCTGGCGATTTCTGTCGCCGCCACGTTAATGGGTTACGCAACGGCTGAAGCTCAATGGGAGGCGGAGTGGCAGAAGACGCTGGAAGCCGGAAAAAAAGAAGGCAAGGTTTCGGTGTATGTTTCTTCCCTGGCGCCGGCAGTAAGAAAACAGGCTCCTGTTTTCCAAGAAAAATTTGGAATCAAAGTCGAGGTTACGACCGGTCGGGGCAGTCAATTATTAAGTAAGCTGACTACGGAAAAAACCGCCGGACTGAATCTCGCCGATGTGGTATTATCCGGAGGCAATACTATTTTTGGTATCAAGCGGTTAGGCGTGACAGAGCCTCTGGATAACAAACTGATACTGCCGGAAGTCACCAATCCGAAACTCTGGTACACGCTGGACAGCCTTCCGTGGTCAGACGATGCCAGACATTTCTTCCATTTTTATGCCTATCCGAATCGCGACATAACCATCAACACCGCCCTGGTAAAACACGGGGAAATCCAGTCGTGGCAGGACCTTCTAAAACCCCAGTATAAAGGAAAGATCGTGTGGAACGACCCCAGTGTTTCAGGAAGCGGCTTCAATGGTTTCGCCACCCTCCTTATGAACAAGGTTACCGATGAGAACTTCTATCGCCAGATGGTTGCCACGCAGGATATCGCCTTGGCCAGGGACCTTCGTCAAATGGCAGAGTGGCTCGGCAGGGGAAAATATGCCGTGGCTGCTTCGGCGTCAGGCGGTGCCATGGCTCAAATGATTAATGCCGGCGCGAATGTTGCTCATGTGATTGTGAAAGAAGGCACCTACTTGAGTTACGATGCCGGAAACGTAGGCATAGTGGCAGGGGCGTCGCATCCGAACGCAGCCAAAGTATTCGTCAACTGGCTCCTAAGCAGGGAGGGACAGGCTTTTGCCCAGAGGGCAACGAAATATATGTCTTCCAGGAATGATATTCCGGTCGACGACGTCAACCCCGAAAACAAGAGGCTGCCCGGAGAGAGATACTTTGTCGGCGCCAACAGCATTGAGAAATGGATATACGAGGAACAGGGAAAATCTCTTGCACTGGCCAAGGAGATCTTCGGACCGCTGAGCGGCAGATGAGAGTTATTCAAGTTATTTGAAGGAGAATCAAGATGAAGAGCATGAAAAAGCATGTCAGAAAAGTTCTAATTTTTGTTCTGTGCTGCGTGTTGTTTACAGCCTTTACAACCGCTGCGATTGCGGCCGGACAACAGAATGCCGCAAAAAAAGAAAAGGCGCAAAAAGCAGCGGTAAAAAAACCTGCAAAAAAACCTGCTCCAAGCCAAAATGTGATGCAGATTCAGCAAGCGCTGACCCGAGAGGGGTATAAACTCAAGGTGGACGGGTTGACGGGGCCAAAATTCCGAGCGACCTTGAAAAAATATCAGAAGGCAAACGGCCTGAAAGCAACCGGGAAGCCGGACAAGGGCACATTAGAAAGACTCGGCATCGAATCCATGTAAGGAAAGCTGCAAAAGATAAGAGTCGGGGGGCTTCGGCCCCCTCTCTGAATCTTCTGATACAAACGGTTTCCAGGGGTTCATGCCGTTTATCCGATAGCCTTTGTCTTCCAGCGGAAGAAGCTGATTCCCTGCCGGTGAAGCTCAATATTCATCCAGAGCTGGCCGAAAAGTAAAGATAAGGCATCGGCAATAGGGAAAGCTACCCACAGCCCGGCCAACCCGAAGTAACGAGGCAGTATCAGGACAGGTATCAACTGGAAAACGATGTTTCTGGGTCGCCGTGAGTATCATCGCCGGAAACCCCTTGCCGATGCCCTGGAAAAAGAATCCCGGCACCATGCGGAGGCCAAGGGCAAAGTAAGCCAGTGAATAAACCCGGACCGCCTGGGCGCCCTGGCTCAAAAACTCTTTGTTGCCGCTAAAGACGGACATGACCTGCACCGGAAACAACATGACGGCCAACCAGCAGATAAAAGTCCAGACAGAGCCGGCAAGGGCGGCCTTGAACACCAATTCGGCCACGCGGGTCTTTTTCCGGGCGCCGTAGTTGTATCCCATCACCGGCAGGATACCCTGGCCCAGTCCCAGGACCGGCATCTGGATGAACCGCCCGGCACGCACCAAAACGCCCATGATCGCCAGAGGGATCACGCCGAAAGAGGCCGCCGCGTTATTTATCACGCCCATCACCGCAAACTGGGTCCCTGACCTGACGATCGACGCCATTCCGACGCGGTAAATATCGGATATAATTTTCAAGCGCGGGATAAAGCAGCCCGGAAAGGCTTGCCGGCTTATTTTAATGCTTTAATGTTTTTAATATTTTCTGACTTTCCCAGTATCATCAAAACATCACTGTCTTTGATGACAAAATCCGCTGGTGGCACCAATACAAAATTTTCAGGAACAATTTCTTTAACAGCAATGACATACACGCTGTATTTAGCCCGCAGGTTCAATTCTTTCAGGCTTTTTCCGATAAATGCCCTGGGTGGGTCGACTTGTACCAGCGAGTAGTCTTCAGCAAGCGGTATAAAATCCATAATATTCGGTGTCGACAACCCCCTTGCCACCCGAACAGCCATCTCTTTTTCCGGATAAACGATTTCGGTTGCCCCGACCTTCTTTAGAATCTTCCCATGATCAATATTGACAGCCTTGGCAATGATCTTCTTAACGCCGATCTCCTGTAAATGAAGACATATCAATATGCTGCTGCTGATATTCGTTCCCGTAGAGACGATCACGGCATCCAATGATCCAAGCACGAGGGTGTCAAGCTGTTCCCGGTCGGTCGCATCCATGACGATGGCTTCACTGCAACTGGAGTTAATCGCCTGAACACAATTTTTCTCTGAATCAATAACTATAACCTCGTGACCATCTTCGAAAAGGGTCTTGGCGACATGGATGCCAAACTTGCCCAAACCGATGACTGCAAATTTTTTCATC
>JAUYIZ010000221.1 GCA_030688615.1 Desulfobacterales bacterium | reverse complement strand
TATTCAGCGCAACAACCGCCTCCAGGTGGAAGAAGTGGCCAAGGGCAAATTCTCGATAGGCCTCGCGCCGAACCCTGACGTCCTGGCCAATTTTCTGAAAATGGGGTCCCCTTTGGAGGTGGTCTTCTTCAAGCAAGGCGCTCGGGTGACATCGGCTGCCGGCGCCCTGAGCGTACCGGGCAAACAGCCCCATCCCAATGCCGCCAAGCTCTTCGTAAACTGGCTGCTCACCAAAGAAGGGCAATCGGCGTTCTCCAAGGGATTCGGCAATCCGAGCCTGCGCGCGGACGTTCCCACCGAGCAATTCAACCCGATATTTCTGCCCCAGCCCCAGGAAAAAATCTTTCCTGATTCGGAAGATTTTCTGCGGCACACGCGCGAGGTGGTGAAAATGGCCAAGGAGGTTATCGGTGCGGCCAATAAATAGTCTCCCATAGTCATTCGAGGGAAAAGACTTTCTGATGCCATTCTGGAAGATGCCAACTGCACAAGAGTCTGCCTCTATCACTCTGAAAGTTCCTGAGTAAGGTCTCATTTCGGCGCAAAGAAGGCCGTTTATGTACGGCTACGCATGAATTCCCAACGAATGGAAGGTGCCCACATGTCATCGAAGAAAACAAACTTTGAGCCCGACCGGCCTGATCCTGTCATGGCCGAGGTCCGGCACGACCGGGAGCGCCGGGAAAAAACCTATCGGGAACGCGCGCTCAAAATATTTCCGTGGATCTGTGCGCTATGCGGGCGCGAGTTTTCAGGCAAGAGAGTGCGGGAGCTCACGGTCCATCATAAGGATCACAACCACGATTACAATCCACCCGACGGCAGCAACTGGGAGTTGCTGTGCATCTACTGCCACGACAATGAGCATTCCCGGGGCCAGGTGGCGGAATGGTATGACGAAACAACGCCGGCAGGCAGGCAAGAGCCGTCTTCGGACAACAGGCCGTTTGCCAACTTGAAGGATTTGCTGGCGGACAAAAAAAATAGTTAGTGCCCATCCATAAAGGATATAGCCCTGATAAGACTCCTAGAATATGACCCAATTTTTACCTGATGATCAAAGAAACTCCTATTATGACGGTATGTTCGCCAATATATTCGGAACGTTAACCGGCGGGGCTTTTCTCACCGGATTCGCGCTTCATTTAAAAATGAGCGAACTGATGATCGGATTTTTGGCGGCCATACCTTTTTTGACGACCGTGTTTCAACTGCCGGCTTCGTATGCTATTCAAAAATATGGGAAACGGAAGAATATTTGTGTCATTTCGGCCGCCGCCGCCCGCCTTTTATGGATACCGATTCTTATCATCGGCCTGTATCCCGATCCGGCAGCATACCCGGTAGCGGGCATGGTTCTTTTTTTTATTTTTCTATCTCATGTTTTCATTTCAATCAGCTTTGTTTCATGGCAGTCGTGGATGTCCGATCTGATTCCGGATAAAATTCTCGGGACGTTTTTCGGGACCCGAAACATGATATGCGGCGCTGCGGGAATGATTGCCATGATTGTGTACGGTAAATCCCTGGACCTTTTTAAATTCTATTTTAAAGATGGAATGTCCATGGGATTGAGTGTAACGTTTTGGTCGGCAGTACTTTTCGGCATGATCAGCATCCGTTATCTGAACAAGGTGCCCGACCTCCCGTCAATTTCACCTTCCCGACACCGGCCTTTCCAGCAAAGCCTGGCATATCCTTTCCAGGATGCAAACTTCAGAAAATTTCTCATTTTTTCAATGGCATGGAACTTTTCCGTAACTTTCGCCAGCCCTTTTCTTACCCTTTACCTGCTGCGGGAACTTAATTTCAGTTTCAGCTTTGTGGTCGTATTGGGGACGCTGTCTGCTTTGGCCGATCTGATCGGCATGCGGCTATGGGGCAGGTTGTCCGATAAGATCAAAAACAAGGCCGTCCTTCAATTTGCCGGATGGTTTGCGGTTTTTGTCCCCTTCTGGTGGATATTTATCAAACCAAGCAATATCCTGGCGCCTGTTATTCTTCACATTACCGCGGGGTGGTTTTGGGCAGGGATAACTCTTTGCACCAACAACTTTCTTCTGAGGATTGCTCCCCAGGAATTCAAAAATACTTTTTTTTCGATATATTATATCACAGCAGGAATCGGGGCCGCCCTGGGCCCGATCATGGCGGGCTTATTCATCAGGTCTCTTTTACAGGTGAACATCACATTTTACAACTGGACGGTATATCCAATCGTTATGGTCTTTCTCTTATCGACGCTCATGAGATTAACCAGTCTGCAGTTACTGAAACACATTCATGAACCGGAGGAAGTCAGCGTGGGGCAACTGGTGCGGGTCTTAAGGAATATTCGCGGACTGAATCTGACGGACGGGTTTCATTTTGTATTGCACCCGTTCATGGAAATTGTCAGAAGAAAAAATCAAAAATAAATTCGCATCTTCGGTCAGACGATTTTCGCCGTCTGCCCCGCCATCCGGCAGGCAAAGGCTTCGCCCGATTGGGCGCGAATCGACTCGAGCACCTCTTGGCTTAACAGGCTGCCGACGTTGGTCTCTTCGTCCACGATCAGGCTGGCGCCGGCGTGCTCCAGGTCTGCCAGATGGCGGTGGTAGCGGCAGCGGGCCGCTATGGGCATCAGCGGCATCAGACGCCGGATGGCCCGGACAATACGAACGGCACTGTCCGGGTCCGGGACCGTCACCACGGCCATGCACGCAGTTTTGAAACCGGCATGATTGAGAACCTCGTCCCGGCCGGCATCACCCAGGTGAACCTTGACATTCAGGTCGCTGCCGAGCATCCGGCTTTGCGGGTTTACGTCGATCACCAAAGGCTCAATCTTCTGGGCAAGGAGGGATCGTACGACCTCCTGGCCCGCAGGACCCAATCCGACCACCAGCACCTGGCTGACGGACCCGGTCTCCGCGGAAGACAGGCTCCTGTCAGGGACCAGCAAGCGGCCGGTGAGCAAAGCAATCAAGCGGTCGGACAAGGGAAACGCCAGCGTGACCATGTATGGCGCGGCAAACATCAGCAGGATGATGACGGAGATGGTCAGATTGAAGGCATGGTCGCTCAACACGCCACCGTTGCGGGCCGCGGCAAGCAGTACGAACGAGAATTCACCGATCTGGGCCAGGGTGATGCCGGTTGCCAGGGCGTGACGGCCGTCAAGACCGAAAAAGCGGGCAATCAGGAAGACTATGGCGGATTTGAGGCCGAAAATAACAATGGCCAGCAGTAAAATCCAGTGCAGCTGCGAGATAAACCACAGCGGTTTGAGAAGCATGCCGATCGAGGCAAAAAACAAGGTGACCATCATGATCCGCAACGAACCGATGTCGGCCTGTATCTGGCCGGCAAAGGGGGATTCGCCCAGCAGCAGACCGGCCACAAAAGCCCCGAGGGCCGGGGAAATGTGCAGCGCATGGGCAGACCATGTCGCACCCAGTCCGACGGCAATGGTCAGCAGCACGGTCAATTCACGGTTGGCAAAAAGGGCCTGATCGCTCAGAAGGACCGGCAGGACCCGGTAGAGAACCAGATAGAAAACAGCGGCCAGACCGGCGGCGGACGAAACCACTCTCAACAGGTGCAACCCCGCATGGGTTTCAACGGAGCCCGGCACAAAAAAACTGACCATCAGCACCAGTGGCACTACCGCGATGTCCTGCAACAAAAGAATTCCCAAGCTGGCGCGCCCGCGAACCGAATCGATGTCGGCGCGGTCAACCAGCACCCGCAAGACGATGGCCGTTGAGCTTAGGGTCACGATAGCGCCGATGGTAAGGGCCTGGGGCAGACTCATCGGCCAGGCGGCAATCAGGGTCACGACAAGCAGGGTGGCCAGCACCTGGATGCTTCCGGCGCCGAAAGCCATTTTCCCCATCCGGCGCAACTCCTTAAAAGAAAATTCAAGCCCGATGGAAAACAACAGCAGGGATACGCCCAGCTCGGCGGCCTGGTTGACCGCCGCCGTATTAAACAGCAGGGGGCCGACCAGCGTACCGGCCAACAGATACCCCACGATCGGACTTTGGCGCAGCCGCTGGGCCAGCGCGCCTAAAACAAAGGCCCCCCCCAGCAGCAATACCATTTCCGGCGAAATAGGCCAGATATCCATCCCCCGCTCCGTACCCGCATGTTACTAATAAGCTCAAAAATGTTTGGACATAAACGCAAAGACTCTTTGACAAGATTAACCGGATCGACAAGATATTTTAAAAAAAATGCCACAAATCCTGTTGATCCTGTCTAAATATTAATAACTTCATTCGTAATCGCCGCCGTGATTTTCTATATCACATGTTCGTCTAAACAGGAAGGGTTACAGAATAACTACTTGTGTGCTATATAATTTCAGCGTATAAGATCCAAATCCTAAAAGTTAAAACCGCTGATAAGGAGATTCGTTATGTTTTGTTACCAATGTGAACAAACCGCCAAAGGCACAGGGTGTACGGTACAGGGTGTTTGCGGGAAACTGCCTGAAATTGCCGCGCTGCAGGATCTGCTCCTTTACTCGTTGATGGGGCTGTCACAAGTTGCCGTGCAAGGCCGCAAAGTCGGCATATCCGACCATGACGTCAATGTTTTCACGGTCAAGGCGGCCTTTTCCACCCTGACAAATGTAGATTTTGATTCGGATCGTTTCATGGATCTGATCGGGCAATCGGCCATCCTGCGCGAAAAATTAAAAACAAAGGTCGCCTCGGCCGGCGGCACTGCCGTTTGGACGCACGGACCTGCCGCCTTCCAACCCAAAACCGGCCAGACCGATCTGGTCAAGCAAGGCGAGCAGGTCGGAATAAAATCGTACCCCGCTGACCATGCCGACATCCTGTCATTGAAACACACCGTCCTGTACGGCATCAAGGGGGTGAGCGCTTATGCCGACCACGCGCTCATTCTCGGCCAGGAGGATGACAGCGTTTATGCATATGTGCAGGAGGGCCTGGCAGCCATTCAAAGAGATGACCTGGGCCTTGATGACTGGGTCAAGATGGCGCTCAGGTGCGGTGAAGCCGCCTATAAAGCAATGGGACTGCTGGATGCCGGAAATACAGGCGCTTACGGTCACCCGGTGCCAACCAAGGTCCCGTTAGGCCATAAGAGGGGCAAGGCCATCCTTGTCTCCGGCCATGATATGAAGGATCTGGAAGAGCTTCTTAAGCAGACCGAAGGAAAAGGCATCCACATCTACTCTCACGGTGAGATGCTCCCGACGCACGGGTATCCGGGGTTAAAAAAATACAAGCACTTCTACGGCCATTTCGGCACGGCCTGGCAAAATCAGACTAAGGAGTTCGTTGATTTTCCGGGAGCTGTCCTGATGACCACCAATTGTATCCAGCGGCCCAGAAACGATTATAAAAACAATATATTCACCTCGGGCATGGTCGGCTGGCCGGGTATTGCCCATATCCCGGATTTAAATTTCCAGCCCGTGATTGACAGGGCCCTTGCGCTTGCTGGTTTTCAGCAGGACCAGCAAGGCCGGGAGGTAACGGTGGGCTTTGCCCGCAATGCCGTCCTGGGTGTAGCGGCAAAGGTCATCGAAGCGGTAAAGTCGGGCGCCATTCGGCACTTCTTTCTGGTGGCCGGCTGCGACGGAGCCAAACCGGGACGGAACTACTATACGGAGCTGGTAGAAAAAATTCCCGCGGATTGCATCGTCCTGACCCTGGCCTGCGGCAAATTCCGTTTCTTCGATAAAGATCTGGGCGACATCGGAGGCATTCCTCGTCTCTTGGACGCCGGCCAGTGCAATGATGCCTACTCGGCCGTGCAGATCGCTTCGGCGCTGGCAGAAGCATTCGATGTGCAGGTCAATGAATTGCCGTTATCGCTGATCATCTCCTGGTATGAGCAAAAAGCGGTCTGCGTTCTGCTGGCGCTGCTGCACCTCGGCATCAAGGGCATCCGCCTGGGGCCTTCCCTGCCGGCTTTTTTGACGCCGAATGTACTGGATACCCTGGTGAAAAAATTTGACCTGAAACCGATTTCATCGGCTGACGAGGATCTTAAATCCATATTGGAGCCATGCGAAAATTGACCGCTTCGTAAAAAGTCGGTTTTCACCATTGATTTCACTTGATTATTATACCAACTGGATTGCTTAAAGCCAAAACTCCGGGTAGCGCCGATCTTTGGGGATATTGTTTATGACCAGCGCCACCGCCAGCATGATCAAGGCCCCGAGCCCGGCAGGCAGGACGGCATAAAGATAACCCAGATCGTGAATTTTCTGCCCGCCGATGACCGCGATGAGCGCGGTCGCCCCTCCCGGCGGATGCAGTGTCTTGGTGGCATGCATGACGGCGATGGCCGTGGCAACCGCAACCGCGGCCGCCAGCCACAGGTGATGGCCCAGGATGCGATAGGCGGCAACGCCGATGATGGCCGACAGGATATGACCGCCCAGCAGGTTTCTGGGCTGGGCCAAAGGACTGCGCACGGCGCCATAAATCAAAACCGCGGATGCACCGAAGGAGCCGATGATCATCACCAGGTCCGTCTCGTTTATCAGGTGGTAATGGATGACAGCCACCAGCGTAATCCCTGAAAAGGCCCTGATCCAGGACCAGACAATCTCAAACAGATCCACCGCCGGGGGGCTTTTCGTTGCCCCCCTCATTTTTTTGAAATATTCCATATTCTGATACCTTCTCAGGCTTCCAAGGAACAAAAGGATTGGATAAGATCAACCCGGGATATGATGCCCTTCAGCCGGCCGTCCGAGGTTGTCACCGGCACTCTGCGAATTTCTTTCATGGCCTCAAAGATATCTTCATCCGAGATGTTCACCGGACAGGGATCAAGAGGCAGGTTTTTCATGCGCGCTCCTTTATGATTTTACCTTTTTGCGGCAGGACCGGCCATGGGTCCTGCCGCAAAAGGTCATCCAAAAGATCTTGTAGCAGATTCTCTACAGCTCAATTCCCAGCCGCTCCCACACCGACTCACCCTCCTTGATTTCCGTTGCCTTCAGGTGCGGGTACGTGGTGATCAGAAAGTATGCCAAGGGCAAAACGCCTAACACGATGATGATGGTGTCCGGCAGCGCACGGAACGTTCCGAGAAAAACAACCGCGCCCTTCTCGAAAAAATCCGCGCTCCGGGCCACCCAGAGCCCCTCTCTGAAAGAAACCCATGCCTGCAGGGCCCCGATGGGCAACAGGGTGACAAAGGCCATCAGAAACAGACCGCCGTTGAGTCCCCAGAACGATAGCTTCAGGAGGCCGTCCTTCCAGTGCGCCTTGTCCACCAGCCCGCGCCAGGAAAACAGCAGCAGTGCGACGGAAAGCATGCCGTAGGTGCCGAACATGGCCGTGTGCCCATGGTGCATGGTCAGGTAGGTGCCGTGCTCATAAAAATTGATGATGGGCAGATTGATCAGAAAACCGAAGACCCCCGCTCCCAGAAAGTTCCAGAAGGAGGCGGCCACCAGAAAATACATGGGCCACCTGTAGCTGAACGCCTGGCCTTGTTTGCGGATGTCCTTGTACTCCATCAACCCGCGAACCACCAGCGCCATCAGCGGCACCGGCTCCATGGAAGAGAATATGGCGCCCCAGCCGACCCAGTAGGCGGCCCCGCCGTACCAGTAATAGTGATGGGCGGTGCCGATGATCCCGCTGATAAAGGTGATGGCCGCGGTAAAATAGGCCACCCGCAGGGCGGCCGTGGCGGTTGCCAGTCCCATGGCCACCATCAGAAGCGCAATCACCGCGATGCCGAAGAACTCAAAGATGCTTTCCACCCACAGATGCACCACGAACCAGCGCCAGTAATCGGCCATGGTCAGGTGCGAACCCTTGCCGTAAAACAACCCGAAACCGAAAAACGCCACCACCAGCACGGCGCTGAATATGTAGAACCAGATCAAGGCGCTGAATTCATCCTTATGCCGGTTAAGATGGCTGCCCACGGCCCGGTACACGATCACGAGCCAGAAAATCAGGCCCACGAACAGCAGAATCTGCCAGATGCGGCCCAGTTCGAGAAACTCCCATCCCTGATGGCCGAACCAGAACCACAAATTTCCCAGCAGGCCCTTGATGCCCAGCACCTCCCCGACAAGGCTTCCCAGGGCCACGATCAAAACGGCCACAAAAAGAAGCTGCACCAGCAGGCCCTGCTTGACCGGTTCCCGGCCCCCGATAATGGGGGCCAGATAGATGGCCGATGCCATCCAGGTGGTGGCGATCCAGAAAACCATCAACTGCAAATGCCAGGTTTTGGCCCAACTGTAAGGGATGAGTTTGGCCACAAAGGGCAGGAAGAAGCTGCCCGGATTAACCGTGTAATGGGCCAGCAGCCCCCCGAAAGTCGTCTGCAGCAGAAACAGCAGAATCACCACCACAAAGAATTTGGCGGCTTTGAACTGACTGGACGTCAGGGGCATGTCGATGAGTTTCTCCGCCAGGGCAACCCCTTTGGCTTCTCCGTACCACATGCCGTAACGGTGGATCCAGAAGACGAAAAGCCCCAGAACCAGAAGCAGGGCCAGGATACCGGCGATGGAGTAAAAATAGGTCCCGGAGCTGGGGACATTGCCCACCCTTCGGTCCGCCGGCCAGTTGTTGGTGTAGGAGTAATCGGTTCCCGGGCGAAGGGTTGAGGCGACCCAGGCGGTCCAGAAGAAAAATCTGGAAATTTGCAGCCGCTGCTGCTCTTCGCCGATGGTGCCGGGAAGCAAGCCGTAGCGCTGCTCACCGTCCCGGAATGTCTTTTCCCAGTGCTGTTGAACCTTTTCCAGCCCCTCAACCTGGGCGGCGGTCAAGGTGAGAACATCTTTGGCCTTATCATAGCGGTTGGGCTTGATTTCGTGCCGGATCCTGGCATCAACGATGGCCTTTTGAAGATCGTCCAGCTGCCCGTACGCCTTGCCGTAGTCTTTTTGCGCGTAATGATCGCCGACCGCCACGGCCATGATGTTCAGGCTGGCGGCGGAAAATTCCGGCCCTCGCTGGGACCCGTGCCCCCAGACCGCGCCATGATCCATCAGGCCGTAACGTTGATACACATCCTGTCCGGCGAGAATATCCGACCGCTGGAAAAGCGCCTTGCCGCCGGGGCCGGCCACGGTCCCCGGATAGGGCGGCAGATCCTTTTTCATGAGAATTCCCCCGCCGAGCAGAACGGCCATGGCCACCACGAAACAGACAATAGCGGCCCATTTCAATGTATTTAATTTCATACAGGACCTCCTTTGGGTAAGATGTTGGAAAACAAGTTCGTGGACATATCCGATATATGAATGATCACAGCACCGGACATGAAAACTCCAGAAATCTTTGACCCGGCCGACAAACGGTTTTACAGCGCTCCGATATCTCTATAAAATCTGGTCAATGGTGGTTTCATTGAGCAATTTATCAAATTGTTCCGATATGATGCGCCATTGGATATGCAGCCCGCAGGTGCCATCGCAGCTCTTGTTGCCTAAAAGGCATTGTTTGAAATCATCAATTTTCATAAAAAGCTGGACCACCTCGAAAAGCCTGACCTGGGGGGCCGGCCTGCGCAACGCAACCCCGCCGTTGCGGCCGCGAACAGACCGGATGAGTCCGGCCTGGTTCAGCCGGTTGAGTATTTTAGACAGGAAGTTTCGGGGGATATCCATCTCTCGGGCAATGGCGGAAGACAGCACGGGGGCGCTGTCTTTCTTGTGCGCCAGAAACCCCATGGCGCGCAGGGCATAAATGGCTGTCTGGTTGAGCATCCGTCAACGGGCTCCTCTTTTGGAGATGGGCAATATATAATATATGTTCATTAACAAGTCAAGTATTTTTGTTGACAACGGTATTTTTTTGCAATAAAAGGCTTCCCGGGATTTTTCCTGCAAGATTCGGGTTTCCACGGTCTGGGGTATTGTGCTATGGTAATATCGGTCTGTCTGCTGTTTTCCGTTTCTGCAAACCAGCAATTTTTTTAAAGAGCGGATAATCGTTTCATAAATAAATTTAGCGGATCATTAAAGAAAATTTTTTCCGGGAGAGATCATGCATATGTTTACCATTGTGAAACGGGAAGAAATGGCAGATGGAACTGTGGTTCTGAATGAAATCGACGCGCCCCTGATCGCCGCCAAAGCCCGGCCGGGACAATTTGCGGTCCTGAAAGCGAATGAAACCGGTGAGCGCGTTCCATTGACCATCGCAGATACAGATGCAGACAAAGGGACCATAACCGTCATTTATATGGTAATCGGCAAATCGACCGCCCTGTTTAAGGCCTTGCAGGTCGGAGACGGCTATCAGGATATTATCGGGCCTTTGGGTGAGCCGACCCGTCTGGAAAAAGTCGGGACCGTTGTTTGCGTGGGGGGAGGAACGGGTGTTGCGGTTCTGCACCCCATCACCCGTGGGCTCAAAGGAATCGGCAATCATGTCATCAGTATCATCGGCGCCAGGAATAAGGCCCTGCTGATACTGGAAGATAAGATGAGGGCAATATCCGACGAACTTCACGTGTGTACGGACGATGGTTCCTATGGACACCACGGCTTTGTTACCGAAGTGCTGACGGAAATATTGGAAAAGAAAGAAGTGAAACTGGCTGTTGCCATCGGGCCGGTGCCCATGATGAAATTTGTATCCGAAATTACAAGGAAATACCATGTCAAAACCATTGTCAGCCTGAATCCCATCATGGTCGACGGCACCGGCATGTGCGGCGGCTGCCGCGTCACCGTAGGCGGCGTAACAAAGTTCGCCTGTGTGGACGGCCCTGAATTTGATGGTCACCAGGTCGATTACGATGGACTGATGTTACGTCTTCAGGCGTACACCGAGCAGGAGAAACAGTGCCATGGAGGAGAGCATGTCGGCGCCGGCAGGTAAAAAGAAAAAAATACCCAGACAGCCCATGCCGGGACAGGAACCGGATGTCCGGAAGAGAAATTTTGACGAAGTCCCTTTTGGACTCAGCCCGGAAGCGGCCCTGCGGGAAGCGGAGAGATGTCTGCAATGCAAAAAGCCGACCTGCGTGGCGGGCTGCCCGGTTTCTATCGATATCCCAAAATTCATACACCACCTTAAAAAGGGCGAGCTGACGAAATCCATAAGAAAAATCTGGGAAAGAAACGCTTTTCCGGCCGTATGCGGCAGGGTGTGCCCCCAGGAAATCCAGTGCGAAGGGGCTTGTATCGTCGGCAAAGTGGATGACCCGGTAGCCATCGGCAATCTGGAGCGTTTTGTTGCCGATTACGAAAGAAAACACGGCCAGGGCGATCTTCCCCCCAGGTCTGAATCGACCGGAAAAAAGGTTGCGGTGGTCGGATCCGGACCGGCCGGGTTGACTGTGGCCGGAGACCTCATATTAAAAGGTCACGAGGTCACCGTTTATGAAGCGTTTCATAAACCCGGCGGGGTGCTGGTTTACGGCATTCCGGAGTTCAGGCTCCCCAAGGAAATCGTTTCCAAGGAAGTCAATTTTCTCGAACGGCTGGGCGTCAAGGTGGAATGTAACGCCGTAATCGGCCGATCCATATCTTTGGATGAACTTTTTCAGCAGGGATATCAGGCCGTATTCATAGGGGTCGGGGCCGGGCTGCCACGGTTTTTGAATATCCCGGGTGAGAACCTGATCGGCATTTTTTCCGCCAACGAATACCTGACCCGCGCCAACCTGATGAAAGCCTATCGTTTTCCCGAGTACGACACGCCCATTATAAAAGGTAAAAACGTGGTCACGCTGGGCGCCGGCAATGTCGCCATGGATGCGGCCCGTACGGCTCTGCGGCTCGGGGCGGCACATTCCCGGATCGTCTATCGCCGATCGAGGCAGGAAGTTCCGGCCAGGTCCGCCGAGGTTCACCATGCGGAAGAAGAAGGTGTGGAATTTCATTTTCTGACGTCCCCGATAAAATTTTCCGGCAATGACAAGGGCCGTGTCACAGGCATGGAATGCCTGCGGATGGAGCTGGGCGCGCCCGATGAAACCGGCCGGCGCCGTCCGGTTCCGATCGACGGCGCCAGGTTCGAGCTGGAATGCGATCAGGTCATTATTGCCGTCGGCGCCGGGGCAAATCCGCTGCTGACAAAATCTGTTGAAGGATTGAAGCTGAACAAATGGGGGTATATCGTCGTCGACCCTGAAACCGGAAAGACCAGCAAGCAGGGGGTCTGGGCAGGGGGCGACATCGTAACCGGTTCGGCCACCGTTATTTTGGCAATGGGCGCCGGAAGAAAGGCGGCCGATTCGATTCACAAGTTTTTGACCTGGGGATGGTAGCAGGATAATGCCGATTTTTTAAAGGATAAGGAACCCCAGTGGACTCAAAAATACCGGCAGAAAAGGAGGAGATGTCTGATGCGTTATATCCTGTCTATCTTGGTGATGATAACCCTGATTATGGTGTCTATTTTTTTTACTCCGAAGATCGCCGCGGCTGAGGCCAAACCGGATATGGGCGGCTGGGAAATAGACGGCGCCTACAATAAACATTTCAACATCGCCGAGCTGGAAGATTTTAAGGGGGTTGTCAATAAAATCATGGAAGTGGTTCCCCTGCCGGGCATGTCGCCCGGCGTGGCGCTGGTGGTTCAAAATAAGCGGGATAAACAAGAATACCTTGTTCACCTCTGCCCCGTATGGTTTGCGGCACCCGATGACATCGGCATCCGAAAGGGGGATCGAGTCACTGTCCGAGGTGTGCTGGTTGAAATCGAGGGCAAGGAGGTTTTTATGGCCACCAAAGTGAAAAAGGGCGACAGTTTTCAATTCAAGGTCCGCTTGACCAAAGACGGCACCCCTTTCTGGACCATGAGCCCGGAGCAATTGGCCAGGGAACGAAAGTGAGCCGGAGGCCGGACGCTGCATTTTCCATGGCCCCCACCAAAGGAGTTTGAAAACGGAAAAATTTTCTGATAAAATTGACTTAAGTCAATTTTACCGAAATATCTGTATATTATTGTTTCGGCTGGCACCTGTATAAATTCCATTGACGATCCACCGTCACCTTTGAAGCTCTCTGTCGGGAGACCTTTGAAAACGTCAAATGGGGGCTGGCTAATGGTCTTAAATTTCATTATTATTTTTCGGAGATATGATGCGGCAGGAAAAATACAAGGTTCAAATCCCGGATATCGATTATTGGAAAAGGCAGATCAAATGCCAGGATGCCTGTCCGGTGCATACCGACTCGCGCGCCTATGTATGCGCCATAGCGGCCGGCGATTATGAAAAAGCATATTTGATCGCCCGCGGCCCCAATCCGCTGGCCTCCATCTGCGGTCGCATCTGCGGTGCGCCCTGCGAAGCGGCCTGCCGCCGGGAGGATTTTGACGGAGCCGTTTCCATTCGCGCGCTGAAACGGTTTGTGAGTGAAAAATTCGGGATGGAATCAGAACAATACGACAAACATCCTTTAGGTTTGATTGACCGCTTGGGCGCCAGGCAGCATGACGACTGCCGGGATTTTGAAGATATCAGCCACCTGCTTAAGGGGTTCAAGCGCCCGGTGATCTCCGCAGATGCCCCCACGGTGGGCATCTGCGGATCCGGTCCTGCCGGGCTGGCGACGGCCCATGATCTTTGCCTGATGGGAATCAAGCCAATTATTTATGAAATGGAGCCCGTACTGGGCGGCATGCTTACGGTAGGCATTCCGGAGTACCGCCTGCCCCGTGACCTCATCCGCGCCGAATTGGAAGTCATCCTTTCGCTGGGCGCCGAAGCGGTCAACAACTGCCTCGTCGGGCGCGACGTTTCTTTTCCCGAGTTGCGCAAACGACACGACGCGGTCGTGGTTGCCGTGGGGGCCAAGCGCTCGCGCGCATCCCTGATTCCCGGTAGTGATGCGCAGGGAGTCTTCGGCGGGGTGGAATTTTTGCGGGAAGTTTCCCTGGAAAACGCTCCACGGCTTGGCCCGCGGGTTGTCGTTATCGGAGGGGGGGACGCGGCCATGGACTCCGCCCGAACCGCCCTGCGTGTTGGCACGGAAGATGAAGAGGGCGATCAGTGGGAAGAATATCTTGCCATAGATGCCGCGCGCTCTGCCATGCGCCTTAAAGGCAGGGAAATAAATATCCTCTACCGCCGGTCCAGAGAGGAAATGCCAGCCAACCAGGCGGAAATTCGCGAGGCCCAGGAGGAAGGCATACAGTTCCATCTATTGACCGCCCCGGTCAGTATCGAAAAAAACGAAAGCGGTGCAGTACGCGGCGTATGGTGCCAAAAGATGAAACTGGGCGCAACAGACGCGAGCGGCCGCAAGCGACCGATTCCCGTTGAAGGCTCGGATTATTTCCTGGCTTGTGACAACGTGATTCTCGCCGTGGGCCAGTCCTTTGACCTGTCTTTCATCGGCGCCGGGTGCGAAGACCTTCAAATGACCGACCCCGAGCATATCACTTGCGATCCCATGACCGGGGCGACATCGGCCGCGGATGTTTTTGTCGCCGGTGATCTGGCTCACGGCCCCAGGCTCATGATCGATGCCATTGCCAGCGGCAAGCGGGCCGCACGTAAAATTTATGCCCATCTGAAAAAGAAGATCGTCGCACCCCGAACAATCGACAGTCATGAGACAATCAATCAGTACCACCGGGAGTGGGGCTATGAAAGCCTCCCGCGGGAAAGTGTGCCGGCCCTGCCGCCGGAGGAACGCAAAAAGTCGCCCAGCCTGGTGGTTGAAACCGGGTTCAGTGAAACACAGGGCCTGCGCCAGGCACATCGGTGCCTGAACTGTGCGGTCAATACCATATTCGACAGCCGAAAATGCATTTTGTGCGGCGGGTGTGCGGATGTCTGCCCGCAACATTGCCTCAAGCTGGTTTCGTTTGACCGCCTCCAGGGAAATGAAGCGGTCGATCTGCTGATTCAGGCTCGGGTGGAAGACCCGTCTTCTGTGGGGGGAGGGGCCATCATCAAAGATGAATCGATCTGTATCCGTTGCGGCCTGTGCGCCCAGCGATGCCCGGTAGGCGCCATAACCATGGAGACGTTCAATTTTAAGGAGGAGTGGATATATGAAGGATGAAACTCAGGTGAAAACCGATGTGTCGCGGCGGGATTTTCTCGGACAGGCCTCTTTGGGAGTGATCGTCTTGTCTTCGGTGGCGGCCCTGGCCGGTACCTTAAGGATGGCCAAGCCGAGTGTGCACTATGAAGAATCCAGGGTATTCAAAATCGGCAAACCTGAAAATTTTCCAGTCGGTACTGTGACTGTACTGGAAGACAGGCAGGTTTTCATTTTTTCCGACAATGACGGGCTGCATGCCATATCCAAGGTCTGCACCCACCTGGGTTGTCTGGTGGCGAAAACGAGCACCGGTTTTCAATGCCCATGCCACGGCTCGAAATTCAATCTTGAGGGAAAAGTTATCGCCGGGCCGGCGCCCAGGCCGCTGCCCTGGTTTGAAATCAGCCAGTCCGTGGACGGCACCCTTCTGGTCGATGCGACCAAAGAGATCAAGTCCGGCACCATATTCAAGGTTTAATTGAGGGTCTCGTAACAAGTCCTAAAAAGGCCTTTTACGAGACGTGTTAAGATTTAAGTTTTACGTTTTAAGTATTTGAATAGATAATTTATCCTAACACCTTAAATCTTAAAACTTAACACTTAAAACGTGATGAATTCGATTTGTTACGAATTCATCAATTATAAGGAGAGACTATGAGCGCGCCAAACCGATCGGGCCTTAATGAATTTATGGCAAACATCTTAACCATCAAAAATTCCCTTGTCACCTCCTTTCTCAGGGGCGGCAAACCCACCTCCGACAGGACCAGGACGGCCGCGATCGTTAATAATTTTTTCCTGCATATGCAGAGCGCCAAGACCCATGTCAACTCCTTACGGCCGGCCTATACCTTCGGGTTGGGTCTTATTTCGCTGTTCCTGCTGATCATTACGATCGTATCCGGCGCGCTTTTGATGATCTACTACCACCCCTCCACCCAGGACGCCTATAACAGCGTCAAGGACATCAACTATGTGGTCTTTGGCGGCCGGTTGCTCAGAAATATGCACAAGTGGGCCGGAGAGGGGATGATTCTTTTTGTCCTGCTGCACATGGCCCGCGTGTTTTACACGAGCGCTTACAAGCGCGGGCGTGAGTTCAACTGGGTCGTCGGGATAATACTGCTGATTTTGACGTTTATTTTGAATTTTACAGGATATCTGCTGCCCTGGGACCAGCTTTCCTACTGGGCCCTGGTCATCGGCTCCAACATTGCCCAGTCTCCCAATGAGATCACGGATATTCTTGGGGTCACGGGGATGCTGGATATCGGCAGGCTTCAAAAGGAACTTTTTCTGGGAGGTCTCAACCCCAGCGAGGCAACCCTGGTGCGAATGTATTTTTTTCATATCATGCTGCTGCCCCTGGCCTTGGCCGTTTTTTTAGGAATTCACTTCT
Organism: Desulfobacterales bacterium; assembly: GCA_030688615.1. Classification (GTDB taxonomy): domain Bacteria; phylum Desulfobacterota; class Desulfobacteria; order Desulfobacterales; family JAUYIZ01; genus JAUYIZ01. The sequence continues at coordinate 10,027 of JAUYIZ010000221.1, read as the reverse complement.
GGCGTATTCGAAAAGATGGCGGGCTCACGGTGCCGGACACCTTTCAACCCAGTAAACACGAAAAGGCGGTCTTATCAAGGGATTCAGGCCAGAGACAATTATTCGCCCCGGAGAAAACCTACGGCCTGATGGCCGTGGTGCGCGGAAAAAGTACGGCTGTGGCTAACGACCAAGAGGAAAATACCGTCATGAGCTGGCCCCATCTGCTGTGGGCCGAGACGGCGGTCTTCATGCTGACCATGGCGGGGGTGCTCATATATTCCTATTATATCGATGCGCCGCTCCGGGAGGTGGCCAACCCCCTCATACCGGAAAACCCGGCCAAAGCGCCCTGGTATTTTCTGGGATTGCAGGAGCTGGTTTCCTATTCGGCCTTCATGGGCGGCATTGCCCTGCCGTCGGTGGCCCTGCTCGGCCTGACGCTGATTCCCTATCTGGATCGGAGCCCCCGCGCGGTGGGTGTCTGGTTCTCGGACCGCCAGGGCGTATGGGTGACCCTGCTCACCTTCCTGGTGGGCGCCCTGGTGCTGGTGGGCATGCTGGCCTTTGTGATCAACTGGGGCTGGTTCAGAAACTGGTGGCCCGATATACACCAGTTTTTTATCATCCTGATCAACCCGGGAACGATCTGGGTGGGGTTTGTGATGGCATGGTCTCTTCTGATGATCCATCAAACCGGGTCGACCCGCATGGGCGCCATTGCCGTGTTCAGCCTGTTTTTAATCAGTTTTTTGATTTTTACCTACGTGGGAACCGAGCTTCGCGGACCGAACTGGGATTTTTTCTGGTCCAAAAGCCTGTGGCCGGTTCATTAAGGTAACCCGTTCACGGTTTACGGTTCACGGTTAAAAAAACTGTAAACTGTGAACCGTTGACCGTAAACGGTTACAAGGGAGGTTTTGTGTGAAAAAAAATATTGATGAGGCAATGGAAAATAAGGCAAAGCAGTTATTGTCCAGACGAACGTTTTTAAAATTGACGGCCGGCACGGGCACCGGAGTGCTGCTGGCCGGGTTTCAGCCGGCCCTGGCCGCTTTTCTGGAACCCAATACCGACAGCCCCCTGGAATTCTATCCGAATCGGAACTGGGAACATGTTTACCGGAATATCTATAAGGCCGACAGCGAGTTTCATTTTCTCTGCGCCCCCAACGATACCCATAACTGCCTTTTGAAGGCGCATGTAAAAAACGGGGTGATCACCCGTATCAGTCCTTCCTACCGGTACGGCGAAGCCACGGATCTGGACGGCAACAAGGCTTCGGCCCGCTGGGATCCGCGCATCTGCCAGAAGGGCGTCGGGCTGGTGCGGCGCATTTACGGCGACCGCCGTGTCAAGGGCGCCATGGTCCGGAAAGGTTTCAAGGACTGGGTGGAAGCCGGTTTCCCGCGTGATCCCGCAACAGCCCGGCCGCCGGAAAAATATTTTATGCGGGGACAGGACAGGTGGTTGAAGCTTCCCTGGGAAACCGTTTATGAACTGGCCGCAAAGACACTTTACAATATTGCTGCAACCTATTCGGGCCAAGAGGGCAGCCAATATCTTCTAAAACAGGGCTATGATCCGGCCATGGTGGAAACCATGCACGAGGCCGGCACCCAAACCCTTAAGTTCAGAGGCGGTATGGCCTTTTTAGGCGCGACCCGGATTTTCGGTTATTACCGTTTTGCCAACATGATGGCCCTGGTAGATCAGCGTATCCGGAAAGTTTCCCCCAAAGACGCAGTGGGCGCCCGGGGCTGGGACAGCTATACCTGGCATACGGATCTTCCCCCGGGGCATCCCATGGTTACCGGCGCGCAAACCAACGAATTTGATCTTTTTGCGGTGGAGCACGCCAGGCTGATTCTGGTCTGGGGCATGAACTGGATCGCAACCAAGATGCCGGACGCCCACTGGCTTACAGAAGCCCGGCTGAAAGGCAGCAAGGTCCTGGCCATCACCGTTGAGTATCCGGCTACGGCCTGCCGCTCGGACGAGGTGATGGTCATCCGGCCGGGAACCGACCCGGCCCTGGCATTAAGCGTGGCACAGGTGCTCATAAAAGAAAAACTGTACGATGCCGATTATGTCAAGCGCAATTCCGATCTGCCGTTTCTGGTGCGCTTGGACAACCGGCAATTTTTACGGCCGGAAGAGATATTGAGCGGCTATCAGAGAAAACTCCCCACGCGCGATACCCGGGTGTTTGGAAAAAATGTCAAGCTGCCGCCCATCCGGGAACAGGCCGAACAGTTCATTCCGGAAGAACTTGCCCTGGAATGGGGAGATTATGTGGTGTGGGATTTCAAAACCAAGGCGCCGGCCGCTGTCAGCCGCGATGATTTCGGAAAGCATTTTGATCACGATGCCGCGCTGGAAGGGACTTTTGAGGTTAAAACCCTTCAAGGGGAAACCCTGCACGTCCGTCCGGTTTTTGATCTCATGCGTGAATATGTGAACGCCAATTTCACCCCGGAAAAAGCTTCCCGGGTGACCTGGGCGCCGCAAGAATCCATTGTCTCTCTGGCGCGCCAGATCGCGGCCAACAAGGAAAAGACGCTGTTTGCCACCGGCATGGGATCCAATCAATATTTCAATGCCGACCTGAAAGACCGGGCCATCATGTTTGTGGCCGCACTGACCCGCAATCTGGGGCACATCGGGGGCAACGTGGGCAGCTATGCCGGCAATTACAAGGCGGCCATCATCGGCGGCATCGGCACGTATATCGCCGAGGACCCTTTTGCCCCGCAGCTGGATCCGGACAAGATGCCCACGTTAAAAAAATATTCCAAATACGAATCCGCCCACTACTTTAATTATGGCGACCGTCCCCTGCGGGTGGGCGGACATCTTTTTACCGGCAAAACCCACCTGAGCACCCCTTCCAAAGCGATGCTGCTGACCAATTCCAACTCCATTATCGGTAACGCCAAGGGCCATTATGACGTGGTGTTTAACACCCTGCCCAAATTTGAGATGGTCACCGTGGCCGATTACTGGTGGACGGCCAGCTGCGAGTATGCCGACATCGTCTGGGGCGTGGATGCGCCCGCCGAGTTCAAACAGCCGGATTTTACCGCCTCGTGCACCAATCCCTTTCTGCAGGTTTACCCGCGCACACCGCTGCCCCGGGTATTTGATACCCGCTCCAATGTGGCCGTACTGGCGGGCATGGCCCACGAATTGGGCAAAATCATAAAGGACCGGCGCTGCGACGACTACTGGAAGTTCTTTACGGAAAACCGCATGGATGTCTACAACCAGCGGATCATTGACGAGTCGGCCTATTTTGTGGGCTATAAGATCGGACAGCTGGAGGCTGACGCCGCCAAGGGCAAGCCGGCCCTGGTCAACTGCCGCACCTATCCGCGGGCTTCCAGTTATGAGCAGACCCAGGAGGGAAAACCCTACCACACCAAATCGGGCCGGCTCGAATTTTACCGCTACGAGACCGAGTGGCTCGAGCACGGCGAGAACATGGTGGTGTACCGGGAAGCGATCGATTCCACCTTTTACGAGCCCAACGTGATCGTGGGGGAACCGCATCCGGCCATTCATCCCAAGAAACCTGAGGAATGGGGGTTTTCTTCCAGCGATCTTTCCACCGAAACCCGGCAGGTGCGCAATGTGCAGCTGACCGTGGAAGAACTGCTCAAGACCCAGCATCCCTTGATGAAGGACAAGGAATTCAGATTTATCATGCATACGCCCAAATACCGGCACAGCGTGCACACCACCCCGGCCGATACGGACATGGTGGCCGTGTGGTTCGGCCCCTACGGAGATGTGTACCGCAGGGACAAGCGTGCGCCCTTTGTGATGGAAATGTATCTGGATATCAACCCGGCCGATGCCAAAGGGCTCGGGGTGGAGGACGGGGACTATATCTACATCGATGCGGACCCGGACGATCGTCCCTACAAGGGCTGGAAGAAAGAGGACCCGAACTATAAGGTGGCCCGGCTTTTGTGCCGGGCGCGCTATTACCCGGGGACCCCCCGGGGAGTCACCCGGATGTGGCACAATAATTATTGTGCCACCATCGGCAGCGTAAAGGGTCATGAAACCCGCCAGGACGGGCTGGCTAAAAATCCGGACACCAATTATCAGGCCATGTTCCGCTACGGCAGCCATCAGAGCACCACCCGTGCCTGGCTGCGCCCCACCCTGATGACCGATTCACTGGTTCACAAAGACATGTTCGGTCAAACCATCGGCAAGGGCTTTGCGCCGGATATCCACTGTACCAACGGGGCGCCGCGGGAGGGCTTTGTAAAAATCACCAGAGCTGAAGCCGGCGGGATCGGCGGCAAGGGAAAATGGCGGCCGGTGACCCAGAACATCCGCCCGACCTACGAAGATGCCAAAATGAAGGATTTTCTGGAAGGCAGATACATCAAAGTTTCGCAATAGGAGGCTACTTAATAAAATGCAGCTACGAAAAGTTTATAACTGGCAGTTGAACCGTCGCGTTGGATACGTATATCCGCAAAGCCGGCCAAAAAAACAGTGGGCCATGATCTTTGATCTGAACAAATGTATCGCCTGCCAGACCTGCTCGCTGGCCTGCAAAACCTCCTGGACTTCCGGCAAAGGCCAGGAGTACATGTTTTGGAACAACGTGGAGACCAAACCCTATGGCGGATATCCGGTGGGCTGGGATATGGGCATTTTGGCGAAATTGGGGACACAGTCCTGGGAAAAGGATAAATATACGGGAAAAACACTTTTCGAGGCGGCCCAGAAGGACGAGAAAATTTTAGAACACACTGCTGAAGATGAAGACTGGGCATATCCGAATATCGGAGAAGACGAGATCTATGGAACCGTGGGCCAGGGCGACTGGATCGCCTCGCTGCCCCATCGGATCTGGATGTATTATCTGCCCAGGACCTGCGCCCACTGTACCTATCCGGCCTGCCTGGCCGCCTGTCCGCGGAAAGCCATCTATAAGCGGGCCGAAGACGGGATCGTTTTAATCGACCAGTCCCGCTGCCGGGGGATCCGGGAATGCGTCAGGGCCTGCCCCTATAAAAAGTCCATGTTTAATGTGGAAACCCGCATCAGTGAAAAATGTGTGGGGTGCTACCCGAAAATCGAGCAGTCGGAGATGACCCAGTGCGTTACCAACTGCATCGGCAAGATCCGTCTCAACGGGTTTATCAACGTGCCGGAAAACGCCGATAAAAACAACCCCATGGATTATCTGATCCACGTCAGGAAACTGGCCCTGCCCCTGTATCCGCAGTTCGGGCTGGAGCCGAATATTTACTATATCCCGCCCATACATGTGCCGTCGGCCTATCTGACGCAGATGTTCGGCCCGCGGGCTCTGGCGGCGGTAAAGACCTATAAAAGCATCCCGGACGATCCTGTTTTAAAGGGTCTGCTGGTGCTTTTCGGCAGTCTGGAAAAGATCGTTCATTCCTTTAAAGTGGACGGGGAACATGCCTGGGGCTACGACGTCGGAGGAAAAGAAGTGGTCAAGGTTCCCGTAACCGAGCCGGTTTTTGTCCGCAAATTTTTTGACGCGGAGCGCAAAGCCTATCGACACAATACACCCTAAGGGCGCGCGCAAAAATATACTAACAGTTGCGCGCGTCCGAAGCACAGGAGGCTGATATATGATTTGGAAGATAACAGGCATCTTCTTTGGTTTTATTTTTTTCGTTGGCGGGGCCGCCGCCCAAGACAACCGGTTCGTCGAGTTTACATCCTTAAAAAAAAATATCGACGTCAGCCAGGTTGCACTTCACGATGAGGTCTGGAAAACCGTTGCGGCCTACCGGCAGCCCCTGCAGCGCCAGTTTCTCGTGGAGCCCAAGCCGGCTGAAGTGGGTGTAAAGCAAGTCCATGTGCAATCGATTCATGATGATAAGTTCATATCTTTCCGGCTGGTGTGGGCGGATCCTACCCGGGACGAAACCCCGAGCATCATGGGTTTTTCCGACGGCGCCGCCGTTCAGTTTCCCGTGAACAGGGAAAATCTGCCGGCCTTTTTCATGGGGGAGGTCAAAAAACCGGTCCATATCCTGTACTGGAAGGCCTGGCGCAGTAAGGATAAAAAAAGCGGGTTCCAGACGACCAAAAGCGCCTATCCGAACATGACCACCGACATTTACACCTTTGACTATCCTGTCAAAGGCACCGGCACGGAAAAGACCCAATCGGAGAAAAATATCTTCATCCCCGGCCGGGCCGCCGACAATCCGATATCCTTTCCCAGCAAAGAAGTCATCACCGAACTGTCCGCCACCGGCCCCGGAACCATAACTTTCTTGAAGACCGCCGACACGTCCGGCGCGGCTGAATGGGAAAATGGCCAATGGACGGTTATATTCCGCAGGCCGCTGACGGTGAACGAACCCGGCAGCGTCCGCTTTGACGCCGGCTCCCGCATGCCCGTGGCGTTTGCCGTCTGGGAGGGCGGCCGAATGGAGTCCGGCGGGCGCAAAGCGGTCAGCCCGGCCTGGGCGGAGGTGGAGATTCAAAAATGACCATTCATCTTGTACCGCTCTATAAAATAATGTCATTGGGATTATCCTATCCGGAAGAAAAGAACTGGGAAGGCATCCAAGATCAAATTGCCCTGAGCCGGGATCTTTTTGCCGGAGAAACAGCGACCTGCCTGAACTGCTTTACGGAATATTTTTTCAGGAATAAACACCGGGTCGAGGAAATTCAGGCCGAATACCTGCGCATTTTCGATGTGGGCCGGAACATTTCTCCCTATGAAACCGAATACACCCTTGAAAAAGTTTCAAGGAAACCTTTTGAACTGGCCGACATCAGCGGTTTTTACACCGCCTTTGGATTCGGCCTTCGAAAAGATGTGCGCTATAAGGAATCCCTGGACCACATCGGGATCGAACTGGAGTTCATGGCCATCCTGGCATGGAAGGAAGAATACGCGCGTGAAAATAATCAACAGGAACACCTTGCGATCGTGCAGGATGCGCGCAAGAAATTTTTCCAGGCTCACCTTGCCCGATGGGGGTTTTTCTTTTGCCGCCGCATTGCGGAAATTGAGGGGGATGACTTTTTTAAAAGGCTTGCCAGGCTGCTTGAACTTGTCCTGACGCAGGAATGTCAAGGATACGCATTGGATGCAACGCTGTTTAACCAGCAAATGGAACGGGACCCTTATCATGGGGTCAGGGGGGAAGAACTTACCTGTTAGTTTACCAGATGAAAGAGGGGAATAATGTATAGAAAGTTCTATCTATCGTTGTCTTTACTTGCGGGGTTGATTCTTTTCGTATTTATGGGTATTGCCGGCTATAAGGAGATGACTCCGGAATGGGCCGGCTATCAGCAACGATATAATAAGGTGATGGTGGAAAAAGCCTCCGACGCCGCCATGCGGAAAAAAGCCGGGAATTTAAAGGTCCACCTGCAGCAGATATACCTGAAAGATCTGAAAAGGGTGGACCGCTGTGTCAATTGCCATGCAGGATCTGAAAACCCCTTGATGGCCGAGGCCAAGATACCCTTCAGACAACATTCCGGCGACTACCTGAAGCATCACCCGCCGGAACGCTTCGGATGCACCATATGTCACAACGGCCAGGGGCGCGCCCTGGGCGTCCGCGAAGCCCATGCAAGGGGCCATGATGTCCATTGGGACCGTCCCCTGATTCCCTTTGAATTCATTCAGAGTTCCTGTGCCCTGTGTCATGATCCCGGCACGATAAAGGGTCAGGGGGGGCATAAAGTCGCCTCGGGCCGGAAACTGTTCCTGGAGCGGGGCTGCCAGGGGTGCCACAAACTGGACGGGGTCGGCGGGGTCCTGGGAAAAGCCCTGGATGATGTCGGGTCCCAGCCGGTGGCCTATTTTCCCATGAAGCGCGTGGAAGGTGAAAAAACCGTCTACGCCTGGATGAAAGAGCATTTCGACGACCCGCGCAATATCGTGATGGGAAGTGAGATGCTGGCGAATCTCTCGGACCGGGAAGCGGAGTTTTTAACCACCTACGTCCTTTCCCTGCGTTCGGATGAAGTCCCAAAAAAATATCGCAGCTTCCAGAGGGCCCGGGGCGATGAGCCTTCCGGTGAGGAAGGAGAATCGCTGTACAAAATGTTCTGTGTGGCCTGTCACAGCACCGGCACGGACAGTATTTATGACGAGGTGTTTAAAAGAACCATCCCGGCCATCATGAACCCGGCCTTTTTAAGCGCAGCCGATGACAACTATCTTAGAACGGTCCTTGCCGAAGGTCGTGCGGACACGCCCATGACGGCCTGGAAGAAGGACGCGGCCGGCCTTACCGCAACACAGATCGATAAGATTTTGGCGTATATCACCCGCAACCGGCCTGAAAAAAAACCGCAGCCGTTCGGCTTGGCCGGCTATGCGGGAAATGTGCGGCACGGGGAGCAGTTATACAAAATCCGCTGCATCAGCTGTCACGGCGAAAAGGGGCAGGGGGGAGTCGGCCTGAATTTGCGCAATCCGGTGGTGCAGAAGGCCGCTTTTGAGTTTTTAGCCATAACGATCCGGGACGGCAGGGACGGGACCCACATGGCGCCGTTTGGCAAGCAAGGTGTCGGCCTGCAGAACCCGGACATCGCCGACCTGGTAGCCTACGTGAAAACTTTGGGAACAAAAAAATGACGGTTTCGCAAAAAAGTCCGGCTTCCGTTCCGACTGTTTATAAAATCGTCCCAAATGACGAAGAACCGATGGCCGCCCAAACAACGGAGCAACTGGTTTGCGGGAAAAAAATCGCAACGGTGTTAGAGCTGATCCAACAATTCCATGGCTGGACCGCGCCCGGACTGCTGCTGGGAGTGTTTATGGTGGACCGGGCCAGAAAATTGATCGGTCCGGCAGTGGAGGCCGATGCGGTGGTTGAGACGTTTCACTGTCTGCCGGATGCCGTCCAGCTTTTTACCCCATGCACCCTGGGCAACGGCTGGCTGAAGGTGCTGGACTGGGACAAATTCGCCTTGAGCCTTTACGACCGCCGCACGCTGCGCGGTTACCGGGTCTGGCTGGATCTGAAAAAGACACGGACATATCCGGATCTTTACAACTGGTACATGCGGAAAGTCCCCAAAAAGGATCTGCCCTTACCTGTTCTGCTGGAGACGATTCTGTCTGCGGGGCCCCATGTCCTGTCCGCCTGTCCGGTCCGGATGACGGATCTTTACAAGCGGCGGAAAAAGGGCGTGATTGAAATCTGCCCCTCCTGCAACGAAGCCTATCCGGTTCTTCAGGGCAGAAAATGCACCGCCTGCCAGGGTATGGGCTATGCGGAACAAATGACAATTCCCCTGCCGGACAATTGCTCCCCCGGACAGAATTCCTGATACCCGCCGGAAATAAATGATGAGATTCCCTGATAATTGTGCTATAAACGTTCAGGATTTTTTCGTCCCGCTGGAAAACCAGGCGGTAATCGCAGACAACAACCATCAAGCAGGGAAACCGGGGAGAACCTGGTTTCTCTAATCTATCCAAGGAGGGTCGGCCCATGAACAGATCAGGCATAAAATATTTCACCACCATGATTTTGGCCATTGCATTCACCGTTGCGTTACCGGGTCCCGTAAAGGCGCAGGCTCCATGGGAGGCGGAATGGCAGAAGACGGTGGCGGCCGGGAAAAAAGAAGGCAAGGTTTCCGGGTATGTGGGTCTGCTCGCACCTGCATTGAGAAAAGAGGCGGCTGCTTTCACCAAAGAGTTCGGCATTCAAATCGACATTACTCCCGGCCGGGGCTCTGACTTAACCCAGAAGCTCCGCACGGAAAACGCCGCCGGGATGCATATTGCCGATTTTGCCATCAACGGGAGCAACACGATGCTGGCCACCAAGAAAATGGGCGTGACCGCGCCGCTGGACAGCAAACTGATACTGCCGGAAGTCACCAACACCAAGCTCTGGTACACGCTGGACCGTCTGCCGTGGTTGGACGAAGACAAACATTTATTCTATTTTTATGCCTACCCGAACCGTGATATCGCCATCAACACCGACCTGGTAAAACCCGGGGAGATCCAATCGTGGCAGGACCTGCTCAAACCCCAGTATAAAGGAAA
>JAUYIZ010000215.1 GCA_030688615.1 Desulfobacterales bacterium | reverse complement strand
TTCGTTGAATTTGCATCATCCAAAAAGTATCAGGACTGGATGAAAGAGGTAAGACTGACCTTCGAGACCTGGGGATCCAGTAAAAGTAAAAAAAAGAAATGAGTCGGTGTCCATCCATATACTAACCCCCATGCCCGGGTCGGGCACAACGAAAAATGAAAATGGTTATTTTCATATAAATGAAGTCATTAATATTTAGACAGAATCAACAGGATTTGTGGGATTTTTTTTAAAAAATATCTTGTCGATCCAGTTAATCCTGTCAAAGAGCCCTTGCGTTTATGTCCAAACATTTTTGAGCTTATTCGTAAATCCCAAAACCCGTCCTTCCGGCCAAGGTCGGAGTCCAGAAGCGGTTGAATAGAGGAGAGGCGACAATGCAGCAGACCCCGGTAAACCTTCGGCTAAATGACAAATCAATCTCGGCTGACGTGCCCGGGATACTCACGCTTTTGCGCTTTCTGCGCGACCGGCTGCGCCTTACCGGGACCAAGGACGGGTGCAGCGAGGGGCACTGCGGATCGTGCATGGTCCTGGTGGACGGCAAGCCCGCCCGAAGCTGCCTGGTCCGGATGAAGAGCCTCGAGGGCAAGTCGGTCCAAACCGTCGAGGGCATTGCCCGGAACGGAGTTCTCCATCCTTTCCAGCAGGCGCTTGTCGACCGCAGCGCAATTCAGTGCGGCTTCTGCATTCCTGGAATGGTGATGTCCGGCGTCGGTCTGCTGGAACAGAATCCCGATCCCTCGGACCGCCAGATCAAACAGGCCCTGCGCCTCAACCTGTGCCGCTGCGGCGGCTATCTGAAGATTATCGAGGCCGTTAAGGACGCTGCCCGCATCCTGTCGGGCAAAAAGCAGCCAGAATCCCGTCCGGTCTTCAGCGGGCGGCTGATAGGTGTCTCGGTGCCGGACAAAGAGGCGGATGAAAAGGTCGCCGGACAGCTCACCTTTGCCGATGACATGTACCCGGACGGCTTGCTCTACGGCAAGGTCCTGTGGGCCAAGCACCCGCATGCGGAGATACTTTCCATCCAAACCTCGCAAGCAGAGGCATTGCCGGGAGTCGCCTGCGTCCTTACCGCCAGGGACGTTCCCGGCCGCAAAACCTTCGGCCTGTTTGTCCCGAACCACCCGGTCTTATGCGACACCCGGGTGCGCTTTCTGGGCGATGCGGTGGCTGTCGCTTTCGCCGAGAGCATCGCAGAGGCAGAGGCCGCGGTCGCAGCCGTCAGGGTAGAGTACCGTGAACTTGAGGTCGTGGGCAGCCCCCAGAGAGCGCTTGAGGAAGATTCTCCCAAACTGCATCCGGAAGGCAATACCTGCCGCCATATCCTGCGCCACATCGGGGATCTGGACCGGGGCATGCGGGAGGCCGACGTTATTGTAGAAGGCGAATTCTCCACCCCCTTTCAAGAACATGCCTACATAGAGCCCGAGGCCGGGCTGGGCATAGCCTCTGCCGACGGGCGGGTAACGGTTTACAGCCCCACGCAGTTTCCGTTCGAGAACCGCAGGCTGATCGCGGCCTCGCTCAACGTTCTTGACGAGCAGGTGCACATGATCTGCACGCCCATCGGCGGCGGATTCGGGGGCAAGGTAAATATTACGACGCAGATCTGGGTGGCTTTAGGGGCCGTCAAGACCGGCCGCCCGTGCAAAATCACGCTCACCCGCCCCGAGTCCCTGCGCGTTTCCACCAAGCGGCACCCATACTTCACGCGCTACCGGGTCGGGGCCAAAAAAGACGGCACATTGACAGCTGTCGACGCCCGTCTGCTCTCGGACGCCGGGCCGTACACCGCTCAGACCCCGATCGTCATCGACCAGGCGTGCACCTTCTCCTGCGGCCCGTATGTGGTGCCCAATGCCCGCATTGAGGGATGGGCGATGTTCACCAATAATGCCAACGGGGGGGCTTTCCGCGGTCTGGGCATCAATCAGGCGGCCTTTTCGATTGAATCGTGCCTGGACATGCTCGCCGAGCGCCTGGGGATGGACCCTTTCGAATTGCGTTTGAAAAACGCTCTGGAGGTTGGAAAATCGACTGTCGGCGGCGAGATTCTCCAGGCCAGCGCCCCGATCAAACAACTCCTGAAGGAAGCCCGCGCAGCATTGAATGCGATGCCCCCGGTGTCAAGCAACAAAAAGATCGGTGTCGGGGTGGCCGCGGGATTCAAGAATGTGGGCGCCGGCCGGGGGACCCTGGACAATGCGAACGCCATCGTCGAGCTTACCCAGGAAGGTGATATTCTGCTGCGGGTTTCCACCGTGGACATGGGCCAGGGCAATCGTACGGTCATGGCTCAGTTCGCCGGGGACACCATCGGGGTCAGTTACGATCGGGTCAAAGTCATCACGGGAGATACCGACCAGACCAAGCCGGCCACCGGTGGCGTCGGGGAAAGGCAGACTTTCTGCGGGGGCAACGCCGTGATCGGCGCCGCCCGCCAGTTCCGCCAGGATGTATTGGCCTACGTGGGCAAACAGTATGATCGCGATCCGGGCCGTCTCGATCTGCGCGCGGACCAGGTGATGGACGGCGAGCAGGTTCTGGTCAGTCTCAAAGACCTGGGGCGCTTTACCGCCGGGGAGGGCGAGGTCCTGCGTGCCGACTTTGATTACCTGGCGCCGCGCACCTACCTGTTCTCGGAGGAAGGAATGCCCAAGGAACTCTCCGGCGTGCGCAAATGGGAATATGTCGACGTTTCCAAGGTGAGGCCGGAGGAATATCGCAACTATCCCTCCTATGCCTATGCCGCCCACGTGGCCATCGTCGAGGTCGATGAAGAAAAAGGATCGGTAAAAGTGCTGAAAATCATCGCCGCTCACGACGTGGGGGTGGCGCTGAATCCTGCTAAAATAGAAGGGCAACTGGAAGGAAGCTGCCTGCAGGGACAGGGCTACGCGCTCACCGAAGATTATCGGGTGAAAAACGGCATGCACCTCACGAAAAACCTGGCCCAGTGCCGTATTCCCACCATGAAGGATGTGCCGGACATACGGTGCATCATCGTCGAGGATCCTGAGCCAAAAGGTCCGTTGGGCGCCAAGGGCATCTCCGAAGTAGCTACCGTGCCGGTGACACCGGCCATCATCAACGCCATCTACAATGCCATCGGCGTGCGCATTACGGATCTTCCCGCGACCCGGGAACGAATCCTGGAGGGCATCAAAATCAGGAATGCGCGTTTAGGGCCCGCGCAAAAGTAAAAATCCGGGTCCAGAGGGCCAGGCTTTTGTTATCCCCAGAGGGGATTTGCTTTGTTGGAAGTTTATTGTATGATTGAAATTACAAATATCAAATTACAAATACCAAACAACAGCCATGCCCGGGCCGGGCACAACGAAACATGAGAATACAGGAGCCAGGAGTCAGGAGCCAGAATAATCATGATACTGTTTTTCTACTGAATT
>JAUYIZ010000209.1 GCA_030688615.1 Desulfobacterales bacterium | reverse complement strand
GGCGACAGCGGTCCCATCATTACCGTTCCAGGACGAGAAAAGAGATATGAAGAAAATAACGGCGTAATAGAAACAACGCGGCAATAGATCCCCCCGGAGAAAAGTTTTTATTTTCATTAATGGAAACCTGTGATAGCTTCCCTATACACTAATTTTTTGTCTTTTCCAAGAATTTATTAACGACATTCACTTGGATCCGGCAGGTTGTTGCCGGATCCTCAAAATCAGCAGTAAAGACCGCGGTGACAAAAACAATTTCCATACTTCTGTTATTAACTTTCCTTATCGGATCAGCCGAAGCCGAACAACGGGTGCTGGCGATCCAGAGCATCGCCGTTGCGCCCTATGAACAGGCCATCAAGGGTTTTGAAGATGCCTATGGCGCAAAGACGCAAAGGCTTTTAACCTCCGCGTTGAAGAAAAAAAATATTCTTCAGACCATTCGTGACAGTCAGCCGGATGTGGTTCTTGCCGTGGGCCGGGATGCCCTGTTAAGCGCCAAAGAAATTAAAACCATCCCCGTGGTCTATTGTATGGTTTTGAATCCTCGATCCATCCTTTCCGGCGAGAAAAATATCAGGGGCGTCAGCATGAATCTATCGCCGGCAAAGCAATTGCATGAGCTATCAAAGGTGCTTCCGGCCGCAAAAAACATCGGCCTGCTGTACGATCCTGATCAAACCGGCATTTTTGTTCAAGGCGCACGGCAAGCCGCCCTTAAGATGAGTGTCAATCTGACGGCCAGACAGGTGCGTCGCTCCCGGGACGTTTCTGGGCTCATTAATGAAATGAAAGGCCAGGCCGATATCTACTGGATGCTTCCTGATACCACGGTGATCACACCGGAGACCATCGAATCCCTCCTTATGTTTTCCTTTGAAAACAATATACCGATTCTCACATTTTCCGAAAAGTATCTGGAACTCGGCGCCATGCTGTCCATTGGAATCGATGCCTTTGATATTGGAAGCCAGGCGGGAGAAATGGCCCGCAAGATATCTTCAGGAATTAACATTAAGGATTTTGCCCACGAGGATGCCCGCAAGGCGCTCATTGTTCTTAATGCGGAAATAGCCAGAAAGTTCGGCATTACCATTGAACAAAATATTATCAGGAACATCAAGGTCATCAGGTAGGTGTGAGGGATGCGGTTAAACTTTCCGAAAATTTTAAGAGAAAAATTTAGCATCAAACTTTTTTCAATTTTTGCTTGCTTCATTTTTATCATTTCTTTTGCTTTCACCGCTTTCTTTTATCGTCACCAAAGTAAGTCATTGACCGATACGCTGAAACAAAACAACCTTTTACTGGCCGGCATTCTGGCCTACAATTCAAGGATCGGGGTGTTTTCTGAAAATGAAGAACTGCTTGAAAATCCCATTGAGGGAATATTTCAGCAAAAGGAAACTGAGGCCGTATCCATTTACAACACGAATGGAGAACTGCTGAAAGAACGCAGGAGGACGGGAAGCGAGAATGCAAATAGAACGGCTGGAGAAATGAAAGCCAAGATACTCGATATATTCAAGACCTCCACGTCGCCTTACTATTTTGAAAATAAGGATACAATGGAATTCTGGTCGCCGGTCATCGCAAGTTCAGGATACTCAAACGCTGAATCTTTGTTTTTGGATGACAAGTCGCTGCCGGCACAGAAACGCACCATTGGATTTGTCCGGATCATCGTTGGAAAATCGGTCCTGAGTAAAAAGCTCGACGTCTTACTGATCAAAAGTGTTCTGATCGGCCTTGTCTTTTTGTTCGCCGGTTGTGCCGTGATCTATTTCACGGTTATTCGCATCGTCAATCCGCTCAATAAACTGATTAAAGGGGTTCAAACCCTGGGAAAAGGGGAGTTTGGCAAAAAGGTGCCGGTGGAGACTGAAGATGAAATTGGAAAACTGGCCCTGGCCTTTAATCAAATGTCTGAATCTTTACAAAGACGGGAGGCGGAAAAAGAGCAACTCGAAGCACAACTCAGGCATTCTCACAGGATGGAAGCGATCGGAACCCTTGCCGGGGAGGCATTGCCCATGACTTTAACAATATCCTGGGAATCATCATGGGATATGCGGAGCTGGCGTTATTGACGACCCCCGAGAAAGACGAAATGGACAGCCATTTAAAGGCAATATTCCAGGCCAGTATCCGTGCAAGAGATCTGATCAAACAGATACTCGCTTTCAGCCGTCAGGAAAAACAGGAGCAGTTTCCCATGTTGCTCCAACCTGTTGTCGAAGAAGGCCTGAAGATGATGCGTGCCTCGTTGCCGGCTACCATAGAGATACGCCACGACTTCAAACCCGGGCTGTCGCCTGTTTTATCCAATCCGACGCAAATCCATCAGGTCTTGATGAATCTATGCACCAATGCGGGTCACGCTATGCAGGAAAACGGGGGGGTGCTGGAAGTCAAGCTAAATCAAGTGGAAATTGATTCAGGCGATCCTGCCCTGTTAGTCGACATGCTTTCCGGCTGCTACCAGGTATTGACCGTAAGTGATACGGGCCATGGCATGGCTGCTTCAGTCAAGGAACGGATCTTTGATCCCTTTTTCACAACAAAAGGGCCGGGAAAGGGCACTGGCATGGGACTATCGGTGGTCCATGGAATCATAAAAAGTCAGGGCGGTAAAGTTATCTGCCATAGCGAACCGGGAAAAGGGACTATCTTTGAAGTATTTTTCCCCGCCAGTGAAGAGGAAGTATCTGAAAAGTCCGAACCGGTTGATTCCATTCCCCTTGGCAGTGAAAGAATCCTTTTTGTTGATGATGAAGCTGCGATCGTGGACATTGGCACGCGGATGCTGCAAAGCCTGGGTTACAGCGTCGTTGGCAAAACGAACAGCATTCATGCCCTTGAGACTTTCCGATCGCAACCGGATCAATTTGATCTCCTCATCACGGATAATTTTATGCCGGCCATGACCGGTTTAGAACTGTCAAAAAACATCAAGCGCATTCGGCCCCATCTACCAGTCATTCTGTGCACCGGATTCAGTGAAGGGCTATCGGATGAAAAGGTTAAAGCTCACGGCATTGAGGGCTTTGTTATGAAACCGATTATCCGGGAAAAGATGGCCAAAATCATCAGGAACGTGATAGGAGGATGATATCAATCGTCCCAAAGGCAACTCTCTGGTGCCCCTGCGGGCACTTGCTTCGTTCATCCGGCCGTACCTGGGTACGCTGTTTTTGGCCATGGGCGCGTTATTTGTTGCCTCGGGTGCATTTCTGGCGTTGCCGGTCGCGGTGCGCTACGTGATCGACTTCGGCTTCTCCGCCGCCGATGCTGCCACGATTGATAGGTATTTCATTTTCTTTCTCGGCATCGCCCTCTTGTTCGGGCTCTTCGGTGCAGCCCGCACCTATTTTATCAACCTCCTCGGTGAACGGGTGGTGGCAGACCTGCGCAATGCCGTGTACCGGCACGTGATCCGCATGGACCTTACCTTTTTCGAAATAACCAAGACCGGAGAGGTGCTTTCGCGGTTGACCGCAGACACCACCCTGATTCAATCGATTTCCGGAGTCGGGTTGTCCATTATTTTGCGTTCCTCGATACAGTTCGGCGGCGCATTGGTGTTGCTGGCCATTACCAATGTCAGGCTCATGGGTTACATCCTGCTCCTGCTGCCGGCGGTGCTTGTGCCCATCCTTGCGGTCGGCCGCTGGGTGCGTTCCCTGTCCCGGGACTCCCAGGCCCGCATTGCCGAAGCCAGCGGGCTGGCTGGTGAGACTCTGAACGCGGTTCAAACGGTGCAGGCCTTTACGGCCGAGGAACTGGTGAGCCGGCGCTTCGGTGCAATGGTCCTGGCGAGCTTCGAAACCGCCGTGCGCCGCATTAAGGCCCGTGCCCTGTTCTCCATCGCGGCCACCAGCGGCTTGTTTGCCGCCTTGATTGCGGTGCTCTGGATCGGCGCTCGCGCAGTGCTCGGCGGCGAGATGACCGGAGGCGAATTGGGGCAGTTTGTGCTCTATGCCATGTTCGTGGCCATCTCGGCGGCATCCTTGAGCGAGGTGTGGGGTGAACTGCAGCAGGCGGCCGGCGCCATGGAGCGGCTGATGGAGCTGCTCAACGCCGAACCCGCAATCAAGACCCCCGAAAACCCCATCGCGATGCCTGATACCCGCGAGGGACGGATCCGTTTCGACAGGGTTTCCTTTAGTTACCCGTCGCGTCCAGATACTGCGGCGATACATGACTTTGACCTGGAGATTGCGCCCGGTGAAAAGGTGGCATTCGTCGGTCCTTCCGGAGCCGGCAAGAGTACAGCCTTCCTGTTGCTGATGCGATTTTATGCCCCCCATGCGGGACGGATCGTCATCGACGGCGTCGATATCGCGGGGGCGCGCCCGGAAGACGTGCGCGCCCGGATTGCCATCGTGCCCCAGGAAACGATGATCTTTGGGGCCAGCGCCCGGGAGAATATTCGCTTCGGCAAGCCCGGGGCAACGGATGCGGAGATAGAAGCGGCGGCCAGCGCTGCGGGCGCGGATGAATTCATCCGGCAATTGCCGGAGGGGTACAACTCGTTTTTGGGGGAGCGGGGAACGCGGCTCTCCGGCGGGCAGAAACAACGCATCGCGGTTGCCCGTGCGATTCTGAAGGATCCGCCCATACTGCTGCTCGACGAGGCGACCAGTTCCCTGGACGCCCAAAGCGAACGCCTGATTCAGGAGGCGCTGGGACGTCTGGAGAAGGACCGCACGACGATTGTCATCGCCCATCGGTTGGCCACGGTGCTGAAATCAGACCGCATCGTTGTCATGGACAAGGGAAGAATCATCGATGTCGGCCGTCACGAAGAGTTGGTCAGAAACAATCCGCTGTACGCGCGATTCGCCGAGCTGCAGTTCGGGGAGCTATAAACAAATGAATAATCCATTCTTTTGAACTCGACCAGTGAAACTGAGTTCGGAAAAGGAGGGGGAAAAACAATGAACAAACCGCTTTTAACCCTGATTTTCCTCGCGCTATGTTTGTTCCCCGCTGTCTGCTTTTCATCCTATGTCATCGAGTTAAACAACGGAGCCATCATAAAAATTTCCCAATACTGGGAAGATGGCGATCTGATAAAGATATACCTTTATGGCGGCGTTGTGGGCATTCAAAAGAGTTTTATCAAAAAAATAGAACAGCCGGGGATTTTCCCTCTGGAGCAACTGCAAACCGGCCAGGAGAGGCCCGCCCCTCAAAGTGATACAACCCCCAAAATCAACCGGGCGGTCCATGACTCCGATCCTTCATCTTCATTAGGCCCCGATGGCTCCAAAGTTACAGGCACCACAAAAAAAAATGAGTCCGAAAGCCAACAATACCAAAGAAAAATATCAATCCTGAAGGATAAGATCGACAATTCTTTGGAACAATTCAAAAAAGCTTCATCTGCCAAGGATGCGGCGGCACAAAAAAGGGCGATGGAGGATATCAGCGAGTATTCAAAGGAAATCTATGAACTTCAAAAAAAGATCGAAAAACCCCAGGCCAAGTAAGGCCTGCTGATTAATCCACTTTCCTCCAGCTCAAGATGCGAAGCGGCAAGTTTTCGGTTTGGGCCTGAACCACGCTGCTGCAATAAATTATTTTGACACTGCCTCCGATGACATCTCCCATGGCTGAACCGCCGGCCAATACGGCTCCCGTGACATTGCTGGCGCCGCCGCCTGAAAAGATGATGGATCCGGTGGCAATAATAATTCCGTTCCAGGTGAACCCCCCGTGTGCCTGCAGGTCGCCTTCCACCAGAAGGATCCCGCAACCCTTGGTGCTGCCGGTGAATTTTACAAAAGTTCCTCCTGTATCATAGTAAACGATGTTTCGATCGCTGCATGTGGAAGGCAACAGCGGGTTTGTATCAAGGACCGGACTTCCCCATCCGTCACCCGGGCCGGGTGCGTCCGTATTGCTCAGCACGGCGCTGTTGACGGTGTATTTAAAATCGGCGCTCGCCTTTAACGAATCTATCATTTCCTCTATATTCAACCTGGCGCCATCGTAGATAATATTGGGGCTGTCGGCAGTGCCATTACCATCCTGATCCCCGGAACCGGCAATATTCGAGCCACTGGTTCCATTGAGAGTGACGGATCCGCCGGATTCCGTGGTGACAATACCCGGTAGATCACTTGTGCCGCATTGATCCGAACCGACGACATAGGTGCTGGCGCCTTGAATAATGGTATTGGCCCCCACGTAAAGCGCAGCGGGGATATTTAATTGAAGTTTGGTTACCTCGGCCTGCAGGGTTTTATTCGATTGGTGTGAGGCGCCGTAACCGGTAACAAGATAAATATTTTTGCCCGTCGAGGTATTCGGTTCATTGGAACCGTTGCCGTCTGAATCTCCCCAGTACAGGATATTGCCGCTGCTGTCGGTCTGGTGCACAATTTTAACCGTGTATCCGGGATCGGCCTCAATGGGTGCATAGATGGAATGCATTGCATTGCCTGTTTGAAGCCCCCTGGGTATGGCTTTTGCGGTAGTACCGATAAAACTTGTCCATTGGGTAGATGTGGGGTGGTTATCCGGGATCGGATGTAAAGAATTGCCTCTTAACCGCCCCCGCGCCTCCTCGAGCCCGGCTTCCGCAGTAAAAAAAGACTGCTCGCTGATCTTATAATTGGCGCTGACATTAAGATCCGTGCTGGTGGTCCGAAACGCCACACTTCCCAGAATGCTCAAAATCGCCATAAACATTAGACCGACGACAAGAACAAATCCCGCGTCATTTCCTTTGATGCGGCGGAAAATCGTCTTCATTGCAGGTTTTGTATAGTTTTTTTTTAACATAACGCTTTTAATATAATAAATTTTTAGGGGTGATTAACGTGGAAAGCTCATATCTCCGGTATCCGTTGTTGGGCGCGTAAGCCGGGTCCGGGTTGGGTGTCCGCCCGACAATATTAATCCGGATCTGCCGGACACCTGCCGTCGTCGTGGTTGCTGTCCCCGCAGCGTCCAGGTATTCAAAAGAGAAAGCTTCAATGTCCCCTGCAAGTGATAGGGGGCCGCTGCCGGCGTTTCTCAATATTTGAAGTGTTTCCGCATTATAGGAATATATGATATTTTCATTGGTGTCGTTTACATCTCCATCTCCGTTCAAATCCGACAGGACCTGCAGCTGGCTGCTGCTATAGGGGATACCGTCAAAAGCCGTCCGGGTTGGAGAATATCCCGCCATTTTCAGTTCGCTGCTGAGGACATTTACGGCTCTTCTGACATTTCGCACCATATCAATGACCTGCTCCTGAAGGTGGTACACTTTGCTTTGAAGAATAAAGGTGTTGGACAGACCTGCCAGGACAACGCCGGAAATCGCCATGACGATCAATAGTTCAACCAGTGTAAAGCCGGATTCTTTATTGAGGGGTGACAAACTTTTAATGTTCTCCTCTCTTACTGCGAAATCATGGTTTGCAGGGTTACCCAATGATGATCCGAATCCCAATACACGGTGACGGCTACCTTTTTCATGCCGGCTTCGGGGCTGTCGACCTCGGTGACGGTGACTCTCTTATATAAAGGATAATCAGTGATTGAATTATAGTTTTCCGCTTCCGAACTATTGGTGGCCGGTAGACCCGTATATCCAACCCTTTGAAAATTTTCCATTGCACTTTTGGCCAATGTCGTTGCAACAGTCAGATTTTTACTGTGGTTGTTGCCCTTAACGACTCCGGCAATTAAAACCGCCGTTCCCAGGAGCCCGGTTGCCAGTATGGTCATTGCAATCAGGACTTCTATTAAAGTAAAGCCCTCACAATTTTTTTGTCTAATCTTTGACATAATAAGGACCAATTGCAAATATCATTCCAGGCAAAGGAACCCCAACCCTGATATGGACTGAAAAAGATGCGATAAAGATAGGTTATGAGCAGGAAAATTATTTAAAATTCATGAAAAATATCCGTTCACAGACGGTTGGCAATTTCAGATATGTAACAGATATGTAATTGCAACGACGAGATACGTATCTAAGAGAAAGGAGCGGCCCGGACTTAGCAAGTGTATATTAACCAATAGAAATAAAAATCTTTAATTTCAACATTCCATTCATCTTTACACTTTTCATACCGTTGGCATATCTTTTGCAATCTATCGAAATGAGAATAGTTGCGCTCGAATTGCATCCACGCAAAACTCAAAACCAAGGCATTATCAATTTAAGAGCGAATACTAAAACGCCGAATTTTTAAAAGATCCCAAAAAGATACGTCAATGAAATTTATACGACAGATATTATAGACAAAATGCAAAAACATCTATCAAGAAGGTCAAATGAAAGACAATAGGAAATATAAAAGAAACCCCTACACCCGTGAAGTGATTTTCACCGTGGAAGGCATTGAATATCAAGGGGTCATCCAAAATTTTAGTGTTGCAGGGATGTTCATAAAAACCGATGAATTCTTTTCTCTTGGGACAGCAGTAGCGCTGACGTTTCCATCGTGCGATAAGACTAAGCAATTAAAGTTTCATGCAGAAATTATCAGGAACACGGATGATGGAATCGGTGTAAAATTCTTGAGAAGTAGGGAGGCACTTTAGTCAACCGACCCCATGGCGTAGTATGCGGTTATGGAGGAGCCAAAACACCCTGTTGCTGGCATCGATTATATTACCAACAGGTCTGATCAACAAGGAAATCGCCGATTATTTTTTTAAAAAGGATATTTCCCGTGGCGTTCATATTTAAGGGTGCCCTTGACCGGGGGAATGAAAAATGGGATGGATTGGTGAGAACAAATTAAAGAGCATTGCATTCGGCGGCCTGCGCACCCGTCTGCTGTGTATCGTCCTTATGGTGATCTTTCCCATGGCCGGGCTTTTGGTCTATCATGAAATTGAACGGAGAAATGAAAACCGCATCCAGGTATTAGCCCAAACAAGCAATCTGGCCAGGAATGCATCTGTTTTACTTAGACGCACGATTCTGGAGGCGCACCAGACCCTTTTCACCTTATCGCAACTGCCCCAATTTCATCAGCAGGATTCAGCCCTATCGTCCAAGGCCTTTGCCGCGCTGTTGATAAAAAATAAAGCCTACACCAGTCTTACTGCCGTCAGGGCAAACGGAGATGTATTTGCCGCGGTGCCCGCCAATACAAAACCGCTCAATTTCAGCGATCGCAAGTGGTTCCGGCGCGTCATTGAAACCCGCAACTTCGTAATCGGCGAATATTTATTCGGCCGCCTGGTCAACAGACCCATCATTGTCCTGGGCTATCCCGTGGTTGACCCTGCAGGACAGATAACCAGCGTCCTTGCTATGGGACTCGACCTGGAGCACATGCAAAAAACGCTTCAGGGGGCTGATCTGCCGGCCGGCGCGACCCTTACCGTCGTTGACAGCGCCGGCACGATCGTGATCCGCAATCCTGACCTGAAAAATATTGCCGGCAAAAAAATGCCGGAACACCCCAGGATCAAGGCCATGTTTGTCAAAAGACAGGGCGCTGAAGAGATGCCCGGCCTGGACGGAACCGTCCGGCTTCACGGTTACACAACGATCGGCAGGGAGAATGAGGCCCTCTACCTGAGCATCAGCCTTCCGGTTGATTTCGCATATGCAAAGGTGAGCCGGGAGGCGGCCCGCGAGCTTGCATTGTTCTGGATCGTGTCGGCGCTGGCGCTTCTGGGCGCCTGGTTTTTGGGTGGAAGGCTAATCACATCTCCGGTGAGCAGGCTGATAGATGTAACCAAGCAGGTGAGCGCCGGAGACCTGACCGCACGCGCGGGTCTGCCCGGGGCCAGGGGGGAGATCGGTCTGCTGGCTTCCCAGTTTGACAGCATGGCCGAATCGCTCCAGCGTCGCGAGAAGGCGCAGAAACTGGCGGAGGAAACCCTGCGGGAGAGTGAAGAAAAACATAGAAACCTGTACGCTCAAAGCCGGCAACAAAACCAAGCCCTCAGCGCCTTATCCGACATTTCGCAAACCGTAAACCAGTCCCTGGATCTTGACCAGATCCTCATTGACACGATTGACAAAGTCGTGGAGCTGTTCCAGTGTCATTCCAGTATGTTGCGGTTTTTCGACGAACAAACACGGGAATTGGTTCATTATGCATCGAAAGGACTCTCCCCTGAGGAATTAAAGATAGCGCGCCAACGGCTGAAGGAAGATGGAAGTTTTATCAGCATTTGCATAAAATCCGGCAGGGTTGAAACCATAGAAGACATGGACACTGATCCCCGGGTAGCGGACACAATGGGTTATGTAAAAAGTATTGGCATCCGTTCGCTGGCCTTCCTTCCCCTCTATATTCAGCAAAAACTGGTCGGCACCATGAGCATCCGGTATCTTGAACCGCGCATTTACACTGCTGAAGAAATCCAGCTTTTTACTTCCATCGGGAACATGGTCGGCACCGCGATTGAAAACGCCAGACTTTATCAGGACAGGGAAGATACCATCAGAAAGCTGAAGGAAACGCAGGGGCATTTACAACAGGCCCAGAAGATGGAGGCCATCGGAACGCTGGCGGGCGGTGTCGCCCACGATTTCAACAATCTGCTGACCACCATCCTCGGAAACGCGGATCTCGTTTTGATGGGTATCGATCGGAACGACCCGGCCCGGGAGGGGCTGGAAGAGATAAAAAAGGCGGGCCACCGCGCCGCATCCTTGACCCGGCAGCTTCTGGCCTTCAGCCGCAAGCAGGTGATCCGGCCGGTGGTGCTGGATCTTAATCAAGCCCTCGGGGATCTGGGAAAGATGCTCCGCCGCCTGATCCAGGAGAACATCGAGCTTCAGTTTATTCCGGCGCCTTTCTTACCGTACATAAAGATGGACCCCGGTCAGATCGAGCAGGTGGCCATGAACCTTGCCGTCAATGCCCGCGACGCCATGCCGGACGGGGGAAAGTTAACCATTGAAACAGCGAAAACAGATCTGGATGAGGGCCATTTTCACAAGCGCGGCATGAAACCGCATCCGGGCCCTTACGTGATGCTGGCCGTAAGCGATACCGGCAGCGGGATTGACAAGGAAACGCAGGAACGCATCTTTGAGCCTTTCTTTACCACCAAGGAAATAGGCAAGGGCACGGGGCTGGGCATGGCCACGGTATATGGCATTGTCAAGCAGAACAAAGGCTATATCTGGGTCTATAGCGAGCCCGGGCAGGGAACGACGTTTAAAATCTATCTGCCGGCAGTGAAGGGGGATGCGGCGCCGGAAAAAGAAGATAAAACTCCTGCGCGGCCACCGGGCGGGTCGGAGACTGTTTTAATCGTGGAAGACGATCCGGCGCTCCGGGATCTTTCATACAGAATTCTCCATGACCATGGGTACAGTGTGCTGGCGGCCGAAAACGGCGAAAACGCCCTGAGGATAATCAAAGAGCACGAGGGGAAGATTGATCTGCTGCTCACCGATGTGGTGATGCCCAAGATGAGCGGCAAGGAGGTGGCTGCACGGCTGCAGCCTGTTTATCCCCGGATGAAGGTGCTCTACATGTCCGGCTACCCGGACGAGATTATCACCCGTGACGGCATGTTGACGCCGGGGCTGAACTTTCTTGAAAAGCCGTTTACGGCCATAGACCTGGCGCAAAAAGTACGGCAAGTGCTGGACAATGACCCGGTTGGAACCGCCGTTTAAATACCTTTTGATGGCCCTACGCGCTTTTTTCAGGGTTTTTGAAAAATGACAGCCAGATTGCACGTGCCAGAAATACAAAAAGCAAAACGGCGCCCGCGGCAAGCTGCGGAGAATGCGCGCGCTGCCGCGGTCCAGGCAAATTGTTCCGGTATTATTCCCAACGAATGCATTCCACCGGGCAGGATTCAATGGCCTCATCGATGCATCCTTCATCGCCGCCTTCCGCAAGTATGACCTTGGCGACAACCGCTTCTTCATCAAGCTCAAACACTTGCGGGCAAAGATCCACGCAACTGCCGCACCCGATACATTCGTCCTCTTCAATGAAAACTTTCTTGCCCATTATCCGTTCCCCCTTATTCATCACTGGTGATCGATACAAGGAATTATGATTCCCGGCTCACAATATGGCACTCGATTCTTAATTGTCAAGTGAAAGAAGTACACAAATATCGGGCACTTTAAAGAAGATGAAACTATTATAAGACGGTTGATAAAAACGTTGCCTGTCAAAAAAATAAGGCCGCTGGCGGCGTTTTTGCTTGACAAGCACCCACCCTCTGCAACAATATGTCTTGCATAAAGCAAGTTCTTATCTATTTCGTTGTGTCCATCCGGAAATGAGATGGTTTTTCAGGGTCAAGAGTCCCGATTCCATCTGATATAATCTGCCTGAAACGGGTTAAAATCTAAACCGCAAAAGTAAAGCGCATTGCCCTTGGCATGGGGCGGGGTTCTTCAAGTCCACGCTTAGATTGTGGAAAATAGCCGATTTAAACGGCAGGCGTTACCTGATGGCCGCGAGTAATGCCATCCTTTCATCCACCGAATCGTGATAAGGAGGTAACTATGAAAAGAGAAAAATTATGTTTTCTGTCGTCAGCAACCCTGTTTTTTCTGATTTTATTTCACGCCTTCCCGGCAATGGCTCAGCCCGCAGGAGAGATGGACTGGAAGAAAACCCTTACGGCCGCTGAAGAAGAAAAGAAGGTGACCATTTATGGTACGGCCTCCAGTTCAACCCGGGAGGATCTTACCAGAGAATTCAGCCGCAAATACGGAATCCAACTTGAGTTTGTCTCGGGGAGGGGCAGTCAAATATTTGCAAAATTATCAACGGAGCGCCAGGCCGAGCTGTACCTGGCCGACATCTATATCGGGGGCGCCACCACGCCCACCACAGGCTTTAAACCCAGGGGATTCCTGGACCCTTTGAAACCCCTTCTGGTCCTGCCTGAAGTTATTGACCCAACACTATGGTTCGGCGGGAAAGGTCTTCAGTTCAGCGATAAAGAGGGACAATTTGTGGCCTGCCCCGTCCTGACGGCCTCTAACAACTATCTTTCTATAAATCCCGATCTGGTAAAGCCAGGAGAGATAAAGGCCTACAGCGACCTTCTCAATCCCAAATGGAAAGGGAAAATAATTATGAACGATCCTACCACGTCCGGGGCGGGTTCGAGATGGTTCGCTGTGGTGGCCGACCAGTTTATGGGGTTGGATTTTATGCGGGATCTGGCCAAAAATGAACCTGTTATTACGCGTGACCAGCGCCTCCAGGCGGAAGGGCTGGCCCGAGGGAAATATGCCGTGGCCCTTGGGGTGCAACCGGATATTCAGGCGGAATTTATCGCGGCCGGCGCGCGTGTTAAAACCGTAATACCTACAGAAGGCGCCTGGCTGGGCGGCGGTCCGGGATTGATCGCCTACATGAATAGAGCCCCTCATCCCAACGCTGCCAAAATATTTATCAACTGGTTTGTGAGCAAAGAGGGCCAGACCGTGTATTCCAGATCAGCCCGGGCTGAGAGCGCTCGGCTGGATGTACCCACCGATCACCTCTTTAAGGAGGACCTGAGAGTCCCGGGCGTGAAATATTTCAACAGTGAAGCGGAAGATTTTCTAATAAAGAAAAGAGAGTATGAGAAAAAATGGGCCAAGGAAATTTTCGGATCTTTGAGCACCGGTGCGAAAAAGAAGAAAAAGAAATAATAGGCCGGAAGGAAATTTAACCATTTTTTGATTCGCTCGCATTCCCCGCAGTCCCACCCATGGCGGGACGGGGAATGCGCTGGCTGTTGCGGTTCAGGTGTTCTTCCTGTGGCGCGGGATGTAGTATGCGGCCTTGGCGCGTTTTCTGACGTCGATGATATAATCAAGTATTTGGGCATCGGTTCTGAATTTTTCCGGATCATAGCCTTCCAAATGACAGATTTCGCTTACCTGCCGGCGGTAGGACGGCGGCGGCGTATAATCGGCGTATCCGACCGGAACCAGATGGGGCACCGTAAACCACTCCGGAATGCCCAGAAGGGATTTGAGTTCTCCTTCCCATATGGGTGTCGTGCTGACCCACTGCGTGCCAAGCCCCAGGGTGGTGGCGGCCAGATGTATCATGGTGGTGACATTTCCGAAGGCCAGGTGATAGGTAACCCGCTCATAGCCGATGACTTCAGCGGCCAAACTCGTCATCAGCAATGTCCGCGGGTCGCCGCAGACAACGATGATGACGGGTGCGTCCTGGAAGATTCTTTGCCCGGCGTCAAGGCTGCCCGTAACGGGATGTCTCAATTCAGGAATCAAGGTATTGTTAAAAACATCGACTTGCTTGCGGTGCAGTCGATACAGTTCAAAGATTTTAGCCAGCGTCTCAGGTTTTTCAACGACGACGAATTCCCAGGGTTGGGCATTGGCGCCGGACATGGCATGACGCGCGACTTCAATGATTTTTTCAACGTCTCCGGGCGGGATCGGATCCGGTTTGAACCGCCGTATGCTCCGTCGTTTTTTCGCGATTTGCAGAAGTTTTTCATAATTTGACAAAGCCATTCTCACCTCCCATATATCTCGTGCCCGTCCATAAATGAGATAGTTTTTGCTAGATCAAGGCGGGCGAGAATTTCAACCGGAGAAATACATTGCGTATTTTGAGGATTGAAACTGGAAGCCCAACGCGGATATTGCGAAAAATAGCCATTTATGGATGGGCACTGACTCAAAGTGCCAGCACCTCCTTATAGGGCGTACCGGGCAGATATTCCTGCAGCTGGGCGGTAATCTTGATGGCCCACGCCTCGGAAAGTAGTATGCCAACCGGCGATCGAAACCGGAGTATATCCCCATCCGGCCATTTCTCAGAATCCCTCGAAAGTATCGCTTTGACATTGCGGGCTTCGTATTTATGGCGGCCGGGTGTAAGGTCCCTGATGGTGAGCTGAATTTCCTTGTTCTCAGGCAAACGATCCAGGCTGTCGACCCATGCCAGGTATTCTTTTTTGGACAATTTCATCACCTCCCTATAACGGTAAAATCGGATTTGTGCTTATTTGAAGCCGTACTGCTTCCACTTTGCTAAAACCATATCCTGTGTTTCCTGAGGATAAATGCCCTGGAAGGAAGACTTGACAGGGAGAGTCTCCTTGGGCCATTGCGGCGGCCAGGTGCAGTCGAAGATATCCAGCCCGCCTTTTAAATCCCGGCGCTCTTCATAACTGTAGCAGGGGGTAAGCATATTTGCTTTTCCCGCCGGGACCTGGCTGATCATGATGCCGTTGATGGGATGGCATTTCACTGCAAAGGCATGCATCACCTGGCCGAGATCATAAACATCCACATCCTCATCGACCACGATGACTTTATTTACCATGACGCGGCGCGCCAGGAATACGTCCCGGATGCGCTTTATGGTTTCAGCTCCTCCGGATTTGACCCCGACGATAATCAAATGAGTCACCCCTGCCGGCGGCGCATAAACATCCGTCACCGCCAGGCCGTGTTTGAGCAGGCGCCGCTTGATGGATATGCCGGCGGTCAGCGCGGCCGCCACGGAGCTGTCGTCCACCGGAACGCCGAGGCTGATCATGCTGATGATGGGGTCGCTGCGATGGGTAATGGCTGTAACCCGGCACAGAATGCCGGTGCGCGCTATGCCGGTGCGATAGCCGGGATATTCACCGAAGGGGCCTTCCGGCGCGACGCCGTCCGGCAGTATTTCGCCTTCGACAACCATTTCCGCATGGGCCGGCACCAAAAGATCATTGGTTTCACATTTAACCAGTTCCACGGGCGCCTTGCGCAAGGCGCCGGCGTAATCCGCCTCATCGACGCCAATGCCGTAGCCGGCGGTGGCCACCATGTGGCAGATCGGATCTGCGCCGATAACCAGCGCCATAGGAAAGCGTTTATTCTGCGGCAGGAAATGTTTTCTTAAAATAAGTCCCAGATGGCTTACGGGACTTGCGTCGCCGGAAAGGGTCTGAGGGCTGTTGATCATAAAACGATACATCCCCCAGTTGGTCCAATTGGTTTCGGGATCTTTGGTTATCACAATGTCCCAGGTTCCAAGATAGCGCCCGCCGTCGCCGTCATGGACCATCGGGGCGGCAAAGCAGGAAAGATCGATGTCGTTTCCCGTGATAATGTTCTCTTTGCAATGGCCGGTTTCAACCACGGCCGGCTTTAGCGGTTTGTGTTCCCTTTTTTCGTATTCGTGATGAATGGCCGATACAGGCGTATCGGGGTCAAGATCGAGCGAGATCGCCAGCCGGCGATAGGTGCCCAGCGAACCGCCGATAATACGCTGGCCGGGATAATCTTTTATGTTTTCAAATAATACCGCCGGCCCCTGCATTTCATAGGCCCGGCGATTGATGGCGCCGATTTCAAGTTCCCAGTCAACCTGTTCTTTAACTCTTACAATATCGCCGCTTTTATCCAGGGCAGCGATAAATTCCCGGATACTGTTAAATGCCATCGTTTACTCCTGTTAGTTAGTGCCGCTGGTGGCAGGGATTTGTGGCAGACCCGTCCGCCCGCGAAGTTTTGCATCGATATCCTGGACGAGCAGTCTCTTATTCACTTTTTGTTCTCCCAATAATGGCAGTTCTTTTACGATTTCTATTCTTTCCGGCAATTTGTAGCTGGCAATGCCTTTTTCTTCCAGGAAAGCGATGATCTCCTCGAAGGTTACTGTCTGCGCCGCTCGAAACACGATATAGGCACATGGCCGTTCACCTAAAATCGGATCGGGCATACCCACCACCGCCGCATCGCGCACGCTCGGATGGCTGACAAGCAAATCTTCGATTTCGGGGGGGTAAATGTTTTGCCCGCCGCGAATGATCATGTCTTTTTTACGCCCCATAACCAGCAGGTTTTCATTTGGATCAAATTTGCACAGGTCCCCCATCTTAAACCAGCCGTCCCGGGTCCAGGCCTTCCAGGTGGCCTCCGGATCTTTATAATAACCGGAAGAGGTCGCCGGCCCTCTGCCCCACAGCTCGCCGACTTCTCCTGGGGTCACTTCCCGGCCGTCATCATCCACTATTTTTACTTCAGTTCCTCCTCTTGGTTTTCCCACCGTAAAAAAACGGGCCGCCGGGGGGTCATCCATCAGCGTCGCCGTTGTGCCGCCAAAATCCGCAGCGCCGATGCCGGTCAGGACGATGCCGCCTATTTTCTTTTCGGTGTCCATCCGGATCTGATAAGGCACCGGTGCGCCGACACACCACCAGAGCCGCATGGAACTGCAGTCATACCGCCGGATGTCGGGATGGTTCAACAGCATTGCCAATTGGGCAGGAACGACAAAGCCGACGGTAATGCGCTCTTTTTCTATCAGGCGCAGGCATTGCCCGGGGTCAAAGTGCTGTTGCAATACGACTTTGGCGCGCACTTCCGGAGCGCCAAAAAAGGGCACGCAATTGGGCCCGGCCGGCGCCGGGCCGAAAACACCGAGGATGTCATTGTGGGTAAGCTTGAAAACCGTGGCCAGGGTCGTTGCCAGACTGCGGCGGGCGCCGAAAGGAAACTCCACGAATTTCGGCACCCCGGTAGTCCCGCTGGTCAGCGTTATGACCGAAACCTCCGCGGAACCATAACGTCTTTTGTGAAGATCTTTTAAAACGCCATCGGCCTTTACCGGTTGCGACAGCATCTTTTCGATCGATATTGATCCGGCCGGAATCGTATTGCCCTGCACCAGCACATGTTTTAGCGCAGGCAGATCGCAGCGCAGGTCGTTGATCATGCCGGTGTAATCAAAATTCCGATAGGAGGTCGGAACGGCTACGGCGGCCGCATCGCAATATTTGAGAATATAGGCCATTTCCTTGCGGCGCAACGTCATCAGGACATGCAAAGAAAGGACGCCGGCTTTCTCACAGGCGACCCTCAGCATAAAAAGCTGGATGCAGTTGGGAAGCTGAATGACCATAACCCGGTCTCGTTCAACACCCAGTGCGACGATTCCTGCAGCCAAACGATCCATCATCTGTTTGCCCTGGGACCATGTGATTCTGTGGGTGGAGTCCACCATAGCTTCCTGATCCGGGAAAGCTTCGGCGTTGCGGTCCCACAGATCAGACAAGGTCGTAATTGTCCACAGGCCGCTTTGCAGATAATTTTCTATTGCTGCTGTCGTGTACCGCGTCGGTTTTGCCATCGTATCTCTCAACCTGTCTTGAAGTAAAAGCAGTTTTTAAGGCAGTCAGTTGAGGAAGGCGAAGAAGTTTTTTTTCAAGCCTGAATATGGCAAAATTGTGCCGCAGTGTCAAGGAAGTAAAAAAAAACTTGACAGGGGCGTGGATAAAAGGTTGAAATGGCGAAGAATCGTCTGAAAACGCAGCATTAAAAAAGGAGGAAAGGAATATGAAG
>JAUYIZ010000208.1 GCA_030688615.1 Desulfobacterales bacterium | reverse complement strand
CATTCATGAATTATACTTGACGCTTAAGTGATTTTTTGTCATAGGATTCCGGCTACCGTCAAATGACATATCGCTGTAAGGAGATTCTACCATGCCCAAAGGGAAAACAGGTGATAAGGTTCCCTTAGTAAAGATAGTTCTGTATTTTGGCCTGTCCATCATCCTTTTCTTGGTCTATTCAAGCTGGCCGGCGCCGATCAAGGGGCTGGGTCTGGTTTTTTCACCGGAAAGAAACCTTCTTTTCTATCAGGTATTTGGCGTCTTTTTCTGGCTTGCCTTCGCGCGAACGGTCACCCTGTTCTTAAAGCGATACGTCTGGCATGGATGGTTGCGGCGACGAATGGCCACCATGCCGCCGAAACTCCTGGTGGACCTCACCAGTGCCGTCGTATGGCTGGCCGTTTTGTTCATCATCGCCTCTTTTGTCTTCGGCTGGGAAATTACGGGGGTCCTGACGGCATCCGGCGTGATGATGGCCGTCATCGGGTTCGCGCTGAAAAATCTGATCTCCGATATTTTCACCGGCATCGTCCTGGGATTTGAAGGGTTCGTGAAAAATGGAGACTGGATCGAAATCAAAGGGGAAGACCCCGGAGAAGTTTTAGAGATCAATTGGCGCACTACCAAGCTGAGGACGGAGCGGGGAATCGTGGTCATTGTTCCCAACAGCGAGCTGGCGACCAAAAATTTCCGGAATTACCATATGCCTGAAACCCATTTCCGGGAGAGCTTTAAAATCACGTTGGGCTATAACGTCACCAGCCATCAGGCAGAGCGAATCCTGCTGTCGGCGATCAGTCAGATCCCGGAATCCATCTCCATCCCTGAAAAACCGTCGGTCCGGGTTACCGATTACACAGAGCGGGGCGTTGAGTGGGAAGTGAGGTTCTGGGTGCCGGACTACCCTTCCCGGACATTGATTCGCTACCGGGTCAATCGCAATGTCATGCGCAACCTTCATTTTTCCGGTTCGCATGTGCCCCGCAGGAGATTTGAGCTGCTGGACATCCAAACCCCACAGCCCCAGGATGGTTTTGCCAAAGATATCGACTTTCTCAAGGGGGTGGAAATCCTCTCCTGTCTGGAAGACAAAGAAATCACCACGCTTCTCGGCGGGCTGAAGCGCAGCGTTGCAAAAGCCGGAGTGCCTGTGGTTCGGCGGAACGATAAAGGAACATCGCTGTTTATCATCAAGGAAGGTGTGCTGAACGTATATGTGCGCACAGGGGGAAGCGCCGACATACAGGTTGGGCAGCTGATCTCGGGATCGTTTTTCGGTGAGATGTCCCTTCTTACCGGTGCAGCCCGGTCGGCCACGGTTACCCCCGAGGTTGATTCTCTGCTCTTCGAGATTACCAAGGAACAGATCGAGCCGCTGCTGGAGAGCAACCCTGTGCTGGTTGAACGCTTGAGCGCCGTTCTGGCGGACCGGCAAATGATCAATTTGCGCGCCATGGAAAATTCTGCCCAGGAAGATCTGAAAAAAAACCGCTCTAACCTTGTGCGAGAATTCATGGGCCGAATCCAAAGGTTTTTCAACATCGAGGTTCCGAAAAGAACGAAATAGAAACCCGGTGGGTTCCGCACCCTGTCCGAAGCATCGTTGACAGGGCCAGACAACTGTTATCTGCCGGTCAGGATGTAATCATTTATGACGACAACAAGTAATTTCATCCCCGTCAATGAACCATTATTGGATGGGAACGAATTAGGGTATGTCTCCGAGTGCATCAAGACGGGGTGGATCTCTTCCGAAGGATCTTTTGTTGACCGGTTTGAAAAGGGGCTTGCGGAATTTATAGGCCGCTGCCACGGCATTGCGGTAGCCAACGGAACTGTGGCGCTTGATCTCGCAGTGGCTGTACTGGGCATAGGCCCGGGCGATGAAGTAATCCTTCCGACCCATACGATCATTTCATGTGCCGCTGCTATTGTAAGGGCGGGGGCAAAACCGGTCGTGGTCGATAGTGACCCAACCACATGGAATATGTCCGTCGCAGCGATCGAGAGCCGGATTACTTCGCGCACGCGGGCAATTATGGCGGTTCACATTTTCAGTTTGCCCGTTGACATGGACCCGGTGCTGGATCTGGCGCGTAAACACAATCTGTACGTCATCGAAGATGCTTCCCAGATGATCGGTCAATCGTATAAGAATCGTCGCTGTGGTTCTTTTGGTGATGTTTCGACGTTCAGCTTCTACCCGAATAAGCACATTACGACCGGAGAAGGTGGAATGCTGCTCTGCAACGATGGCCGCCTGGCGGAACGGGCCCGCTCATTTAGAAATCTCTGCTTTCAGCCCGGCCGACGTTTTGTGCACGAGGAATTGGGGTGGAATTTCCGGATAAGCAATCTGCAGGCTGCCCTTGGTTTGGCCCAATTGGAAACACTCCCGAGCCACCTGATACTCAAGCGAAAAAACGGAGAGTATTTTCGAAGCGCCCTGGCCGATGTGCCGGGTCTGGACTTGCCGCCGCTCGACCAGCCCTATGCGCTAAACCTGTATTGGGTCTTTGGAGTAATGTTGCAGGATGAAGTTCCGTTCGATGCCAATGGGGCGATGAGCCGGCTGGCAGAAAAGGGGATCGGGACACGTTCTTTTTTCTGGCCGATGCATGAACAGCCGGTCTTCATCAAAATGGGATTGTTCGGGAACGAACATCATCCGTTTGCCGAGCGCATGGCAAGGCGGGGTTTTTACATCCCGAGCGGTCTTGGGATGACGGAAGAACAGCGCACCCGTGTTGTCGAGGCAGTGCGCGCTGTTTTGATGCCGTAGGGCCTCATTAAATTTTTAGAAAGACGCAGAAATCGGGCGAAAAGGGGCGTTTTGCCTGGGTTTCTGTCAGGGAGCGGATGATGGATGTGTTTCAGCATTATGCCGGATATTACGATTTGTTTTATCAAAGCAAGTCGTACGATATAGAGGGGGATTACGTCAGCCGGCTGTTGAAAAAATTTCATGGGAACCCCAGAAGTATTCTTGAGCTTGGTTGCGGTACCGGCCGACATGCGGAACAACTTGCCGGGCATGGATATCGGGTTCACGGTGTCGACCTCAGCCCCGAAATGATCCGGCAGGCCCAAGCGCGCGTCGCAGTGCTCCCCCGGGATCTGCAAGACCGTTTATCGTTTTCACTGGGTGATGCCCGGGATATCAGGACGGGTGCGACCTATGATGCCGTAATCTCTCTGTTTCATGTAGTGAGCTATCAGAATAGGAACCACGACGTGGCCGCCATGTTTGCGACTGCATCAGGGCATTTGCGCGGCGGCGCCGAGGGGGGCATTTTTCTTTTTGATTGTTGGTACGGACCGGCTGTCCTGAGTGACCCCCCCCATGTCCGCACAAAGCGCATGAGCGATGATAAGATCGATGTGGTAAGGATAGCCGAGCCCGTAATGCACCCCAATGACAATCTGGTCGATGTGAATTACACCGTGCTGATCACGGATCGTGCGCAAAAAACAATGGAGGAAATCAACGAGAAACACACCATGCGATACTTTTTTCGACCGGAGTTGGAACTGATGCTGAACCAGGCAGGTTTTGAGCTGCTGACAGCTCAGGAGTGGCTAAGCGATCGACCCCTCGATTTCAGCACTTGGTCAGGCACCTTTGTTGCTCAAAAAAAATAGTATCGGCTCATCCGGTCCGGTTTGTCTCCCGGGCGGGAAGATGAACCCGCCGATGTACTTTGTTTTCTCTGACATGCGATGCCCAATCGCATGCCAAACGGAGCTATGCTATCGTGTCTTTCATTGAAAAATGGCTGCCCCGTCAGTTCTTTTTAAGCCTTCGTTGGCAATTTTTTTCAAATACAGCCCAAGGGCTATTCGGTGGGCTTTACCTGATTTACCTTGGACGAGTGCTGGGTGCAGCCCAATTCGGCATGTTCTCTCTTGCGACTTCGCTGGTTGCCGTTGCGTTCATGTTTGTGGAATTGAGGCTCCATGAGGTCGTGATTCGTTTTATATGTCCATGGGACAGCACATTTCGGCCGGAAATCGCCGGAATACGCATCGCCGATCTGTTTTGCCTTGATGTGCTGTTACGTGCCATTTTCCTGTGGGGTATTGTCGTATTGCTTCCCTGGATAGGAAAGTTTTTTTTTGTTGCAGCGCCCCCGTCGGATGTGCTGCTTGCTTGTGCTGCCGTGCATTTTTTCGCCAAGGCGGGAAACTCCTCGGCAATGGGACTTATACGCGTTATGAATCGTTTCGATGCCGCCGCAAAACTGGTCGCGATGGAGTGGTTTTTAAAACTGGTTTCCCTTGTCATTTTAAGCAGATTATTTCAACCGACAGTTGTACAGGCGGTCGTTCTTGCCGGGATTATAGGCCTGTTATCCAATGTGGTCATAATAGGACTGGCGTATAAATTCTGGAATAACAGCTATGCGGGATCTGTACGCATTTGTTTCCACGGCATGGGGCATAGGATCATGGAAACCCGCCGGTATATTTTTTCCAATCTGGGCATATCGTTGTCAGATTTTCTGGTGCGCGATCTGGACGTTGCGATCACAGGTGTTTTCGTGCGTGTGGAACTGGTCGGTATTTACAATATGTCGAAAAATGTTGTGAATATGATGTGGCGTGCCGTGGATCCATTTTTCCTTGTGCTTATGCCGGAGCTGAAAAAAATGCAGGCTGAAAATAAAGCTGAAGCCTTGATTTCCTTTATTAAGAGTGTAACCTGGGTATTGTTTGTCATCTCGCTGGGGATGATCTCGATCACGTGGGCAAGTCTTGTTTTCTTCGGAAACTGGATTTTCGGGAATGATTTTTCCGCTATTTCAGCGATTTTCCCTTATATGGCGGTCTGGGTCATCCTTTCGGCGCCCTTGATCTGGGCTCATCCGCTGGCTTCTGCGGCCGGACGTCCCGAGATTGTGCTGCTCGGGAGCTTTATTGCGAATTTGGTCGGACTAATTCTGTTTGTTCCCCTGGTATATTCGATGGGAATCACCGGCGCGGCTATTGGGTGGTCCCTGACGTCCACGTTGATATTTTTTCTGACCGCTTACCTTTGCTTCCGGCTGGGTCTGTTGAGAAAGGTGTCAAGCCTATGAGCATGTTCAGGGTTGCGCTGATCCTCCAACCGTACAATAAGACCTGGATTTTAGAGAAGATCGCCCATCGTCTTCAGGAACATCTGAAGGGCTTTGACTTTACGGCGGAAATGTCGGACCGGCCGTTACGGGATGTGGATGTAAATCATCATATGAGCTGGGCTTTTGCCAATCTGCCCAGTAATGTTCCGAGTACGATGTTTATCACCCATCTTGATAACATATATAAAATAAAACAGGTCAAGAGCGAACTGAAACACTATGTCGACATGGGAATTTGCATATCAAGCGATACGGTTCAGCAGCTTAAAAACTTTGGTATTCGGAGCGAAGCGCTGTGTTTCATTCCTCCGGCACATGATGGCCTGGTTTCCCAGAAGAGAATTGTCATCGGCATTACGACCCGGGTGTATCCGGACGGCAGAAAACGGGAGGACCTGCTTGTCAGGCTTGCCGGAGACCTCCGACTGGATGCATTCGAGTTCAGGATTTTTGGCAAAGGATGGGAGGATGTAATTTCAAAGCTCGAGAAGGCGGGAGCAAAAGTCACATATTTTCAGGAAACCGACGATTACCAGAAAGATTATGAAACGATTCTCAGGGCAATCCCGGTTTTTGATTACTATTTATATCTCGGAAAAGACGAAGGCTCTCTGGGAACCCTTGATGCCTTGGCATCCGGTGTGAAAACGATTATCACGCCGCAAGGTTTTCATCTGGATATACCCCACGGGATTACCCACCCGGTCATGGAGTATAAAGACGTATTGGACGTTTTTCGTTCTCTGGCCAACGATATGAAGAACAGGCTCGAGGGGGTTTCCAATCTGAACTGGCGTGAGTACGCCAGACGCCACAGCCTTGTGTGGCGTCAGTTGATTGCCGCCGGACGCACCGGCGACATCCAGCATTTGTTGTCTGTTCCCCAAGAAGCTGTGACCCGGGAATATAAGGGTCATGCGGTTGGCGGTTCCCGCTATGATATTTATCGTAGAGCACTGAACCCGCATGCAATCGTTTCTTGGTTGAGTCACTTGCCTGTACTGCGCGGGATACGCGCCATGATCCATAAGAGCGGTAATGTTAAAAATTGACATTCCGTATTGACATAGGTTATCCCGCAGAGGCATTTTCGTAAACTTAGGGCTCGCGCAAGGGAGAAAGGGAATATTGCAACGATTAATCCGAGTTTTGGTTTTTTTTCATCGTGAAGCGGGCGTAGTAAAAAAATGAAGTCAGCCGTTTTTACCTGGGCTTTTATTCATTATTTTACTTGATTGGAGGGTGTAGTGTATACATGCCGGATGTGTAGAAGTCGCAACTTATATTTGTTTCTTGATTTGGGGTTTTCTCCGCCTGCGGATCAGTTTAGAAGAAAAGAGCAGATGAAAGAGCAGGAAATATATTATCCCCTGGAAATAAAAATGTGTGATGATTGCGGATTGGCGCAATTGACGTATGTAGTATCACCCGAAACATTATACCGCAACGATTATCCTTATGAGTCTTCGATTACAAAGACCGGTCATGCCCACTGGGATTCTTTTGCCAAGGAAGTAGTCGGAAAATTTGGTCTAGGCAAGCAGGATCTCGTGGTTGATATCGGCAGCAATGTAGGTGTATTACTTGAAGCATTTAAAAATAGTGGTGTTTCTGTGCAGGGTGTAGATCCTGCGGCAAACATTGTGATGCTGGCGCAGAAAAGAGGAATTGATACGATATGTGATTTTTTTAATGCTGAATCTGTGGATAAGATACTTGAAGACAAGGGCAAGGCATCGGTAATAACCGGGACAAATGTCTTTGCACATATAGATGATCTCCATCTGCTCATGCCTAACATCAAGAGAATGCTTAAGAAAAAAGGGGTTTTTATTTTCGAGGCCCCATATTTTGTTAATCTGCTAAAAACGATCCAGTACGACACCGTCTATCACGAGCATCTCTCATATCTTTCCGTGAAGCCTCTAATAAGCTTTCTCGCTCAACACAACATGGAGATAATTGACATTCAGCTTGCTGATATTCACGGCGGATCATTCAGAGTATATGTATCGGACAAGGGAAACTATCCGGTCAGCGGAATAGTAAAAAATCTGTTGGATGAGGAAAATGCCATGGGGATTTATTCTCACGCAACCCTTGACAAATTCTCAGATCAGGTAAAAATAAATCGTGCAGAACTGACGTGGCTACTTCATTCATTAAAACGTGAAGGGAAGAGCATAGTCGGAGTCAGCGCACCAGCGAAAGGGATGACACTGCTTAATTATTGTCGTATTGGTCCCGAAATCCTTGACGTTGTTACTGAAAAATCAATTCTTAAGATCGGCAGATATACTCCGGGGATGCATATACCTGTTGTGCCGGACGATTATTTGCTTGAAAAACAGCCAGATTACGCCTTGCTTCTTGCCTGGAATTTTGCCGAAGAGATAATGAAAAATCTTGACGAATACAGGAAACTAGGCGGCAAGTTCATAATCCCGATACCAATGCCAAAGGTCGTTTAGCGCCTGAAAGAGGGGGGGAAATGAAAAAAATTGATCTCAAGCCGGCTCATACTGATGAAAGGGGCGTGATCACTGATCTGCTTCAGGACGAGGAGATTAACGCAGTTACGATAATATCTTTCGCAAAGGGTGCGGTCAGAGCCAATCATTACCACAAAGAGACCTATCAATGGAACTATGTACTATCCGGGAAAATAAAAATTATCACTCAGTTGCCAAATCGGGAAAAGGTTGAAACCCTAATAACCAAGAGCGATTTTGTAGTCACCGTGCCAGGTGAAAGCCATGCGCTCATGGCTGTTGAGCAATCTGAACTGCTCGTGCTAACTAAAGGGCCGCGGGGCGGGGATAATTATGAAAATGACACATTCAGGTTGGACTATCCTCTATAGAAAGGGATATAAATGAAAAAAATATTCGTTTCGCAACCGTTTTTAGGCCAAGCTGAAACCGAAGCTGTCAACATAGCCTTATCCAGAAGCGAAATATCCGGTTTCAGCGGCAATTTCATAGGCAACTTTGAATCTATGTTCGCTCGTTATTGCGATTGCACCAGCGGAGTAGCAGTTTCAAACGGCACGAATGCCTTGCACCTTGCCTTAGTAGCACTGGGCATCAGGCAGAACGATGAAGTGCTTGTATCAACTCTTACCAATATGGCATCTTTTTTTGCTGTTTTGTATCAAGGCGCCATACCGGTACCGATAGATATCCAAGCCGATACACTCAACATGGACACCGCCCTGCTTGAATCAAAAATCACTCCAAAAACCAGAGCAATACTGGTGGTGCATCTTTTCGGTCATCCGGTGGATATGGATCCGGTGAATGATATTGCAAAAAAGTATAACCTGTCTGTAGTTGAGGACTGTGCCGAGGCTCACGGTGCCCTGTACAAAGGCAAAAAAGTGGGCAGCCTGAGTGATGCCGGCTGCTTCAGTTTTTATGCCAACAAGATCATCACGACCGGTGAAGGCGGAATGGTAACTACCAATGACGCCGTGCTGGCTGAAAGAATGCGCTCTTTTAAATGCCTCGCTTTTGGTGATGATCTCAAGTTCATGCACAAGGATATTGGATATAATTACCGATTGACCAACCTCCAGGCAGCAATAGGATGTGCACAAATAGAGAAGATTGAAGAAATCATATCAAACAAGCGGCGGATAGCTGCGTATTACGAGCAGAAGCTTCGGGGTATTGATGAGATTCAGCTTCCTGTAGAGAAACCATATGCGAGAAATGTTTACTGGATGTATCACGTGGTGCTTAAAAATAAAAATTTGGCCCAAAGGAGTCGAATAATGAAATATCTTCAGGACAAAGGGATCGAGTCTCGCGAGGGGTTCATCCCGTACAACCTCCAGGATATTTTCATTGCCCGCGGGCTGACCCGGAAGGAAGATTGCCC
The DNA here is from genome assembly GCA_030688615.1 of Desulfobacterales bacterium. Classification (GTDB taxonomy): domain Bacteria; phylum Desulfobacterota; class Desulfobacteria; order Desulfobacterales; family JAUYIZ01; genus JAUYIZ01. The sequence continues at coordinate 1,197 of JAUYIZ010000208.1, read as the reverse complement.
AATTGCCAATTCTGTCGCCTACAACAGCTTTTATCTTCCCAGCGGACCTGTATTGAGTGAGGAAGACATGGATTATGTAGTTGAAAATTTGAAGGATGCGCTGGATGCTACTTAATATTTATTTCCAAGGGGCAGGGTATAAACCTTCGCCCTTAGGCGGAAATGTCTTTAGCAAATTATTCGTTAGCGGTAATCAATTGCATGGGAATTCAGGCTATTTTATCTCGGGTTTTTTCTAAAACCTGCTTGCAGGTTTTCAGTCCAATATCCTGGACGATATCAGCAATATCCCCATCTATTAACGTTGCTCTACGAGCTAAATCCTTTTCTTCAGATGTTGTGATTTTATCGGCTAATTTTTTGCTAACCTCATCGAAAAGATCTTGAAGCATCTTGGCCTATACAACATATAGTTGCGTTTTTTCTTGACATACAACCACTCTCTTGCCATATCATATCCTTTATAAAGCAACTTCTTATCTATCGCCGCGCCGGCCAAGCGGTTCCTCACCTTTAAGGCCGAGGCTGATTGGGAGCGTCTCCTTTCTGGATGTGGGAGGGATGTACGAGAGAAGGTTCTCAGAGCTGCGACAGGCCCGCTTCAAGAGGCAGGAGGGAGGCAGAGGAGTCTGTTCTGACCGGCGGCTGCCCAACCGTATCAACTCGGACTGGCAATTCCGCTGCGCTCCATTGCCAGCCGGTTATACGGCACGTTCCCTATTTTTTCTCCGTATGATATTATATTTGCACAAAATTGCAGTAAGGAGGGCACGGAATGGAAACAAAACTAAAAATGATCTATTGGAAAGGGGAAAAGCTTTGGGTAGGGAAGCTGCTCGAGCATCCAGAAATAATGACTCAGGGCAAAACCCTCGAAGAACTCGAAGCGAACATGAAAGACGCCTATATGCTTATGGCTATGGAAGATGTTCCTGAACATCACGAAGTCAGAGAACTTGCCCTGAACGTATGAAGAGAAAAGAGTTGATAAAAAAGATCACTGCAGTTGGGTGTGTTCTCGTGAGGCACGGTAACCGTCATGACTTGTACAGAAATCCCAAAACTGGCAAGAAGCAGCCTGTCCCAAGGCATGTCGAGATAGATGAAGATCTGGCAAGGCATATAATAAGAGAATTGGCATAACGAATAAGGTTAGATTGTGTGAGCGAAGCGAACCACAATCTGAACCGTTTGTTG
>JAUYIZ010000206.1 GCA_030688615.1 Desulfobacterales bacterium | reverse complement strand
CCTGGCCGTATTGCCCTTTGAAAACAACTCCATCACCGATCCTGAGCGCTATGCGCCGCTGGGAAGAGGCCTGGCTGCCATGCTGATCACCGATCTGAAAAATGCCGGCACCTCCCTGCGCCTCATCGAGCGGTCCAAGATCGCGGCCCTGCTCAAGGAGATCGCCCTGAGCCAGAGCGGCAGCGTGGACGAGGCCACCGCCGTCCGCGCCGGCAGGCTTTTAGGCGCCCAGTCCATCTCTTTCGGCTCCTTTGTGGTGCTGGGAGACGCCGTGCGCATCGACACCCGCATCGTCAAGGTGGAAACCGGCGAGCTGATCATGGCCGAAAGCATCGAAGGTGGCAGCGACGCCTTCATCGGACTGGAACGCCAATTGGCCCAGAAGATTGCCGCCTCCCTGAAGGTGGCACTGTCCCCGGGCGGGGCAGGCAAAAGCAGCATGGAAGCGGCCCTGTTCTTCTCCCAGGGCCTGGATGCCCTGGATCGCGGGGACAAAGCCAAGGCGCGCCAGCTCTTCCAGCAGGCGATTCAAGCCGACCCCAGTTACAAAGCACAGGTGGCAAATGTCCAGGGCCTGAACTAGTTTCCATCCATAAATGGCCCTTTTCCGCAATCTCGGCGTCAATCTTCGGAATTGCTTGTGCGACGTACCTTCGTACGTCTCCGCGCAATTCCTTGATTTCCTTGACCTTGCGGAAAATTGCTCCTTTATGAATTGGAAACACCGTCGTGACCAAAAAAAGATTCGTGGATGGGCCTGAACTAGGGGGTTAGATGAATTTTAAGCATATCGGCATTCTGAGCATCGGCGAAATGGGTTTTCACTGGGCGCGGCTTTTACGCCGGCACGACGTGGATGTGGTCAGCCGCACCCGCGACCGCAGCGCCGTCACGCAAAAAAGGGCTGAAAACGCCGGCGTGCGGGTCGTCGATTCCGCCGGGCAGCTGGTGGCCGAATGCGACCTGATCGTGTCCCTGGTGGTGCCGTCGGCCGCCGTGGCGGTTGCTCAGACGGTGGCCGCAGCCGTGGCGGCGACAGGGAGAAAGGACCTTTTCTTTTTGGATGCCAACGCCATATCCCCCATGACAGCCGCGGCCGTTCACGATGCCCTGCATCCTTTGGGCGTTACCTGCGTTGACGGCTGCATCATCGGTTCAGCCTCAAGGCTGGCCCAGAACGCCGTGGTTTATGCGTCCGGCGAGCAGGCCGATGCTGTCCGTCAACTGAGCGCCTTCGGCTTTAGCGTAAAGATCCTCGGTCCCCAATTCGGCCAGGCCTCCAGTTTTAAAATCCTCTACGCCGGTTTGACCAAAGGGCTTCAAAGCCTGCTGGCCGAACTCCTGACAGGCGCCCGCCACGTGGGATTGCTGGATGCCCTCATGGAGCGCTACGACCAAAGCTTTCCGGGATTGGTGGAAAAAGTGGGCGGGAGCATCGCCGCCTTGCCGGTGCATGCGGCCCGGCGCTCGGAGGAGATGGCCGAACTGGCCCAAACCTTTGCCCATTTTGGCTTGAAATCCGAAATGGCGCCGGCCGCCGAAAGGGTCCTGAAACAGATCGCCGCCTTGAAGGCCGGCCGGATCGACGAAACGGGCCGGCGCCAGAGCGATCTGGCCGGCACTCTGGCGCTGTTCGTTCAAAAGGGCCTTTTCCGGGCATAGTCAATTTTCAGCAATTCTAAATTATTTATGCTTTAACAGCCAAACCGTCCAGGGTCGTAGGGGCCACAAAGCCCCCCATTTAATTACAAACAAGTATCAGAAAGGGGGAAAAATGAAAAAGGTACTAGTACCGTGTCTCAAAAGTTCTGTCCCCAAAAATGGCAATATAACATTTTAATTTTTGGTAGACACTTAACCCATTATATGGTAGAGATAACGTCAATACAGCCTTTTGTATCGGCTTCTATGGTGATAAACTCTATCATAGTGGGGGATATACAATGGAAAATGTACCATTGATAAATTGCCGGAACATCAGCTTTTCTGCTCAGCTTTCAAGAAACCGGATCGGCCAGGCCAAAAAAACGCTTGGACCTGGCGTCGTTCAACGCTTTCTTTGTTTCGCCTTGTATCTGCTTGGCGTCAACCGTAGTGCGATTGCACAATTGTTGAGCATTCCACTGGAGACCGCAAAGTCGATCATCAAGGCGGTTACCCGTGACGGCCTCGGGGCTTTCGAGGATCGAAGACGAAGGGTTTCCACCTTCCTCCCAGAGGTCGAGGCAGAGCCGGCACCGATCACATTGAAAACGGAGGAGGACCATATCGTGGTCGACCTCGGTGGCAGATATCTCAGACTCCTTCGACAGGACTCTCTGCAACTTAAGATCGTTTTGCTCACAATGCTAAACAACGACCTTCTCCGGAAACGGGGTGTCGCTGAGGCCCTGGAGTTAACCCCGTTCCACACAACGACCCTTGCACGGCGGCTCAGTGAGGAGGGCGCATGCTCCCTTGTCGATCACCGTCAAGGCCAGAAACAGGAATATCGTGTCTCCGCGCCGATCAAAGCGGAACTTGTCCAGCAGTTTGCTGTGGATATCATCACGTCCGGACAAACCTCGGGCAACAAGATATCAACAGAACTGAAGGAGCGGTGCAATATCTCGGTGCCTCCTCGAACCGTGCGCCATCATCTCGCTCAGATGGGGTTGAGGGAAATCAAGCAATCTTTGCCGCAGCTATTGACCGGGGCAAAAAAAAATTCCAAAAATTGATCCTCAACATGAAACACAAGCTGCTGCCGATGCCAGCCCGACCCTTGCTAAAAGACCGTTTACAGCAACGTGCCACCATTGCAGCCTTGAATCTGGCGAACATCGACAACAGAAGTATTGCCATTTTCACTGAAACGCATCCAACAACAGTTGCCAGGTGGATATGCCGCGTTGAAGAGGGAAAGCCCCTTACCGATATCCAGCGTTCTGGACGACCTCGTCGCTTTTCTACGTCTGACCGGCTCATGACCATTGCCGTCTATTGTCAGCAGTGTCCACCGCTTCCAGGTGTTCATCGATGGTCATTGCGTGATGCACAGAAGTATTTCAAAGAGCACTTTGAATTTCTTGGAGGCCCCATCAGTCATGCAACCATCCATCGGATTCTATTGGAACATGCACTACGTCCCCACCGCCGAAAATACTACCTGCAGATTACCGATCCGGATTTTTTTCCAAAGATGGAACATGTCATCGGCCTCTATTCCAATCCACCGCAAAACCTATACTGTTTCGACGAATGCACATGTATTCAGGCTCTGAAGCGTCTCAGCCCCACCTTGCCCCCTGCAGCTGATCAGCCTGCGCTTGAAGACTTCGACTATCGCCGAAATGGCACCACCGATCTACTGGCCTTCTTGAACCCAGCGACCGGCCAGGTTTATGGCCAGTGTGCCGAAAACCATAATCGACACACGCTGTGTGAGGTCTTCTCCGGACATGTCCGAATGCATCCAACGGATGCTGTCATCCATTATATCATGGACAATTTGAGCGCTCATTACCATGACGATTTTTGTCGAACAGTAGCGGAACTCAGCAGTGTGGCCTATTCACCTCTCAAAACCGGGACCGAACGTCGACAATGGCTCCAATCTACTGACAAACGGATTGTTGTTCATTTCGTACCTTTTCATGCATCCTGGCTGAATATGGTAGAGATCTGGTTTGGTATCCTCAAAGGCAAGTGCCTAAGATATGATCAGTTTTCCTCTGTCGATCACCTTCGTGAATGCATCATCGCCTTTATCGACACGTGGAACGAATTCTATGCTCATCCCTTTAACTGGTCCTACACCGGAGAGGGATTGCATGAAAAGGCCGTCCGCCGTTTCTGCAGATTGCTCTCTATTGAAACAGACCAAATGGACGTCAAGTTTCTTACAAGCCAGCTATTACTCATGAGCAATTTAGCGAAAAAATATCTCAACCTCATACCCCAAGCCGACTGGCTTCATCTGATTCATGTCGCCACAGAGAAGGAAGATTATATCTCCCATATCGTCGAATCAGACACCAGACCTCGGGGGAATATCAAAACCCGTGAGGCTTACGACAGGTTCCTTGAGATAGTCATCAATCATACAGAACCGTTAGCCAAGGCTGCATAAGAGAACTAGCTCCAAAAGTCAAATTGCCAAAAACAAGAACAGAACTTTTGAGACACGGTACTAGTCCCTCCCCCCGCTCTTCGTCTCAATCCCCTCGAATCGGGGCAATCCTTCCGACACGAAACGCCAAAAAGCGAAAGCCGCCGCAAAGAGTCTCAATCCCCTCGAATCGGGGCAATCCTTCCGACAGAAATCGCTGGTGACGAGCTATTTTTCAACGACGAAGTCTCAATCCCCTCGAATCGGGGCAATCCTTCCGACAGTATCCCGCTCTCAAGGGAAGAGGCGGTTGAAGCTGGTCTCAATCCCCTCGAATCGGGGCAATCCTTCCGACACAAATGAAACAGCAGGAAACTGACCCTTTTATTTGGGTCTCAATCCCCTCGAATCGGGGCAATCCTTCCGACCAAGCAGAGAATAAACGCTTGGCAGGGGATGTCAGAGTCTCAATCCCCTCGAATCGGGGCAATCCTTCCGACACAAAGCCATGATCTTGGCAGAGTTCTCTCAGT
>JAUYIZ010000189.1 GCA_030688615.1 Desulfobacterales bacterium | reverse complement strand
CGTCTCTCACATAGGCGAGCTTTTGCCATAGCTAATCGTCCTGTTCTAAACTTGCCAGCCGAAGGCCCCGCTGATTCATGTATTGTGACGACACTATCTCCATCTGACAAGGAATTTGATCTTTTTCTTCGCGGAATAGCAGAGTTGATCCCACCGCCTCGGCAAACAAAGAAGCGCGCACCATACCTCCGTCCCAACCATGCTGCTGTAGCCCTTTGGATAGAAAGTAGTTCTGTTAAAATTTTATTAGGTTCAGATCTTGAGGAGAAAGGTGACCCTTTGACTGGCTGGTCCGCAATTGTTCAGTCTGCAGAACGTCCACAAGGACGTGCCTCTATATATAAAGTGCCTCATCATGGATCAATAACTGGCCATCATGACAAAGTATGGTCTGATATGATGGTTCAACCCCCGATAGCTGTTCTTTCGCCTTTTTACCATGCAGGGAAGAAGGTGCCTACAGACAAAGACGTAGCAAGAATCGTAATGCTTGCTCCGGAGAGTTACATTACTACACAGTATCCAGTACCAAAGAGCAAAATATCTCGCCCCTCATCAGTTGAACGTACCATTCGGGAAACCGTTGGTAAAATACGAGCAGTCCAACCTTCAATGGGATGGGTAAGTTTACGAAATGGGGGGAAATCCAAGCCGGATCGCTGGGATGTAGTATTGTCTCCCTCTGCATCACGATTAAGCGGTTTAAGGGGGAGAATAGATTCGGAATTCTGTTGAAGATAAAGGATTTGTCAGGAAAGTATGGCGGCTTCTTATAAATATTAATGATAAGAACTCGCTTTCTGGAAGGTAGTGTATGGCGAAAGGGTGGTTGTTTTTCACGAACAAAACGCCAGTATGTTGTACAGGCCGAAATGGGATTTGGATCATCATCGTTTCTCGGATATATTCCTCATCCAGGACGATTTTTGTAATGGGAATTGTGTGGTCGGCTTTTACCGTGAAGCAACTTCATTTGTATGATCAAGTATTATTTATTACCGGTCAATAGACTATCCCTTTAACGATAAAATGGACCCCGAGAAGAATCATCAAAAGCGGCGCGACCTGGTGCAGTATTTTTACGGACCGGACCCATCGTGTGCCGGGAAGCTTCCCTAACAGCAACAACACAGGAACCGTGCCCAGGCCAAAAGCGAGCATCAGGCCAAAGCCAAGCAAAAAACCGCCGGCCGAACTTTTAGCTTCCATTCCTGCACCAGCCACCGCCATGAGCGCGGTATAAACCGCACCGCAGGGCAACAGCCCTAGAAGCAACCCTAATGGATAATAGATCCAGGGAGAATCGACCAAACGCAACCTGCGAAACCCTTCGGTAAGGATTCCCTTTGAACCCACATCCTCTGAAAAGGGATTTTTAAACGGAATCCAGCCGGCCAGGGTCATCCCCATGAAGACAATCACCACCCCCGTAAAAATCATTACGCCCTGTTGTACCCAAGAAATACCCACCGCCATCCGGGCCAACGACCCCATGGCGCCGATGGTTCCGCCCGCCAGGGCGTACGTGCTTATTCTGCCGGCGTTGTAAAGCAGATGCGGCACGAAGGTGTTTTTACCCTGCAACTTAAAAGAAAAAGATACCACGATGGGGCCGCACATTCCCATGCAATGGCCGACGCTCGCACCCAGGCCGGCGGCAAAATAAACCGCATACAGCAGACCGGAAAATTCCATTCCTGCATGATAACCAAGAGGGCATTGACATGCAACGCTATTTTGCCTATATGCTTTTAAATAACTTGCAGAAGAAGGGTTCAAGGGGAAATAGATCAGGGATCGGGGCTCGTGGAAAACCAGACAACCAGACAACCAAACAACCAGATAACCAGATAAACCAGATGAACCGGACAAAATATCCATGGCTCAACGGGCCAAAGAAAAATATTCACGACCAGGCCGGGACAAACTCCGACAGGGCCGTTTATTTCGGATTCGACCGGGTATCCGAAAAAGAAAAGGCCCGGAAAGTTTATCAGCATTTTGAGACCATTGCCCGTCAATATGACCTGATGAACACGGTGTTGAGCTTCGGCATTCATCATCTCTGGAAACGGGCGGCCGTCGATCTGATGGGGTTGAACCCGGGGGATCGCGTGCTGGACCTGTGCGGCGGCACCGGGGACCTTGCCGTGCTGGCCGACCGCAGGGTCCGCCCCTCCGGCCGGGTGGTTTTATATGACATCAACAGCGCCATGATCCAGGCCGGAAAATGCAAGCCTTCTTACCGGCGGGCCAGAAAACGGGTGGATTACATCCGGGGGGACGCCCTGAGGATATCGTTTTGCGATCAGACCTTTGATGCGGCCATGGTGGGCTTTGGCATCCGCAACGTGCCCAGCATCCGGCAGGGATTTTCCGAGATGTACCGCATTTTAAGGCCCGGCGGAAAAATGATGTGCCTGGAATTTTCAAGGCCCACATCTGCCGTATTTCGATGGCTTTACGATGTTTATTCTTATTATGGCATGCCGTTTCTCGGGGAAGTTATCGTCGGTTCCAGGAAGGCCTACACCCATCTTCCCGCATCCATCCGGACGTTTCCGCTGCCCCATGAACTGACGGCCATGCTGAAAAATATCGGTTTTAGCCGTGTCACCCAGCGCAACCTGACAAACGGCATCGCGGTGATTCACCTGGCTGAAAAATAACAAAGAAAGGGTTCAAGGGTAAGATCTGTTTACAGTTACCGGTTTACGGTTAAAAAACAGAATGGATTGGCGATTGAAGGAATTCTATCAAGTTAAAATAAGATAGAGCGAAGCGATTCAACAAATCAACAATCAACAATCGACAATCAACAATCCAGAGGCGGGATACTTTTTACGAAGCCGCCAAGGGGTAAAGCATGAAACTGAACCGAGTGGAAAAACTGGTGATCAATAATCCCCTGCGGGTCGTTCAGCAGAAATTCGAGATCCGCCGCTTCCGGAAAATGTTCCGCCTGGAACCCGGCGCCCAAATCCTGGAGGTGGGTTGCGGCCGGGGGGCCGGGGCCGGTCTGATACTGAAAAATTTCCATCCCGCCCGCCTGTATGCCCTGGACCTGGATTTTTGCATGATTCAAAAAGCAAAAAAATTCCGCTTTGCCCGGCAAGAGCACCTGTCGCTCTATGTGGGAGACGGCACGCAGCTGCCTTTCCGGAAGGCTTCCATGGATGCGGTATTCGGCTTCGGGTTTTTACACCATGTGCCGGATTGGCAGGCAGGCCTGGCTGAAGTCGCCCGGGTGCTGAAAACAGGCGGCGTGTATTTTATGGAAGAAATTTACCCGGCCCTGTATCAGAACCCGATTACCCGGCATGTGCTGCTTCACCCGCGGGACAATCGATTTGACAGCCGTGACCTGAAGAGCGCCTTAGATGCGAATAAACTGCTCTTAAAAGAAACGGTTGAATGCAAACAACTAGGAATTTTAGGCGTGGCCGTTAAGACAAACAACCACCAGAAGACCTAAACAGAAGAGGTCAAGGGGGGGCAAGGGGGCAGGAATAATGAACATCGAACATCGAACGTTGAACGTTGAATGACCAAATCAACCAGACAAACCAAATAAACCAGACAACCAGATAAACCAGTTTATTTCATCTGAAAGCCCTTTTCCCTGAAAAGCCTCACACAAGCCTCAACCGCTTGAGAATCAAAAAGGATACCCTTCTGCTTCTCAATTTCCTCCAGGGCGACGTCAACCCCCAGGGCCGCCCGGTAAGGCCGGTGGGACGCGATGGCCTCGACCACATCGGCCACACACAGGATCCGGGCTTCCAGGCATATGTCCTGGCCCGAAAGTCCCTGGGGGTATCCGGACCCGTCCATCTTTTCATGATGCTGATAGACCATCCGGGAAACCGGCCAGGGAAAGTCGATTTCCCTTAACAGGTTGTAGCCCACCTCGGGATGGGTTTTAATCAGGGCAAACTCGGCCGCAGAAATCCTGCCGGGTTTGCTTAAAATCTCGGCCGGAATGCTGATCTTGCCGATGTCGTGAATCAAAGCGCCCATGCGGATGCCATCGACAATCTCTTTTGAAACTCCCATCTCATTTGCAATGGCGCGGGCCAGATCGGCCACGCGTTTTTGATGCCCTGCCGTGTAGGGGTCCCTGATCTCCAGGGTGGAAGACAGCAACTGGACGGTGCCGCCCATGGCATCCCTTAAATCCTGCAGGGTCTCCTTCAGGGCGTCATCTGCTTTTCTGCCCTTAATCGCCCCCACCATGACATGGGCTGCGGCCTGCAGAAACCCTTCTTCATTTTCATCCCGCTGGTGACCGACATCCAGCTGCAGGTCGATCACGCCTAAAATGTCGCCGTTTGTGACCAGCGGCGTGCAATAATGCCCGTGGTCCGGCATCCCTTCAAAGCGGACGACATGACGTTCATCCACCCTGTCGGCGAACACGAGCTTTCCGGATGATGCCGCCAGGCCGCAGAGGCATTTGCCGAACTCAACCCGCTCGCAAAGGGTTGTGATCGGCTCGCCCAGGCCGTGATGCACCTTCATGGCCAGCATATTGTCCTCAGCTAAAAAAACAGCGCCCCTGGACAGGGATGAAAACCATGGAATGGACAGAATCAGTTCCAGGGACTGTTGCAACATCTTTTCCAGAGGGACTTTATCCAGGGAAACCCGGAGCAGCCGGTTCAGGATGGACTGAATCTGAAAGCTGCGCCGATGTTCGGCCTCGGCCTGCTTCCGAACGGTAACGTCCCGGATGATCAGGGTAAAGGTCCGCACGCCTTTTGCGGCAAACATCGAAAACGAAAATTCCAGGGCTAAAATGGCGCCGTCTTTTCTGCGCCCTTCCGTGGCAACCGTTTTGGCAATATCAGCACTGTTTCCCAACCGGACAAACGGCTGAAAACTTTCCATCTGGCCTGTGATGTATTCTTCGTCGATCATCAGGCCGATGGACCGGTTCATCACCTCTTCACTTTGATATCCAAAGAGCCTGGAAGCGGCGCTGTTCCACTGGATGACCTGCATCTTTTCATTGATGGAAACAATGGCCTCGCTGGAGGCCTCGACCATCTCGAGATAGCGCGCCTGGGTTTGATTGAGCTCCGCTTTTTCCTCAATGCGCCGGGTGTAGATTTTGCTGGCATTGACCAGGAACCAGGCGACCGCAAAAAAAATAAGCGCGCCAAGAACCCCGAGGGCCAAAAAAGAGCGCCACAGCACGGCATTAAACTCATTATTTTGTTCGGTGACGTCGTAATAAATTTCAAAAGCGCCGATAAAACGGCCATCTTTTAAAACGGGGACATAGACTTCCATCACATCGACCGCGAACGATTGACCTTCAGCGGATGATTTGTTTGTCTTGACCCATTTGGAAAATATTTCCCCCCGGGAAACAATCTTATGAAAATAATCTTTTGTATTCATGTTCCCGATTTCATGGGCATCCGTCGAATACAGGACCTCTCCTTCCTGCGTGAATATCTTTACCTTCTCCAGGTGGAAATCTTTTTGCAAATCTTTGACATAGCTGTTCAGGCTGCCCGGAAACACCTTTTCTGAAAGAAGATGTTTTTCAACGTTTAGCCTGTTCAACAGACGGCGAGCGATATGTATGGCTTGATTTTCCGTGTCTTTGACTAAAAATTGCCTGAAGGCCGGGATGCCGAAAAAAATGCCGTACAGGGGAAACACGGCGGAGATGATCAGATATCCGAAAAGAATATTTCGCAGCAGTTTTATTCTGATGATATCTGTCAGCGTTTTCCTGTCCGGCCATATGGCCATGTTTAGATCCTTTTCAACAGTTGATGGATTTCAAAGTCAAAATTATATGACTTTTTAAATCTCTCGCCGCAATTATGATTGTTGACTGTCGATTGTTGATTGTTGATTTGTTGAATCGCTCCGCTCGATCTTATTAAAATTGATAAATTTCCTTCAATCGCCAATCGACAATCGTCAATCACAAATCCTTGCCCTCTGCTCCCCGGCCCCAGAAACCCGATCCTCGATCTATTTCCCCTTGAACCCTCGACCCCTGGACCCCTTCTTTTTCATTTACGGCTCATTGGCCGCATCAATACCGCGGGGCTGCGCATTGGCGTCCGTCTGATTGATAAAGGCCACGGCCACATAGTTTCCCACGTCCCATATTTTCTCAGATTCCAGATCCTTTTTAAAATACGGCATGGCGGTGCCGGTGATTCCGTTCATGATCTGATAATAGAGTATGCCGCCGGAAATGCCCCGGTTTTTTAAAAGGGTAAAATTCAGCGGCGGCGGATAAAGAGAAGGCTGGGCCGGGCCCATGCCGTCCCCGATGGGGCCATGGCAGCCCGTGCAGAACTCCTGGTAAATCTTTTGGCCCCTGGCAAGACCCGCCTCGGTGGTGGGATAGGGGTTCGGGATATTGCGCCACCCTGCGGGAACCATGTCATGGAGCCACTTGATATTTTCATCCGGCCCGCTCTCGTAGGCCTCGATCGCCTTTTGTTTCCAAAACCGCTGCCGGGCCATGCGGCGGTCGGCGTCCTTGAAACCCAGCCCCTGCACATACCGGGTGAGCTGTTCCATTTTTTGGGCGCCTAAAAAGGCAAAGGGCGGCATTATGGAGGCGGGCCGGGTGTGGCGGGGGTTGATAAAATGGGCCAAATGCCAATCATCCGGGTGTTCGCCGCCTTCCTGGGAAAGGTCCGGACCGGTCCGCTGGGATCCTAAAAGCACCGGCCGGTCCGCCACATAGTCGCCGGCCCGCGCAATCCGCTCGGCGCCCAGCCCCCAGTCTATGGAGCGTATGGACTGACTGTGGCAATAAACACAGCCGTTGGCAATATAGACCTTTCTGCCCAGAGCCTCCTGCTGGCTTCGCACCCGAAATATATCCGAGGGCGTTTCCTGCCGGGTCGCATAGGGCACCAGAACCACCACGAGCACCACCACCGCAAGGATCATCCCGCCCCCGAAGAGGATGGTTTTAGGCGTCATGCGCATTTTGTTCCCCCGGGTTGTAAAGTAACGTCTTGATTATGTTATAGAACCCCGCCAGCGCCCCGGAAAAAATCATCAGGCCCAGGGATGCCCGCAATATATAGTAAATGTGAACCTGGGGCAGCACCCGGTACACGGTTTCCCCGTTCAGCCAGGCGTTGCCCTGAATCAACCCGGCAATGGTGAGCACCACCCCAAAGCCTGTGACCCCGATCAGAGTCATCCAGTAGTGAAAATCCACCAGAAAACTGCTGTAAAAAGGCTTTCCGGCCGCCCGGGGCAGAACATAATAGAGACCGCCGAGGGCCACCATGCCGGCAAACCCCAGCACCCCGATATGGGCATGTCCCACCACCCAGTTATTAAAGTGCGTGACCCGCTGCACCTGGGGCAGAGACATCATGGAACCCTGGATACTGACAAAAAAATACATGATCGTGCCGGTAAAAATAAACTTGGCGCCCGTATCCCCGTGGATTTCTCCCAGTTTTCCCTTGGCGGTATACCAGATATTAATGAGCACCACCATCACCGGGATCACCATGCCCACGCTGTCCACCGTGGCGATCACCTTCAGCCAGGTGGGGACCGGAACCTGCAGCAGATGATGGGTTCCGATATGGGTGTAAACCACCAGCAGGGACCAGAATCCCAACAGAGAAAGGGTGTGGCTGTAAAGGGGGCTGCGGCAGACCCTCGGGATGACATAATAAACCGCGCCGATGGACAGGGGGGTCAACAGCAGGCCGAAAATATTATGGCCGTAAAACCACAGCAGAATCGCATCGGGAAGACCCGTCAGCGCCCCGCTGTCGGGCCGCCAGATCACATTGCCCAGGCAATAGGTCAGCGCGGTCAGGAATATGCCGGCGCACACGTACCAGACCGACACGTACAGCAGCGGTTCTTGGCGCTGTTTGACCGTCATGATCAGATTGTAAAAAACCAGCGCGAACAGGACCGCCACCAGAATATCCAGCGGCCAGATCAGTTCGGCATATTCCCGGCCCTGGGTAAATCCTGCGGCCAGGGTCACAACAGCGGCGATTAAAAAGATATTCCACAAAATAACGGTCAACAGGCCCAGTTTTTCACTGTACAGCCGGGTTCCCAAGAGTCGGGGCACGTAATAAAATGCCGTTGCCAGCAGCCCCGGAGTCACGAAACCGAACAGAACCAGGTTGACATGAATCGGCCGGATCCTCCCGAAAACGAGCCATGCGATATTGCCCAGAAGATCCGGCGCAATCAGCTCGATAGCCGCGACAAGCCCGGCCAAGGCGCCCACCGTCATCCACAGGCCCGCCGTAAGGCAAAAACCCAGGACGGTCTGATTTTTTCCGGCCCCTTCCTGCATTGCAGTTGTCACGCGTTGCTCTCCTTAAAACTTAAATCTTAAAACTTAAAACGTGATGGATTGAATAACCCCGCCGTTTGCGGCGGGGTTATTCAATCCATCAATTATGACATGCCAGCCAGCAGTCCACACTCGCTTTTTTCTCCTTGTGGCAGTTCACGCAGAATCCCATCTGAAACTTTTCTCCGGAGAGTCTGTCCATGGTTTCAACCGGGCCATGACATCGGTCGCAGGCGATTTCTTTGCGCACATGCCTCTGGTGCTTGAAAAAGACATGCTCGGGAAGATAATTGACTTTCTTCCACGGAATCGGGGTCCCGGTATTAAAATAGCCGTGCAGTTTCTGTATTTCAGGATGATTGGCGATGATATACTGATGACAGAACAGGCACTTTTCCACCGGGGGAATCCCCGGAAATGCCGAGCGGTCCGCTTCGCTGTGACAGAATAAACAGGCGATATTCTTGTCCCCCGCGTGGACCCGGTGGCTGAAAGGGATGGGTTGTTCCGGGCCCAGGTGAATCAAAGGATACCCATAAAAAAAATATAAAAACAGCCCTGTCAGAACGACAACGTGGCCGATCAAAGCCAGTTCGGTTCGGTTCCGGCCCATCAGGCGCCGCAAATTTTTAACTGCAGCGGCCGTTTTCATTACGGTTCACCGGGTATAAATCAAGACGGTAGGTTGCTGAGATTTTCATGGCTGTTTCCGGTCTGTTCTTATTTCACGGCTATTTGGTTTCAGGTTTCAGGTGTCAGGAAACCTGTTCGGCATTAATGGGCCACCCCTGAAGGAGCGTTTCATCATTTACGCCATACCCTGCCGGTTCCTCGGATAGCTGCCAGCGTCGTTCTCGCTCCGGAATTTTCCGCTCCAATGTTTTCTCCAATCCATTCAGCATACGAATGCACTCTTTGTAACGTTCTCGAAATTCTAAATACACCTTTTCAGTAATATACCCTTTGAGTTTCGCCATAAACAGATGGTGAATGGTCTCAGCTGCTTCGCCCCTTCCGCGATTCACGCCTTCGATTTTGTTACGGATATGCCGATCATCATTTTTCTCTGCAAGTTGAGCAGGAGCGCTGTTTGAGGACCGCCTGGCTTGGCTTCCTAACTCGTATTTCTCTTCCTGGGGCCACTTGTGCGTTAAGTCACAGACGTCAATGTGCAAGCGACACAACTTTTGATAGACTTCAAGATTCTCCACATCCATAAAATTACTCATGGTTACCCCATTCCCCCGTTAAACTGCCCCCTCCCACCTGACACCTGACCGCTGACACCTCACTTTCACCAACGGTTGCGAACTTCACCCCGGTTTACCTCGCGGTTCAGGCCCCAGATGATCCGGAAACGCACGCTGGAAAAAAAGCAGCGCCGCTGCCACCAGGCCGGCAAAACCCAGGGTAATGAGAACATCGGGCATATTCAGGGGAATCCGCGATGCTCCGGGAGTCAGCGCCGGTCCGATCAGTAAAAGATGCTCCAGCCAGATCCCCGCGATTACGGCCGCGCCGATCAGCATCATGGCCAATGGTTTTGTTTTGACAGCCCGGTTAAGGAGCATGAAAAAAGGCAGGAGAAAGCAGAGGGCCAGCACCAGCCACGCCAGAGGTTTCCACGGGGCCGTCATGGTCCGTGTAATGACATAGCCGGTTTCCTCCGGGAGGTTTCCATACCAGATCACGACAAACTGAGTGTAGAAAAAATACGCCCAGAGCAGGGAAAAGGCAAAAAGCAGCTTGCCCATGTTATGCAATTGGGAAAAGGCCGGCACGGAGGATTTTCCCCGGCGCAGGCAAAGGAAGGATGCGGTCACGATCAGGGCGGCAATTCCCACAAAAAAGGCCTTGATAAAAGAGTAGGCCCCGAAAAGCGTGGACACCCAGTGGGGATCCATGCCCATGACCAGATCAAACCCGATCAGGGACAGCACCAGCGCGTAAACCAGGCAGTAAAGAACACTGACGGCGTATATTCTTTTCTGATGTTTCCCGGGACCATTGCGGCCGCCGGCCCGGGCTTTAACCGCAGCGGCCACGTACATCAGCCCCAGTCCGTACAGCACCAGCAGCCCGATAAAATCCCTGGTGAACAAAAAGGGCACGTTGAGCCAGACCGCCTTGCCGTGAAGCTCCTGGCCCAGCCAGGGAAACAGGTGCTTGCGGCCTAAAAAAAGTACCAGATAAAGGACCAGCGAGACCGGGAAAAAAGCGGCAAAGGCCTCGGAAATTCTTTGCATCGGCCCGCTCCATTTCGCCTGGGTCAAAACCATCACCACGGAGAACAACACGGCGCCCTGGGCCATGGCCGACCATAACAGAAAATTAATCAGGTACGTCTGCCAGGCCCGCTCCGGATGATTGCCGGCAAGTTGGGCCATAAAGCCTCCAACACCGGAAACGATCAGGACCAGCAGGATCATCCGTGCAGGTTTCCGTATAAAACGCCTGGCCGGCATATTTTCAGCAGCCCCGTTCATATCTCGGAGACCTCGCCTTCATTTTCCCGGAAAAAATCGACCAGATCTTTGTGCCGGCTCTCATCACAAGCGGCCAGAATGCCGAAATGATAGCCGGAGCACCTGGGGTCATAGGGTAATGTATTCCTGAAGCGGGGCAGTCCGGTTTTTATGAGAAACCCCATGAAATTTCCGAGCACCGCAAAAAGAATGGTGCATTCAAACGCCACGATCAAAAACGGCGCCCAGGCAAAAACCGGTTTCCCGCCGACGATCAGATTCCACTGGGCGGCCGTAAACAGAGCCAGGCCATAGCCGGCGAAAAAACCGAATATTGCGCCGGCCAGGGTAAAATATCCCACCCGGCTTTTTCCCTGTTGCAAGGCCGCAAGAATTTTTTCGCTGGGGACCGGGCTATAAACCGTTTCGATCCGGTAGGGCAATGTTTCCAGGGCGTTGATGGCCGCTAACGCCCGGCTTTGGTCTGCAAAAAGTCCCAGCACATGTTTACGGGCCATGGTGTTCCTCATGGGCCAGGGTTTCCTTGAGTTCGGTCATGGAAATCGAAGGCAGATGCTTGATGAATAATAAAAAAAGAAATAAAAACAGGCAGATACTACCCATCATGATCCCCAGTTCAACGGCCGTGGGCCGGTAAACCCCCCAGGCATTGGGCATAAAATCATGGGCCACGCTGC
>JAUYIZ010000185.1 GCA_030688615.1 Desulfobacterales bacterium | reverse complement strand
GGCGACCGGGAAGCTGAACTGGAAAATCATGGAGCCGTTCTTCGTAAATGCCCCCTGGCTCGATTCCAGCGCCGCAGCGGTCCCGGAACCGCTGCGGCACTTCTACCTGGCCCAGTCCTATAACGGGAGCGAGATGATCCTGAGGGCACTGGAGGAGGTGAACAAAGCCATCGGACTGGACAGCGGGAATCCGGATTTTTATGTCCTCAAGACAAGGCTGCACTTGAAACAGAATAAGAGCCCTGCCGCCGCCGCCGCCGCCCTCGCGGCACTGGCGCTTTCTTCCCGGACCATACCGGCGATCCTGAAAATGAGTGAAGATTTGTATCTGAAGGATGCAAAGGCGGTCTATGGCAAGACCATCGAACTGGGCACCCGCGAGGTGGATCCCTATCTGGAAATGGGCAATATCGCCTTGCATCATAAGGAGCTGAATGAAGCGGAAAAGTGGCTGGATCAGGCCCGAAAGATCGTACCGGACCGTCCTGATGTCCTTCTTTCCTGGGGCCGTCTGATGCTGGCCAGAAAGGAGCTGCAAAAGGCAAAAGAAGCTTTGGAGCAGTCAAGGGACCGGGGAGAAGACACCGGCCTGCTCCATGCAGCCCTTGGAGAGTTGTATAGTGGCCTGAAGCTCTGGGACCGGGCCGTTGAGTCCTACCAGCGGGCGTTTAAGATCAGGGCCGGAGAGGTTGACTGGCGACACGCCATGGGGGTTGCCCTGGACCGGCTGGGAAGGAAAAAGGAGGCCGAACAGAAATTTCGCGAGGTGTTGGCCCTCAGGCCCGACGATGCCGAGGCATGGCAAGAACTGCGCAGGCTGGGGGCCCGCTACTAAATAAATAAGCGGGGAGATTTCTTCCCCCCGCTTTTGATTCAAGGTGAGCTAAGGCTATCGCCCCGAAAGAGACTTTACTGTAGCTTCATCCCCTTTCCCTTCGAGCTCATACAATACTTTGGTTCCAGCTTCGAGAAGATTCTTCCACGCTTTGGAGTTTTCTCTGCTGATCTTGGCAGGAGTCTTCGATCCATCCTTGCTCGAGAAAACTACCTTTCCTTTTGCATAAGATTCCACAGTCCCCTTTTTCTCCTCGGCCAAGGCAAACGCCGGAAGCAGAACCAGGACTAACAGAACTGCCAAAATCTGCATTTTGTATTTTCTAATGGCCATCTCTTTTCACCTCCTTTCTTCTAAAATTTTAACAATTTATGCAATGTGACTTATATTTCTTTTTAAGGTCAATGTCAAGAAATATTTTTTCAGGGCAGCCGCATCTGGAAATTACATTCGGTCCATAGCACCCCAATCTTTTTTTTATCTTGACACGATATGCAATAATGTTAAATCTCTGTAAAATATTGGAGTTCTGATTTTCTTCAATCGGACACGAAACTTCTGCACGCGATACGATCATTTTTTTTCAAAATCTGGTTTTTCAGAATCTGAAGCTTTTGTTAAGACCGTCTGGTTTTTGGCTTTTAACGAGTTCATCACGTATGGAGGGAGGTTGTTTATGTCAGATGATGGTAAAAAAGGGGATATTTTGATGGAAAGGAGCGGTTACGTGCAGTGGATGAAACAAGAGGGCCTGCCGGTGTTTGAAGGTCATGGGATGGAAAATTTACGGGAATTGGAACTGGCCCCCTGGTCTCGCATGGGCGGCCAAGGGGCCTTTGTCAATTTATACGGCATGGAGGGCGTCACCGGGATTTATGTCGCCGAGATCCCGCCGCGCGGGAGTCTGGAGCCCGAACGGCATCTGTATGAAGAGGTCATCTGCATTTTAGACGGGCACGGGGCCACGGAGGTGTGGCAGGAAGGCGGCCACAAGCAGGTTTTTGAGTGGGGGCCCTACAGTCTGTTTTCGCCGCCTGTCAACAGCTGGCACCGGCTGTACAACGGGGGGCCGGATCCGGTCCGGTTTATGGCGGTGACCACTGCGCCGCTGATCATCGACCTGTTCCACAGCCTGGATTTTGTTTTTAACTGTCCCTTTCTGTTCCTGGACCGTTACGCGGCGCAAGAGGGCTTTTTCAGCGTGGGGTCCAAGCGGTACCGGCACGGGCTGCAAAATATCTGGGAAAGCAACTTTATCCCCGACGTCAAGGATATGGTCATTGAGGATCAGGAGCTTAAAGGATCGGGGGTGAAAATCACCCAGTTTGAACTGACGGGAAATTCTCTGATCGGGCACGTATCCCAGTGGCCGGTAGGCCGGTACCACAAGGCCCACTTTCACGGGCCGGGGGCTGTTTTGCTGGGGCTGCGTTCGGAAGGGTATGTGCTGCTGTGGTCCAAGGACCTGGGGACCCGGCCTTATGAGAGCGGGCATGCCGATGAGGTGGTGGAGGTGAAATGGAAAGAGGGCGGCATCTATTCCCCCAAGGGGGGCTGGTTTCACCAGCATTTCAATGTGGGAGCGGAACCGGCGCGGCAACTGGCCGTCCGTTACAACAGCCGCAGCCATCCGCTCGGTTTTAAACTGGCAAGTTATCGAAGATCCGACGGGGTGTATATTGATATCAAGAAGGGGGGCAACATGATTGAATATGAAGACGAGGATCCGGAAATCCGGCGTCGCTATGAAGCGGCTTTAAAGAAAATGGGCGTGCCGTGCCGGATGCCCTAAACTTTCTCAGAAAGAACAGGAAAGGAGAGAAAATGGCAGCACGGGATAGACAAAAAGTTCAGTATCGGGACCTTCGGCAATACCTTCAGCTTCTGGAGCAGGCAGGACTGCTTAAACGGGTCACGGCCCCGGTGGATCTCAAGCATGAAATCGGGGCCATCTGTGCGCGCTCCCTGGACCGCAAAGGGCCCGGACTTCTTTTTGAAAACATCAAGGGCTACGAAGGAAAGCCCCTGGTGAGCAACATCATCTATTCCGTGGAGCAGCTGGCCATTGCCTTCAACACGGACCCGGATATCGACAAAATCTACGCCATCATCGTCGATGGCCACAGGAATCCTCTTCCATCGATTACGCTGGGGACCGGCCCCTGTAAAGAAGAGATACAGTACGGTGACCAGATCGATCTTTGTGAGATCCCGACGCCCTGGTGGCATGAGCTGGATGGAGGACAGTACCTGGGAACCTCTTCGGGGATCGTCACGCGCGATGCGGACACGGGAATTCTCAACATGGGCACCTACCGGTGCATGATCGCTGATCGGAAGACCCTGACCAATTCAGGCCAGGTCTACAAGCACCTCAGAAAATATGAGGCCAAAAATCTTCCCATGCCGATAGCTGTCGTCATGGGGATGGACCCCCTGCTCACCCTGGCATCGGGAAGCCCTGTTCCACCTGACAGCCATGGGAACATGGAATACGAAGCGGCCGGGGCCTGGAGGGGAAATCCGACAGAACTCGTCAAATGTGAAACCAGCGACCTGTTGGTGCCGGCACATGCAGAGGTTGTAATTGAAGGCGAGATTCTTCCCGGGACGAGGATAGCTGAAGGGCCGCATGGAGAGGCCGGGGGTTTCTACGGTCAAAATTTGGATGCCTTTCCCATCAGGGTCAAATGCATCACCCGTCGCCGAAACCCGGTCACTTATGGAATCATCGCTCTGCTGGAAGAGGACTATCCTCGCTGGTTGTTCAGATCAGGCTCTTTTGAGGCCAGCATCATTAAGAAAAGCGGGCTTACGAGCATCAGGAAAGCCTACTTTCCTGAACTTGGCGGCCTCACCTGGGGCGGAGTAATCATTGCGGCGGACATCAAAGATCCGGCCGAGCCGGGCAGGATCATCGGGGCGGCCTGGAAGATTGTGCCCAATCGGTGGGTCATCGTTGTCGATGATGACTGTGACATCCGCAATTGGAACGATGTGATGTGGCGGATTGTGACCAATGTGCGCCACGATCGCGACCTCTATAAGGGCCAGGCGGTCAGAAGTGAGCAAAAAACCGGAGTGCCTCGTGGCGGGAGAAATCCAATGATTGACATCGACAATGATATCCCTGATCCTACGGGAATTGACGCCACGTTCCGTTTTAAGTTCGAAAACCTCCCCCCATTCAACCGGGTAAGCAAAGGCCTGATGGCCAAGGTCGCGGCGCGCTGGCAGGAACTCGGCCTGCCTTAGACAAAGATTATCAGTAACCGTTCACGGTTTACAGTTACCGGTTCACTGTTTAAAAAAACAGAAATTAGAAGAGAAAAATGGGGGCTTCTTTTGAAGATATCGAAGATCCGGCGGGGTGTTTACGGTTTACCAGGATAGAATTATGAAGAAACGGGCAGCAACGCTCCTTTCACGAATTTGGAATCCGGAAATTCCCCTTTTCGGTGTAGGACTGATGGCTGCTGCGGTCATATGCCTTTTAACTGCGGTTATCGTCTGGTCAACCTTCCTGAAAGGCCTGCCTGGGTTTAGCGCTCCGTTTACTTTAGACAATTACACCGATGTCTTTTTCTACCCGGTTACTCCCCAGGCCCTGCGAAACACGCTGATACTGGGATTCGGGACGGTAGCGGTAGCTATTTTTTTTGCGCTTCCCGCCGCATGGCTGCTCCATCGCACCAATGTTCCGTTCAAGAAGTTTTTTTTGACACTGATGTTCCTTCACGTATTGCTTCCCGGATTCCTCAGGGTCATGGGTTGGATAATGTTAATCAGCCCGGAAATCGGCATAATCAATCAATGGATCCGGATCTTCATTTCAATCGAGGAAGGGCCGCTGAGCCCCTATAACCTGACCTTCATGGCGTTTTTGCAGGGCCTGTCACTTACCCCGACCCTGTTCTTCATGCTGGCCGGGGCTTTTTTGGCGATTGATCCCAGCTTTGAGGAATCCTCGGAAGTCTGTGGGGCCTCGCGGGTCCAGTCCCTTCGCCGTATTGCGCTTCCCCTGGTCATGCCCGCGCTGGTAGCCGGTGCTATCTATGTCTTCATGACCGCCATATCCATGTTCGAGGTGCCGGCTCTTTTGGGAAAGCCGCTGAACATCAACGTTTTCAGCACCCTTATGTATTCGGCCGTATATCCCTACGAAGGTCTTCCCAATTACGGCATCGCCGGCGTATACGGGGTGATGCTCCTTATTCCGACCCTGGTTGCACTGCGCTATTATCAGCGGATGCTGAAACTCAGCCACCGTTTTGCCACCGTCACAGGGAAAGGTTATCGACCCAAGTTGACCCCTCTGGGCCGGTGGCAATGGGCGGCTACCGGTTTTATATTATTTTACTACGCCATAGACCTTTTCCTGCCGTTCTTTTCGGTGCTCTGGACTTCTCTTGTACCGCGCCTGCAGGTCCCCTCGATAAGCGCCATGGAAACCGTGAGCCTGGCCGGTTACAAGGCGGCGATCCGTATAATAGGGCAAGGCGGGGTGTTGGCCAACACCCTGCAGCTCGTGTTGACTACCGGGGTGTTGAGTGTGTTCATCGGTCTGATCATATCCTGGAGTGTTTTGCGCACCCGCTTGCCGGGCAGATACCTGCTGGATACCATCGCCATGCTGCCGCATGCCGTGCCCGGCATGGCTTTTGCATTTTCCGTGGCCTTTGTTTCCCTGTTGCTGGCCCAAACCGTGCCCCTCTACGGCAGTGTTTCCGCTATTGCCCTGGCCGATGCCATGCGCCGGATTCCCTTTGCCACCCGAACCATCAGCACGTCTCTGATTCAAATTCATCCGGAGCTGGAGGAAGCCGTCCAGATCAGCGGGGGTTCCCGCGTTGTAGCCATCAGAAAGGTACTCATACCGCTGATCACCCCGTCCTTGTTCTATTCTTTTATATGGGCGGTGCTTCATGCGTATCGAGAGGTCACCATGGCGCTGTTTCTTCAAAGTCCCCGGAATTTGGTTATGGCAACTGCCATATGGCAGCGGTGGCAAACGGACGATACCTCTTCGGCCGCCGCCATCGGGGTGATCATGGTCCTGGGTATGGGGGTCGTTATATTTGCATTACTTTGGGCGTTTCCTCAAGTATTTGGGGCAATGAGAAGGGGACATATCAGAAATGAGAAAAACAAATGAAAGGAGGAAAAAATGTTTACCAGGAAATGCGCACGAATCGGATGGTCATTGACATTGATTTTAGGCGTTGTGCTGGCAGCTTCTGCTGCAGCGCAACCAGCCCCGGATGCTCTGGTTAAAGTTATCGAAGGGGCAAAGAAGGAGGGCACGGTTACGGTGATACTGAGTCCTGAGTATGGTGAGGAGTCGATGACGCGGCTGGAAAAAGAGATCAGGGAGCGGTTCGGTGTGGCGCTGGCAATAAAATATACGCCCTCTGGCCGTATGTCCAAAGCGCTTGCCACTGCGATTATGGAGCATAAGATGGGAGCAACCCCTTCTTATGATCTTGAGTATTATTCGGCCAATAATATCATAACCGGCAACAGGGCCGGTATCTTTGAGCAGGTGGACTGGAAAGCGCTGATGACCAAAGATACGCCGCCCGAAGGGTTGCTGCCGGCCCCCTTTAACGCCCCGGTCACTTCGACGACCGACATGATTCTGATGTACAATCCCGACAAGGTCTCTGATGATGCGGTTCCCAGGACCTTAAGTGAGCTCGCTGATCCCAAGTGGAAGGGAAAAGTCGGCGTCTACAATTATCCAAGCAAGTGGTCGAAATGGTGGCTGATCCTGGGTAAGGATAAGGGCCAGGCTGCCATTCAGGCGATACTGAAAAACGGAGCGTTCCAGGGGGGCTTTAGTGACCTGGCCAACCGCTTTTTGATCGGCGAGATCTGGATGGCAATAACCCAGAGCAACTACCTGTTGGTGGCACAGAGCAAGGGCGTGCCGGCGAAATGGGTTGCTCTCCGTGACCTGGTTGAGGCCGATGAAGGTGCTGTGGCCGTGCGCAAGGGGGCCAAGAATCCCAATGCGGCCAAGCTGGTTGCGGTTTACCTTGCCAGCCCGGCCGGGTCCAAATTTACCCTGGAGACAGCCAAGTATGGCAATATTCACATTCCCGGCAACCTGGATCATGACATTGTCGTCGAGGCCAAAAAACAACAGATTCCGGTATTTTTCGTGGCAAGAGACCCGAAATTCGTTGAATTTGCATCATCCAAAAAGTATCAGGACTGGATGAAAGAGGTAAGACTGACCTTCGAGACCTGGGGATCCAGTAAAAGTAAAAAAAAGAAATGAGTCGGTGTCCATCCATATAACACCCATGCCCGGAACGGGCACAACAAAGCATGGGAATACAGAAGTCAGGAGTCAGGAGTCAGAAGCCAGAATAACCGTGGTATTGTTTTTCTTCTGTATTCTGTATTCTGACTCCTGTATTCTCATATAACACCCATGCCCGGAACGGGCACAACGAACGATGAAAACAGGGTTCGAGGGTAACATCCGTTGACGGTTGCCGGTTTACAGTTACCGGTTAAGTTGTTTTCATATAAAAATCCCCAAACCCGTCCTTCCGGCCAAGGTCGGAGTCCGGAAGCGGTTGAATAGTGGAGAGGTGGCAATGCAGCAGACCC
>JAUYIZ010000160.1 GCA_030688615.1 Desulfobacterales bacterium | reverse complement strand
CCTGGCTGTTGAGCTGGCCCCGCAGATCCGCGTCAATTCCATTGCGCCTGGCCCCATTACCACACCGCTGTGGTCAGCTATTGGGCTATCGCCAGAGCAACTCCAGGCGGTCGCAGACCAAGTCACTGCCCGACTGATGCCCGGCCACTTTGGAGCGCCGGAGGATATCGCTAAAACAGCGGTGTTCCTTGCCTCAGACGATGCGAAGAATATCTACGGCCAGAAAATCGTCGTAGATGGAGGCTACACCATCGGCTGACAATCCATTTGAAGATCCCGCGGTAGCTTAGCAGATCATTGCTCAGCAACCTCAATCGTCGATTATTTTTGGTATTTATCCCGCAAAGCATCCGCCATTTGTTTTACAGCGGCAAATGCATGATCCACGGTGCGTTCTTTGTCCGGGTTTACCAAGCAGCATGTAGCCGGCGAGATCATGCTTCCGGCGATCAATTGTTCCCGGTCGACGCCCTTGGACCATAGGACCTTCCAGACGTTTTCAAGGCGTTGAATCAAGGAGGGGGTGTCCTCCTGCGCAAAAGCTTCGAACCCCGTAGGCACGATACCCCAAACAATGACGCCGCCACGGTCTAAAAATTTTCGAACGGAGGCGGCATAGGAAGAAAATATTTCCGCGTTGGTATAGACGTCTAAAGAAAGCACGTCGAGATCCAGGTTGAGCAGAAAATCCCAATCCGGATTACCGCACAGATGGATCCCTCTGGGCCGGTCGACCTGCGCGAAAAATTGATCCAGATCACCCTTGGCCTTCAAGTCGCCGTATCCAGCCATGGCGGAAAACAAGAATTGCAGACCCGGTTCATCCACAAACATAAAGGCGTTGCCATTGCAATGTTTGAGTCTGGCCAATTGCACATTCAAACGTTTGGCCATAAAATCCAGCATGAACGCTCGAACGGTCTCATCAAAGAGAATGGGACGTTCATCCTGATCCAGGATGTTGAATCCGAAACTGATGGGACCTTCCAGTTGCCCCTGATGGCGGGCCGGTCCGCCAAGTCCAGCGCCAGGAAACGGTGATATACCACCGAATATGCCTCACTGATGTCAAAAATAGCCGGGTCGTCAAATTGCATCAGCGTCTCTTCCAGTTCCTCGACAAACTTATTCATGGAAAAACGCAAGGTCCGTTTTTTCATGTCCAGGACTATTCCTGGAAAATGTTCGGCGGCCTGTACATACATGTCTTCGTAGTAGCTGTAGTTGGGTAGCTGGGGCCAGAACGGTACATCCAGCGACAGGGCCATTTCAAGTGCGCGTGCCACGTCCGTATGCGGCATCACCGCCATGGCGGTTGTCAACAAGTTGCCCGGGATTTTCGAGTCCAAAGGGCGCCCCTCATCATTTCCTTGTGGAGATATTAGGTCTTTTTTATCAGTTTTCACGGCATCTTCAAAAGTATTTTGTAAACAGGGAACTAAGGGCTGTTCGGATCATGCTTCGGATGTCGTTGTCTTGAGCGTTGTATGCAGCGTTTCCGGCATGCTAATCAGAAGCGGCATTCTAATCAGCATATCAATGCATAAGAAGGCGATGAAGACGTATTGTGGTCCGATTTTATCCCAGATGATGCCTGCGATCAGGGCGAGAATCGCGCCCAGCAGCATTTTAAAGAATCGGTTGACGCCCACCCATCGCCCCATCTGGTCGGCAGGCACCAGTTCCCTTTCTATGGCTCCGGCGACGGGTGTACCGATATAGAAAAAACCCTGTAAGATACCGGCAAGAACCAGGAAAGCTGGCGAAGGCGCCCAAATCAACAGCAGGTTGGAAAGCCAGAAAAGTGGTATCATCAGGTACAGGGCCTTCTTCCTGCCTGCCCTGTCCGCCAGCCTGCCAAGGGGGATGGCAAACAAGATTGACGCCAAGGCAGACCCCGTCACCATGGCCGCCAGGATAAATTCGTCGGCCCCTTTTGCCTGGTAGGCGTAGACTTGAGAAAAAGGAAAGACCATGCCTCTTGGCACCTGGCTGATGGATGCAATAATCAGCCAACGGTTTAAGTGTTTACCGCCCTTGACAACGCTGTAGACATCTTTGAATAAATTTGGTTTGCGGTCGCTTTTCTTGGTCCACTGCCGTTCCGACAGCTGGGATTGGACAAGCATATAGGCGCCACAGGTAACGAGAAGGCCTAAGAAGAACAGCGGTCGGATGCCCTTGACATTAACACCGCCGCCTAAGCTGATCACCCAGGTGGCCAGCATGGGGCCCGCCATTCCCAACAGACCTGCCCCAACGGTTTCGCAGATCGTCATACCCGTAGCTCTATCCTGGTTGGCAAGGCAGTTGCCGCAAATAGTCGCACAGCTGTGGATGCCTGTTGAAAAGCCAAGCCAATAGGCAATCATGGCTATGATTGCCGTTTCCCAGTTTTGCGCAATGCCATAGACCAGGTATGAGACGGCCATGAAAGCGATGCCGACGAGGTATATCTTTTTCGGTCCGAGCCTGTCCATGTACCAGCCCGTCAGGGGGCCTGTAGCGGCGGCGATAATCATGCCGATGCTGTTTACCATGCCCAACTTCGTGGCACTGGCTCCTAAGGATATGATATAAATGGACAGGTAAGGGAAAACCATTTGGTAGGCCAGCCTGTCAAGGGACGTGCGGGCGACAGTGACCTTCCAGTCTTTCTCTTGTCTTTTCAAAAAGGCAAGGCCGTTGCTTATAAAATCGGATTGCGATTTAAAAAAAAATTCCATTTCATGCCTCTGACAAGATACATGACAAGCATCCAATTAATGTTTAAATTATCTGGCTATCGAAAATTTGCCCTTAATCCCCTAATTTGTCAATGGTATTTTCCCGACATGAAAAATATATTTTCCGATCGGTGCGTGTTATTTCATTTGAAAAAAAGGAACGACCGTTATATTGTGAATAATAAATCACAATTCTTTTATTGGCAAACGTCATGCAAGTCAGCAGAGAAACACCGGCACCTCTGCAGCGTCTCAAGTTTCTCTTGATGCGGCATGTGCGAATGCTGAGTGAGAACCGGGTTATCCCACATATCGTTTTCTCGGATGGGGTTTACACCGGCCATCCTCAGCGAAAAGCCAAGGTTGCTGAAATTATAGGGAGGTGAATGATTATGTCGACATATCATGAAAGAATAAAGCGGGCTTGCCGGTTGATGAAAAACCACGGCCTTGACATTATCATTCTAACAAATCCAGCCAATATGTTCTATCTGACCGGCGACGGTCGTCATCGGCAAAGAAAAACCACAAATTTTGACCCAATACTCAAGGCAACTGGCCGGTCAAACATAGTGCATCGGCAATAGAACTAACTTTAGCTCGCCTTATCTTAGCAAAACAGTTTGGTTTTTAAAGGAAAAATCACGAAAAAGTATGTATGCTGCGTTGGTGGTTCATGATATTAACACAAGGCGAAGCGCACGGGGTTCATGCAAGTGCAAAGGATTTCATGCGCTTTTGGATCCATTGCGCGATGTCGGCACGACATGAACTGATGGTTGGGAGAAGTAATACACGATGCATAAAAGCCTGAAAACCACCAATATGATTCTTTATTGTAAAGAATGGGCGAAAACGGTTCGGTTCTATAGGGACCAGTTACAGCTGCCCGTCAATTTCTCCACAGACTGGTTTTTGGAATTTCGGTTAACCGAAATTTCAAGATTGAGCATTGCCGACGAAAAACGATCTTCCATCAAGAGCTGCGGGGGCCAAGGCGTCACTGTAGCACTGGAAGTTGAAGATATTGAAGCGACGCGAGGATGCATGGAGA
>JAUYIZ010000148.1 GCA_030688615.1 Desulfobacterales bacterium | reverse complement strand
CCCGTTCAAGCGTGCTTTCGGGTTGAGTCCCCACATACATTCGACCATCGGCTTGGGCCCGGAACCCACCGCGGTGCCGTGGATGAAGTTGCTCAGGGCCTCGGCCTCGTCACCGCCTTCAATGTTGGTGACCAGATTATGTTCCACGGTAATCCGGACCGGTTCCCGGTGCGTCCCGGTAACGATGGTTTCATTGGGAACGAAAACCCCGTTGGTATCAATGGGCGTAAAGCCGACCGTGCTGGGGGGAAAGTGGGCGCGTATCCCGGGCTTCAAGGGTCCGACTTCCTTGAGGCCGGTTCCGATGCCCCCATAAATTTTTTCAACCGGGGGCGCACTGAGCACAAGGTCCGTACCCAGTTCGTTGGTGATGCGCAGCTGCTTGCCGGCGATCATCTGCCGGCTTTTGCGCATGATTTCGTACATCACCGGCAGCGGAAACCGGGCGGCCGGGGAAGTCAGCACGTCGAAAGTGGCCAGCTGATACAAAGACACCGCCTTGTTTTTATAGACCTTGCAGGCGTGCGGGTTGAGTTTCTTGGAGTGAATATCCGGATACCAGGATAGAATCACCACGCCGTCCGCGGCAGCATAAGCCTGAACCACCGTGTCGGACGGATTGTTCGGATCCACGCCGGCAGGGGAGAAGGGTTTGCAGCGCAAGGTGGTGACGGCGGCGCCTTCCATGCTGGCAACCGCTTCGAAAGCTGTGATCACCACCGGATCCACCGTGTTTTCGGCGATAATTAAAAAACGCTCCCCGGGTTTTGTATCCATCAGGTTGACGACACAGTTTCTTACTCCCGGCAGCAGCAGCGGCAGCTGTGAGGGGGCTGCCTTGGGCAGACTGCCATAGCCGAACAATTGTCCACTCATAAATTCACCTCCATGGGTTTGGGTTGTCTCAAGCGGCGGATTTTCCCGCCTGGTGTATGGCTTCGATTATTTTTGCATAGCCGGTGCAGCGGCATAAATTGCCCGAAATCCCTTTTTTAATCGCCTCGATGTCCGGGGTCGGGTGGGCCCTGATCAGGGCCAGAGCGGAAAGGACCATCCCCGGTGTGCAGAACCCGCACTGGATGGCGCCGTGTTCGACAAAAGCCTTCTGCAGCGGGTGAAGTTCGCCGCCTTGGGACACGCCTTCAATGGTCTGGATTTTTGCGCCGTCCACTTCGCAGGCCAGGGTCAGACAGGCCAGTACCGGCATCCCGTCCATCAGGACCGTACAGCTGCCGCACTCGCCGGAGTCACAGCCCTGTTTGGTGCCCATCAGGCCGAGCTCTTCCCTCAAAATATCGAGCAGCGTCCTGTTGGGGGAGACTTCCAGCGGGTATTGCCAATCGTTTATCGTCAATGTTATTTTCTTTTTCACGTCCGGATCCTTTTTTCCCTGGTTTACTACCCGGCCCTGCGCGAAATGCCTTTCTCGTCCAGTCCTTTTAAAATTTCTTCCGGGTCCACCGGCACTTCTTTGACCCGGATCCCGGTGGCATGATAAATGGCATTGGCAATGGCCGGAGCCCCGGGCACCTGGTATCCCTCGGAAACCCCTTTGGCGCCGAAAGGGCCCAGCGGGTCGATCGTTTCCACCAGCGTCACATGGATGGGCGGCGCGTCCATGGCGGTGGGGATATGATAATCTAAAAACGACGGATTCAGCACCTTGCCGCTGTCAAAAAAGGGACGTTCGTACAGGGTCATCCCCTGGGCGCAGACCACCGAGCCTTCGGCCTGGCCCTGGATGGCCATGGGGTTTATGGCAAAGCCGCAATCGGTGGCCGAATAGATATTGAGCACCTTTACAGCCCCGGTCACCGGATTGACTTCCACCTCGGCCACCTGGGCGCCGTAGCTGAATGTGGCCGTGGTCTGGCCTTCCCCCTTTTCGTAGTCGATGAAGATGGTGGGAGGATCATAGGAGCCCCGCCCCATGGCGATCAGCCCTTTCTTATTCAGGGCCAGCTTTGCGGCCTGCTTGAAACTGAAGCCGGTATCCGGACTTCCCGAGACGAAAACGCGGTTGTCTTTAAACTCGATGTCATCGGGCCGGGACTCCAGCTCTGCGGCGACCACCTGCGCCAGTTGGTCCCGGGCCTCCTGGGCGGCGAGTTTGACGGCGTTTCCCGCGATGAAAGTCACCCGGCTGCTGTAGGTGCCCAGATCCATGGGGCACATCTCCGTGTCGGCCGAAAATATCCTGACCTGGTCCAGATCGATGCCCAGGATTTCGGCGGCAATTTGAGATAGAGTCGTATCCGATCCCTGGCCGATGTCCGCTGCGCCGGTAAAGAGAATTACGCCGCCGTCGTCGTTGATTTTAACACTGGCCGACGAAGAGTCATGGGGGAAAAAGCTCCGGGAGCCGCTGACGTATTCGTAGCAGGCGACTCCCACACCCCGAAGGGTCCCGGTCTCCTTTCTTTTTTCACGCCAGCTCGAGGTACTGGCGACCTCCCGGATGCATTCGGAAAGTCCGCAGCTGATGATCTGTTTTTTGTCCAGGGTGTTGTATCCGGTCTGGATGGCGTTTTTCAGCCGCAACTCAACAGGATCCATGCCTATCTTCTCGGCGATCATATCCAGCATGCTCTCCAGGCCGAATCGTATCTGCAGGTTGCCGAACCCCCTGAAAGCGCCGCCGGCAGCGGTGTTCGTATAGACCAGTTTCACATCGTACCGGACCCCCTGAACCCGATAAAGGGAAGCCAGTGACTGGCCTGCCGCCATTACGATCACCGGACCCCGGCTGTTGAAAGCGCCGTTGTCCGTGATGTTCGTACAGTCAAAGAAGACCAGGGCGCCGTCCTTTTTTGCGCCGACCTTGAGCCGGAGGTTCATGGCATGCCGGTGCCGGGTAACAGTGAATTCCTCTTCGCGGGTGTAGGCCAGCCTGACCGGCCTGCCGGTCATTTTGGACAGCAGGATGGCGCAGAAACCGGGCTCAACGAGATCTCTTTTGCCGCCGAAGCCTCCC
>JAUYIZ010000126.1 GCA_030688615.1 Desulfobacterales bacterium | reverse complement strand
ACGGGCCGGTCAGCCGCCGCGCTTTTTGCGGTCGGCTGCAGTGGCGAGGTTATGCTGTTTTGAAGCAGACTGGATTTATTTCCGGCAAATCGATAACGGAAAGTCTGGCTGCTACCCTAAATGGGAAATCGGTTCGAGTCGAGTAATCTCGTCGGCACCCGGACCATTCATTGCATGCCAAAGATCCCAATCCTGCTGGAGCCCAAGCCAAAAATCTGCAGGCATCCCCAGCACTCGAGCCAGACGCAGGGCTGTATCGGGTGTCACCGATCGACGCCCACGTACGATCTCGTTGAGTCGCGGATATGACACCTCGAGGCGAATCGCAAGTTCGCTCTGAGATATCTCCAAAGGCTTCAAAAACTCTTCTAACAACATCTCGCCAGGGTGTGTCGGTGGACGCTGCTTTGGTAAGCGCCGCCTCACGTCCTGACTAGTGGTAATCGACAATTTCGACCTCGTAGGCATGGCCATCCTCCCATTTGAAACAAATCCGGAACTGCTGGTTTATCCGGATGCTATATTGATCTTCCCTGTCACCACGAAGGCGTTCCAGACGATTTGCCGGTGGGATTGCAAGTTCACCGATTTCTCGAACACGATTTATTTGATCCAGCTTGCGCTGAGCAATCGACCACAAAGATCGCGGACAGCAGCTTCTCGCCAGCTTGGAGTTTCTGCCGTCAAATACGTCTTCTGTACCTTGGCCGCCAAAGGACTTTATCATAGGTCATATTATAACGGCATCCATTTCGCCCCTGTGGTGATGTTTACGGGGATCGGTGCAATCAGCTTAGTCAATTCCGAAGCGAACTTAGGTTGTGCGGTCCAGTCGAGAACGTGTTTCCGGCTGCCTCTGTACATTGAACGTCCTTTCTTAGCTTCCTGACAATGATTAGATAGTTTCTATATAACACCCCTGGTCATCAAAATCGCGTCATAACACTCCGAACCCAAAAGTATCATATAATGTTTGATTACAACCTGTTAAATAAATTCGGCCGATTACTCGGAGGTATATATGGTTTCTGCATAACACGCCTCCATTACAGGTCGTCCGCGGGACTTTTGACGCCCTTACCGCCCCGGTTCAGGACATGGGTATAAATCATCGTGGTTTTCACGTCCTTATGGCCGAGGAGTTCCTGGATTGTCCGAATATCGTAGCCCCTTTCCAGAAGATTCGTCGCAAAAGAATGCCGGAAGGTGTGGCAGGTGGCGTGTTTGGATAAAGCGGCCTTTTTGACCGCACCAGCGACCGCTTTCTGAATGATGGATTCGTGGGCATGATGCCGCCCCTGCTCGCCTGTTTTCATATTCTTCCACCGGTTTTCCTGCGGAAAAACCCATTGCCAGCGCCACTCCTTCGGCGCGTTGGGGTATTTGCGGTCAAGCGCCATCGGCATCTGTGCACGCCCCCAGCCGTCAGTCAAATCCCGTTCGTGGATACTTTTCGCCTTCTGGAGATGTTGCTGAAGCAGGGCTTTAATCGATTCTGGGAGCATTGTGACACGGTCTTTGGCACCCTTGCCGTCCCGAACAAGGATTTACATTTCTGGAAAAATCGATGTCCTGCACCCTCAAGCGCAGACATTCCATCAGACGCAACCCGGCCCCGTACATAATCGTTGCCATAAGCCATTTGTCGCCCGAGAGGTTCGCCAGCACGGCCTTGACTTCCTCACGGGTCATCACGACGGGCAGGCGTTTGGACTTACGGGCGCGGATAACCTTGCCCAAATCGCCGACTTCACGCCCGATGACGTTGCGATACAGGAACAGCAACGCCGACAGTGTTTGGTTCTGCGTCGATGCACTGACCTTCTCCTTAACGGCTAAATGGGTGAGAAAGGCGTTGATCTCTGGCTCAGCCATCTCCCCGGGGTGGCGGACATTGTGGAAAAATATGAACCGCCTTACCCAACTGCAATAAGTCTGCTCAGTTCGGCGACTGTAATGGCGAGCACGCAGACCTTCTCGGAGCTGATTCAAAAGCTTCGGTTTGGCATCGCGAACCAATGAAAGCCCCGGTTTTCCAATAGACATCTTTTGCGAAGGCGTGCTGAAACTTGCGGTATTCATAATACGCCTCTTGGAATCTTTGTATGAAAAAATTCCTTGCCAAAGTTCACGGCTCTAAATATGGAGCCATGGACTGGCAATATGTGCTATATCCCTAAAGCGATGTCGAGGTAAGGTGTGGATTGATAATAAAATTTTCGATACCATAGACATCCTGAAAGCGCAAGGTTTTTCAAAACGGCCTATCGGAGCAGAGCTCGGTTGAATATGGATATTGACCGACGACAAATTTTCTCGGAAGCATTGTGATCCAACAAATCCCAGCACATCTGATAGTTTGGTGTTATGGTATAAAAACCCAAATATCTTGGGACCTTATTTTTTGTGTATAGCTCCAACGTATCACTCAACCGATTGACGCTGTTTTTTCTGGTATATCCACACCGCCAGTTAGAATTAAAAACCTGTGTTTTGAGATATCAGTCCAATCAAAATATCCTGTATAAAAGGGCTATTTATAACTTTTCCTGGTCAATATCCTTGCCCTAAGGCGCCTGTTCTTTCCGACCCCGAGGGGACAGCCCCATCCATGCGTTTAGATGGGCGAAGCGGGATTCCGGGGACACCTTACTTTTCTTTCTTTTTGGGTCCAGCTTTTTGCGCTACCTCTATTAGGGAACGAAGTGCATCATTCACGTCCTAATCGGTTGGAAACACCTTCGCTATATCAGGGCTAAGCAATACCAAATTAGTTCCAGCCCCGTAGACTTTCACAAACTTGCCTCGAACACCGGATCCAAGATCTTCACGTCGGTACTCGGGCCGCGGTTCATCAGATTTAGCCTTCTTCATATATCCTCCTCTCTTGGCGCGTCATAAGACGCGCACTGATGATTCTTACTCTATTCCCACATGCAGCCTGTGAGACGTCTAGAAGCTGGTTGAATCCGGCAAGCCGAAGGTATTGTTGGCATTTAAAACTACTGCACGATTGAATTCCGATACGGTGACATCATGGGACAAAACTCAAATAAAGTCAGCAAGTTTTGGGCAGATTACTATGATGCAGCGGTCGCATCTGGAATCCCTGAAAAGACCGCCGAATGGCACGTTAATTGGGCGTTTCCAATTAAGGGGCAAGAAACTCAGATCCCATTCGGTTAACGACATGGGCGGTTTCCTGAATAGCCTTGAGGCCCAAAAGGGTATTGAGCCCTGGCAGGTGGATCAAGCTCGCAAGGCACTTACTTTCCTGTACCGGTTGTCTGGCCTTACGTTTGGAAGGAAAAACAGATCAGAAAAAGTTCAAAGGGCTTGGCTGGCAGGTGCGCCCATGAATTTTCCTGCCAAATTCCAGGGCAGCTAAATCATCATTTGCCTTTAATTTTATAACCGTTTACACTTGTTAATGATCTTTTTATTCAACCACCCAACACGCCGTCGCAAACGGAAAGAATCGAGGCCGGGAAAATGGAAGACAAAATATCGATTGTCGCGGAAAAAATTGCCCAAGGCGGGAAAAACATCGCCTTTACCGGAGCCGGGGTATCCACGGAAAGCGGCATACCTGATTTTCGCAGTCAGGGGGGAATCTGGGAAAAGTTTCGCCCGGTTTATTTTAACGAGTTCATGTCGTCAAAAACCTCACGCATCGAGTATTGGAAACAAAGCGCGCTGCTTTATCATGAATTGAAACGGGCAGCGCCCAATCCCGCCCATCTGGCCCTCGCAAAATTTTATGAAATGGGGCTCCTGGATGCCGTTGTCACCCAGA
>JAUYIZ010000099.1 GCA_030688615.1 Desulfobacterales bacterium | reverse complement strand
ACCGGGCTGGACAGGATACTTGCCCGGGGAAGGTGGTTTCAGGAACATGAACGCCGGGCCCTGCTGGTATCTGAAAGAACCGCGGAGAGTCTTGCCATTGATCTGCAGCGGCATGATGAGGTCGACATCACGTTATGGGGGATCCCTTTCAAGGTGGTGGGTGTCTTTTCCGGCAAAAAGCTGAAAGAATTTTCCGACCTGGATGGAGAGCCCTTGACGCCGGCCATCTTTCCCGGCGAGATGTCCACGGGGATCACGGAGGTTGAAAAAGAGGCGCTTGAATCCGGCGAGGACATCCAGACGTTTCAGACGCGATACCAGCATGTTCCGGAGGAGCTGACCATTATTATGCCCCATGAGACCCTTTTAAGCCTCGGTGGTCATCTCAAGAGCATTGCCGTGCGGCCAAAAGCCGGCAACCAGGCCCGAACGGCGGCGTATCTGGCGGATCGATTCGGGCTGACGCTATTCAGCGGCGAGGCCGAGGGCACCTACCTTTACCATGCCAGCGACACCCTAAGCTACAGCGGGATGCCCAACATCATCATTCCATTGATTATTTCCGTCTTTATCGTATTAAACACCATGATCGGAAGTGTCTATGAAAGAAAGCGGGAAATCGCGGTGTACACGTCGGTGGGCCTGGCGCCTTCGCACGTCTCATTTCTCTTCATTGCCGAAGCTCTGTCTTTTGCCGTGTTGAGCGTGGTATTGGGTTATATCTTAGCCCAGACAAGCACGCGGCTGTTTGCCGGCACATCCCTCTGGGCCGGCATTACCGTGAATTATTCTTCCCTGGCCGGGGTTGCCGCCATGTTCCTGGTCATCCTTGTGGTTCTGATCTCTGTTATTTATCCGGCCAGAGTCGCGGCCGAAATCGCCATCCCGGATGTCAACCGCTCCTGGAAACTTCCCGCTGTGGTCGGCAACCAACTTGAGGTGACGCTTCCCTTTTTAATGAAATACCAGGAGCACAAAGGTATCGGCGGCTGTATTTTCGAATATTTCAAGGGACACCAGGATGTTTCCCACGGCCTGTTTTCCACCGAGGATGTCCGGTTTGCCTTTGTATGTCCCGTGCCTTCGGACCGGCTCAGCACCGAAGGGGCATGCACGGACGGAGCCTGTTGTTTTGACGCCTGTCTTCAGCTGCAGGCCAAGGTCTGGCTATCCCCGTTTGATTTCGGCATCCGTCAGGCCATGGAGGTGCAATTTTGTCCGGCGCCCGATGAAAGCGGTTTTTTAGAAATCAGGGTCCGGCTGGTCCGGGAGTCCGGCGAGGCGAATGTCTGGCGGCGTATCAACAAGGTCTTTCTCCATGAATTCCGCAAACAGCTTTTGGTCTGGCGTTCCCTGGACGCAGCGTCTCAGCAACAATACGCACAGCTGCTCAACACCGGCCAAGCGGACCCAACATAGGAAGCAAAACGGTTTGCAAAAAAAAGAAGAGGAAAAAAACCGGATTCGTTTCCGGGCGGTGCTTTTAGGTTTCGTGATGGCCGTGGCCATCTGCGCCCTGACACCGTTTAACAATATTTATCGCAATGCGACGCCCCTGGGCGGCGGGCACTTTCCCCTGGCGCCTTTCTTTATCCTGGTCTGGCTGACCGTTCTGGTGGCCGTTCTGCGGAAAATCTTCAAAGGCCGCAGGTGGTTGACGGGCAAAGAGCTTTTGCTGGCATGGGTGATGATGGTGCTGGTTTCAGGGATAGCATATACCGGACTTGCCCGTACCTTTTTTGTCAACCTGACCGCGCCCTATCATTTTGCCACGGTGGAAAACCACTGGCAGGAGATTCTTCATCCCCTTTTACCCGCGGCTTGGTACCCGCAAAGCGCTGACGCCATCGAAGGGATCTACAACGGGCTTGCCGGCGGGCGCCAGATGGGCTGGATGGGTGTTTTGGCCCGTATCCCATGGGCGGCCTGGCTTCCACCGCTGCTGCTCTGGAGCGGGTTTGTCCTTCTTTGTTATTTTGTCATGGTCTGTGTGATCAATCTGTTCAGCCAGCAGTGGATCGACAATGAGCGGATGAATTTTCCCCTCCTGCAGGTGCCGCAGCTGATTGAAGACGCGCTGGACAGTGAAGGCTTGGGCGGCCTGTTGACCCACCGCTTTCTGATTGCCGGAATCATGATTCCGGTCTTTCTGCACCTGCTCAACGGGCTTCATTTTTACTATCCCGATGTTCCCGAGGTGCCCACGCTGGTACTGGCAGGGCCGTATTTCCCCAAATACGGTCTTTTTTCAGGTTTTCAAAAACTTAAAATATATATCTATCCGGCATTTATCGGTTTTGCTTTCCTGACGTCCAAACAAGTTTCGTTTTCCTTCTGGGTTTTTTTCCTTCTCGGCGGGCTTTTAATCGGTCTGTTGAGCATGCTGGGA
Organism: Desulfobacterales bacterium; assembly: GCA_030688615.1. Classification (GTDB taxonomy): domain Bacteria; phylum Desulfobacterota; class Desulfobacteria; order Desulfobacterales; family JAUYIZ01; genus JAUYIZ01. Next base: position 44,270 of record JAUYIZ010000099.1, on the reverse strand, counting down.
TACGACATTCCGGCGGCGGCCCTGGGTGTCATGTTCGGTCCGACCCTTTCCAGGCCGGAAGAGATGCAGATGATAGGGGCTTATGGCGTGTTTTTCCTTTTTTTGCTCTGGCTGGCCCGGCATCATCTATTGCAGGTGCTGCGCCAGGCGCTGGGGGCCGGGAATGATTTGGCCGCGGAAAACGGGTGGCTTTCTATCCGCCTTTCGTTCTGGGGGGCCGCCACCGGGCTGGCGGGAATCATTGGCTGGTGCTATTATTTCGGCCTGCCCCTGTTGCCCGCTGTGTTGCTGGTGGGTGCTTTTTTTATGGTCCTGTTTGTGGCCACCCGGGTCATTTGCCAGGGGGGGGTTGCATACTTTACCCTGACCGTCGCGCCTACCGACGGGCTCCTGGCCTTTTTCGGCCCGAGGTTTTTCACGGACCTGGGAGTTCTTGTGGCCGGGGTCGTTCAAAAGGTTCTTTTCGTGGATCTCAGGGAAGCGCTCATGCCTTCTTTGCTGCATGCGCAAAAAATTACCCAAAAAATGGCAGGCCGGCGGATGATAGTCATTTCGCTGCTGCTGACCCTTTTGGCCGGTGTGATCGTGTCTTTTATCGCCATGCTGGCGTTAAGCTACAAATTCGGCATGCGGGAGCTGCGCCTGGATTGGGAGACCCGCACGACGGTGGCGGTTTATGAAAATATTTACAGCCTGATTGAATCTCCCGCGGGATCCAGCCACTGGGTGCTGCTGTTCATCGCGGCAGGGGCGGTTGTGATGCTTGTCCTGGTCACCTGTTACCACCGGTGCTACTGGTGGCCGATTCATCCCATCGGATACCTGACGGCCTACAGCTCTGCTGCGCGGACGTTGTGGTTTTCATTTTTGCTGGGCTGGCTTTTTAACGCGCTTTGCATGAGATACGGCGGCGTGGTGCTCTTTAAGCAGCTGCGTTTTTTCTTTGTGGGATTTATCGTCGGCGATTTTCTCATGGGCGGCGCATGGGCGCTGGTGGGGCTGTTTGCAGATGCAAGCTATCTGGTATTGCCAAGGTGATTTAGATGTACGACGACAAAGAATTAACGGAATACCGGGACCTTTTAAAAGTCCCGGATCACTTTGAAGAAGGCTTTGACTGGAAGACCTTTATCGGGGCGATTTTTATCGGATTTCTGATGATGCCCGGAAGCATGTACCTGCAGCTGGTCATCGGCGCGGGAATCGGTCCGGCCGCCCGCTGGGTCACCATCATCCTTTTTGCCGAGATCGCCAAACGATCCTTTACGGAGCTTAAACAGCAGGAAATTTTTCTGCTCTATTACATGGCCGGGGCCGCCATGGCATCACCCTTTCAAGGCCTGTTGTGGAGCCAGTATCTTGTCCAGTCCGATGCCGCCAAAATGCTGGGGTTGACTGAATTTATTCCCGCCTGGGTCGCGCCGCAGCCCGAATCCATGTCTCTGCTGGAACGGACCTTCTTTCACCGCGACTGGATGATCCCCATTCTTCTGCTCATCGGGTCCCAGATCATTCAGCGGGTGGACCATTTTGGGCTGGGATACGCTCTTTACCGAATCACATCGGATGTGGAAAAACTTCCCTTCCCCATGGCGCCGGTGGGAGCCCTGGGGATTATGGCGCTGGCGGAATCCACGGAAGATAAGCAAAAAAGCTGGAAATGGCGTATTTTCTCCATTGGCGGTGTCATCGGCCTGGCTTTCGGGGGCATCTACGTGTTGCTGCCCACCGTATCCGGGCTTCTTTTCACCGAGCCGGTCCGCTTGATCCCCATCCCATGGATCGAGCTGACAAGACATTCCGAGGAGATTTTGCCGGCCGTGGCCACGGGCATACAGCTGGATATCGGCGTGTTATGTATCGGTATGGTACTGCCCTTCTGGGCGGTCATCGGCGGGCTGGTGGGGCTCATCATTACCGTGGTGGCCAATCCGATCCTTTACCGCCATGGCATTTTAAATCGCTGGCATCTGGGGATGGGAACGGTTGAAACCGTTTTTGCCAACAACATTGATTTTTACATGAGTTTTGGAATCGGGCTCGGGCTGGCCATTGCCGTGGTGGGGATCTGGCATGTTATCCGGTCTTTTTCCCAAAGCAACTCAAAAAACCGCGGCAGTCTCAAAGACCTGTTTCACCCCCCACCGGGGCGGGGGGATTTTAATTTCTGGATCGCCATCGCCATCTATGTTTTTTCAACGCTGGCCTATGTGGGGCTGTGCGTCTGGCTGGTGCCGAACTTTCCCTGGATTTTCTTTTTAGGTTACGGATTCATCTACACTCCCGTTATTTCCTATATTACGGCCCGCATGGAGGGCATTGCCGGTCAGTTCGTGAGCCTTCCCCTGGTCAGGGAAGCCAGTTTTATCGCCGGCGCCAGATTTTTTGGTTACCAGGGAATCGAGATCTGGTATGCGCCGATTCCCATTCACAATTACGGCGAGGCCACCGTTCATTTCCGGCAGATCGAACTGACCGGCACCAGTCTTCGGGGAATTATCAAGGCCGAAATTGTGGTGTTCCCGGTGGTGATGGTGGCGAGTCTTCTGTTTTCTCAATTTATCTGGCGGCTGGCGCCGATTCCCTCCGCCAACTACCCGTATGCCCAGGAATTGTGGCATCTTCAAGCCTTGAACACGCTGCTGATGCAGACATCCACCCTGGAGGGAAACTCCCTTTTTTTCCAGGCGCTTAAAGGAAGTTATGTTTTTACCGGGCTGGGGTTCGGGGTGGTAACCTATGTCTTTTTAAACCTGCTCGGTCTTCCTGTGCTTCTGATTTACGGTATTGTCCGGGGCCTGGGACAAAGCACGCCCCACGGGCTTATCCTGGAAGTCGTCGGGGCGCTATTGGGCCGTTTTTTCTTTCTGCGCCGATACGGCGCCGCGTGGCGCCAATATGCGCCGGTGCTTCTGGCCGGGTTTTCCTGCGGTATGGGGCTGACCGGAATGCTTGCCATGGGGTTTACCCTCATCCTGAAATCTTTGAGCCGGCTGGCCTATTGAGCGCGGATTTTTGTTTGCAGATTCGGCTTGATCCATGTAATATATTTGTAAAGGAAAAGATATGAAAAGATATTTCTGTATACACATAGGGATATTCCTTTTTCTTCTGATCCCCGGCATGTGTCTTGCCGAGGCGCCCCATCGAGCGGGGGGATTTGTCCTGGGGTCCAACATCGCCGACTACATGGACAGGATTAACAAGGAAACCGCTATTCCGATTCGCTACATGGAGTATATCCGGGAAGTGGAAATAAAAAAAACACCGGGATTTAAAACCGGACTGATCAGTTATGCAATGTGTAAGGAGGAGGGGAAAATACTGCGGATCAAACTGAAGTATGAAAATTCTTCCAAAGAATTTTTCTATGAACTCCTGTCCCGCTATAGAGCCCGTTTCAGCAACCCCATGGAGTGGCGGGGGGACCCTTTTCATGTGGTCATTGCCTGGAAGTGGTCCTTTGTGGCCGCCAACAAGGATAAAATCAGCCTGATACTGCAGCATAACATCATGAACGAGGAGGAAAAAAAAGGCAACACCGTCAAGCTGACCCTGACCAACCTTATGCAGCAAGAGCGCCGCTGCGTTGAAAGCAAGAATCCTGACTTTAGAAAAGATGCCGGCAGGAAACAGGATAAACCGGCCAAACCGGTGCCCCATGACTGGGATCAGTTGATACCCCGGTAAACCGCTACCATTGAATACCGACAACATAGCCTACCGGGAAATCGCCTGGGACCGGGTTCGTTTTCTTTGCCCGGAGCAATGGCAGATCAATAAAATCGGCCATGGCTATCTCATGCTTGAAGCCGGATCCATGCCGGTGGCCGAGATCAAGTGGCGCCGGGTAAAGGGAAACTTTTCCCATAAGGTTCATCTCAGGCGCCTGGCCGCCCTGAACAGAAAAGATGCGGGCAAGACCCTTACGTCCTGTCCGGTCCCGGGGAGCTGGCAAAAAGGATTGGAAGATTTCCAGGCCACGGGGTTTTCCTGGCAGGCACGGGCCATCGGCGCAAAGGGCGTGATGCTTTTCTGCCCGGCCTGCCGCAATGCCACTTTGATCCAGTTTTATGAGCGTAACATTCCGCAGCTGGATCGGATTTGCTCCAGGTTTCTGGCTTCTTTTCAGGATCACAGCCCGGAGGGCCAGACCATCTGGTCAGTTTTTGACATCCGGGCGGTGGTGCCGGAAAAATATCAACGCATCGGCCATCGGTTCAACCCGGGAGAATTCGAACTGTCTTTTTTAAATCAGCAGGAGAAATTGTTTTTATACCGGTGGGGTCCGGCCTCGATTTTGTTGAAAAACAGCACGCTGGCCCAATTTTCTGAACGAACCCTTCCGATTCCGAATGCCAGGTGGTCCGGGGAGCCAGGCGCGGAAAATGACCGGGTTGCCTGTGAGGCTGCGCCTGCGGGTTCTTACTGGACACGGCTCGGGTGTCGCATGAGGGCAAAATCGTCTTTTTACTGGGCCAGAGTCTGGCATTTGGCGGGCAAAAACCGCATCCTGGGGGTTCGGGCGGAAAGCAGGACATTGCTGAACGTGCCGGACTTGGAAAAGATATGTTCCGGATATGAAAGCCTCTGAAAAAAAACACCCGGCAGGCACGATCACCCGGAACGAGGCCCTGCAATCCCGGCCGGTCAGAAATAGGGATGTCCGGGAGGCCTACCTGGAAAGCGGCGAAGTCGTTTTATCCTATCCCCGGCAAATCCGGCCCTGGGTTGCCGGCCTGATGAAATGGACAGGAAAGATGCCGGGAAAAAACCGGATAACCCCAAAAAAACTTCAGCTGGATATTCTGGGGACCGCCGTCTGGTCCCTGATCGACGGAAAGCGGTCGGTTCGCCGGATGATTGATGAATTTGCCCGTCAATACCAACTGCATCCCAAAGAAGCCGAGGTGGCCGTGACCCGGTTTTTACATGATCTGGGGAAAAGGGGCGTGATCGGTTTAAAATAGAGGGACCGGGGGTTCATCGCATGTATCGTGAAAATTATGTTCATTCCCTTCGGGAAGAGATCGTGGCAATGGTGGCGGACCATCTGACGCCTGTGGCGCTGCGTTACGGGTACAGTGACGTGCCCCTGGAAAGCAATATCAAATGGCAGCCGCAGGTGCTGGTGCTGGGCAACTATTCTTCCGGCAAGTCCACCCTGATCAATGAGTTTCTCGGGGCAAAAATTCAAGGCACGGGCCAGGCGCCGACGGATGATTCATTTACGGTGATCACCTATGATGATTCGGCAGCCGATGACGGCCACGTGCGTATCATTGAGGCCCGCGACGGAAAATTTCTTCTCAATGACCCAGAGTACCCTTTTGCCATGTTAAAAAAACATGGACAACGGTTTGCCTCTCATTTCCGGTTGAAAAAGGTCAATTCTCCGTTTTTAAAAAATTTTGCCATCATTGACACCCCCGGAATGCTCGACAGCATTACCGAGCGCAGCCGCGGATATAATTATCAGGAAGTGATCGGCGATCTGGCTCAAATCGCCGATCTTGTGCTGGTCCTTTTTGATCCTCACAAAGCCGGAACCATTCGCGAGGCCTATACCAGCATCCGGGAAACGCTGGCGGCGCGCACCTTTGAGGACAGGCTGATATTTGTGCTCAACCGCATCGATGAGTGCGCCTCCCTGAACGATTTGCTGCGGGTGTACGGCACCCTCTGCTGGAATCTGTCGCAAATTACCGGCCGTAAAGATATCCCTATGATTCATCTGACGTACTCGCCCACGGCCCTGTCGGATTCCGGAAAAAACGAGGGGTTCGGGGCTGATTTCCTGCCATATCTTGAAAATCAGCAGGAAGAATTGAAAAAAGTGCTCCTGCAGGCCCCCCGTTATCGCCTGGATAATCTGGCAACTTTCGTGGAGACCCACGGCGAACGGTTGTCTCATTTCCTGCAGGCGCTGATCAGTTACCGCAGGGCAGTTCGCAAGCTGCGGATTAAATCCGGCTTGACCGGGGCTGTCCTCAGCATCCTCGGGGGCATCGGCGCAACCGGGGCGCTGGCTTTAACTCCTGTTTTTGCCGGTTTGGATCAGCGAACCCTGCTGGGGGTCGGCGGGGTTACGGCGCTGGCATTCATGTTTTTATGGGTGACGCTGCTGGTAAGGTATTTTACGTCCTCCTACCACCGGGATGCCTTGCAGAGCCTGGACAAATTAACGCCTGTGGATACTCAAACCCGGCGCGACAGCTGGCATGCGGTCCGAAAACTGGTTGAAAACTATCTGACCCAAACGTCCGGGAAATTCTCCCTGAAGGAAGTCAAACAGGAATATTCAGCGGTTCAAAGGGTTTGCGACCAGGGCGCGGCGGAAATTCGCGAAGCCCTCAACGAATTGTCGGCCCTCGAGAACCAGGAGGCGGATTAGAACATGGCCACGGCTTGATCCACATCGGCAACAATTATAAGAAACGTATCAAATCCGGATATTTCAAATACTTCTTTGATATAATCTTCGACGGCGCACAAAATGAGCTTGCCGTTGGCGCGTTTAAGGTCCTTGGCGGTCTTCAGAATGATCCGGAGCCCGGCGCTGGATAGGTATTCCAGTTCCTGGAAATCCAAGATCAGTTGTAATGTGCCGTTCCCCATGGAATCCTCAACCCGTTTTTCCAATTCCGGCGCCGTCCGGGAGTCCAGCCGCCCCTGGATCCGGAGAATATGAATATCATTCAGCTTTTTTTCAACAATTTCCATTTGTCTTCCTTGTCGGGCAAGTTTTTATTACGGTTATGATATTTTTGTCGCCACGCCGCTCGCAAAAAAAATCGTTCATGCAATGTCTGATAAAATGAATTCCGAGGCCTCCGAATTTTCGGTCTTCCAGCCGGCATTGGATGTCGGGCTGGGCCACGTCATCCGGACTGAAGGGCATCCCGTCGTATTCGATTTTGAATATCAGGGTTTCATCTTTGTAATCGAGGGTGAAATCAACCCGGTGCTTCCCCTGATCGGCATAGCCGTACTTGACGATGTTGGTAAACAGCTCCTCCAATACCAGCCCGGCCTGAAATGTATTTTTTTTGGACAGTTTGATGGATTGACAGAAGGCGGTTACCTTCTGGAACAAAGTGTCCAGCTCGGAGGACTGGTTGGTCAGTCGGAATGAAACTTCATGACCGTACGTCATATCAGGCTGACCCCGACCTTTCGCATGCATTCGGCGCACTTTTCAAGGCTGCTGTCTAAAAACCGTTCTTCCCAGCGCACGAGTTCGTCAATCAGTACGTTGGTGACTATGGGCAACAGGCCCGGAAAATTTTCCAGTGCTTTGGTGAATTTATTCCGGGACATGATCAGACAGGTCGTTTCCGTCAGGGCGGTCAGGGAAAAAAGGCGCCGGATGTTCCCCATCAGGGTCAGACCGCCTAAAAAGTCGCCCACTTTATAGTCTCGAATCACCAGCTCTCTGCCGTCGGAGTGAAAGGTCAGGCGCGCCTGACCGGATATGAAATAAAAAGCGCGGCCGGCGGGATCGTTTTGATGAAACAGATAATCATCCGGTTTAAACGATTCCCGGGTGCAAAGGTAGGCAAAGAGTTTGAGGGCATCCAGGGGGATGCCTGAAAAAAAATAGATATGCCGCAACAGATCCAGATTTTCCTGATACTCGCAGGTGGTGCAGGTGTCATTTTTTCCCGGTAACCAGTTCATATAACAATCCTTTCCTTGCCATCAGGTCGCTGTAGGTCCCCATTTCGGCAAGTTTTCCGGCTTTCATCACGCCGATCCGGTCATAGTTTTTAATTATGTCGAGCCGATGCGCGACCGCGATGAGGGTGGTTTTGCCTTTCAAGCGGGTTTCCAGGAGGTTCTGGATGCGCGCCTGGGATTTGTTGTCCAGCCCCGATGTGGCTTCGTCCATAATCATCAGCCTGGGTGTCTTGAGAAGTACCCTGGCGATCGCCAGTTTTTGCCGTTGACCGCCGGACAGCTTGTCGCCCTTGGTGCCCACTTGAAACTGCAGACCGATATAAAGTATGGGCTCCAGAAAGTCCTCTTCGACGAGCAGTTGAATGACGCTCTGGTTGATTTTGTTCTGGGCGACGGGGTTGTCGCCTTTGGTTTTCCCGAAGAAGATGTTATTCAAAATAGTCTGGGAGAAAATATAGCCGGACATGTCATAAAAAGCAAACGTATCCGGATGATCGGCCATGATCTTTTTCCTGAAGAGGACGCGTCCTTTGAGAACCAGATCCTTCACAGGTTGCGGCATGGCGATCATTTTGTGAATCCCGGGGGTGAATCTCAAGGCAAGGGTCAGCAGCCCCTGACGCTCTTCCGGGGCCAGCCGGTCCAGCCGGGTATCGTCCAATTGATCCGTCAGGGTTATAAAGTGCGCCAGTTCATTGGGCCGGATCGGGCTTTGTGAAAACAGCATATCGTCGAGCGTCAAATGCCCCAGAATGTCGATGGTCTGTTTGGCAAGCTGGCTCCCCAGGGCCAAAAGGGATTGGGTAAGGCCGGCCGAGTCGATAAATTTCAAAAAATAGGGGTTTTGGGTCAGGTTTTCGTTTTGAAAAGCAGTCTGGGTCGAAGCGCCGAAGGTGAGGTTTTCAGCCAGACATGAATACTCAAGATATCGCGTCGGGTCAAAAAATTCAACATAATCGGACAGGGAATGTCCGAATTCATCCTGGAATTTTTCACGGATACGAATGATCTGGGAGATAAGCCGGACGCTTTGGGCGTGGTTTAAGGTAGAATTGAGGCCAAAACCCAGAACATCCACAAAAAAACCGGTCTGCTGGAGGATCTCGATCATGTCGTCGAGGGTCGGCAGATGGTGGCCGTCACCGACGTCGTCACCGATTTTGGCCGAGCAGGCGTAAAGAAGGTTCTCCTGAATGGTTCCGTCAAAAATAAAAGGACTCTGGGATACAAAACCAATGTTGTAAGTGATGTCTTTTTTGGTCAAACCGGCCACGGGCCGGTCGCCGATGAGAATCTCCCCGCCGGTGTACTTGTAGAGCTGGCCGATGCACAGGGCCAGGGTGCTTTTCCCGCTGCCTGAAAATCCGATCAGCGCCATATGCTGGCCGGAACCCAGAGAAAATGAAATATCTTTGAGCAGCGCAATGCCGTCGTCAGTTACAAAAGACACGTTTTTCAGGACCAGGTTGCTCTCAAGGACATAGGGTTTCCGTCCTTCCGGTTCCAGGGCGTGTTCGGGCATGGCGGCAAAATATTCCATGGTCCGGGTGTAATTCACGGCGGCTTCCTGGTAGGCCTGGTAAAATTCGATGAGTTCTTTCCATGGATCGTACAGTTTTTCCTGGGCGGATAAAAATGCCACCAGCGCCCCCAGTTCCAGCCGGCCGTTAATGGCCAAGTACCCTCCCAGAACAAAGATGAGAAACGGGCTCAGGTTCATGAAAAAATTATTGGTCACCTTGATGCCGAACCGGTAGAGATTCCAGACGATTCTTGTTTTCATAAGCTGCTCTACCAGGATGTCGTACTTATGGTTTTCGAGCCGGAATGCGCCGTTTCCCTGGATTTCATGAATGCCGCTGATGGATTCGGCAATCCGGCTGGACAAATTGCGGGTGATATCCACACGTTTTTTGTTTTCCCGGTTGGCCCGTTTCTGTAACAGGGGCAGCAGGAAAAAAGCAAACGGGTAAATGCTCATGGAGACCATGGCCAGGAGCGGATTTAACCACAGCAAATATCCTGCAAAAGCAAGCAGGGTCAAAATACTGGTAATGGGGATCGATACGGCCATGCCGATAAAATCACCGGCGGTGGCAAGTTCATTGATCAGTGAGGATACCACCATGCCGGGTTGGGTTTTCCTGAAAAAGCTCAAAGGCAGGGTTAAAATGTGGTGGTAGGTCTCCTTTCTCATGCGGGCCGTGGACCGCTGGCCGATCAATGTCTGGAGGATATTGATCAGGTATTTAAGCCCGCTGGCGGCCACCACGGAAACCAGATAAATACCGCAATAAAAGAACAGCAGATCGATTTTTCTCAGATTGATCGCAAGATTAATGATTCTTTTCTGCATTTCCAGGGGAACGACTCTGGCAAATACGGTAACGACGATGACGAGGAGTAAAATTATCTGCAGCTTGAGATTATCGGAAAAAACCCAGGAAAACAGGGATCTCTTGAAGACCGGTGTCGTGTTTTTCTTCATATCCGATGCCTTTGAGCCTGGGGCGCTTTCCGGGTGATGAGGGACAAGGGCGGTAAAAACCGTATTGATTTATAAGATAATACTATTATTATATGAGGTTTGACAAGCTGATTTTTTCTGAGTGCGTGATAGAAAAGAAGGTAAGCCGTGTACTTTTTAAACGATTATGATTATGATCTTCCGGCGTCGTTTATCGCCCAGAAGCCGCTGGCCCCGAGAGATCGGTCCCGGCTGCTTTATTTGGATGCAAATTCCGGCCGAATGTCCCACCATGGGTTTCATCAGCTGCCCGAGTTGCTCCTGCCTACCGATCTTCTGGTGATCAATAACACCGAGGTCGTCCCCGGGCGGCTGACAGGAACAAAGGATACCGGCGGCAAGGCGGAAGTCTTGATGCTGGACTTTGCCGCTCTGACCGCGTGCCCGTCGGAGCAGGGCTCCGGGGTGTGTCCCTGCCTGATCAAGGCATCCAAGCCGCCCAGGCCCGGAACCGTCATCATTTTCAATGAGCGGGTAAAAGGGGTTGTTTTGAGCGGCAGGGACGGGCTGTTCCGCGTGAAATTTATATGGGAAGGAGACCTGTCCGGTGAGCTCTATCAGATCGGGGAAACACCGCTGCCGCCCTATATCAAACGGACCGGCATACCGGGTGCGGACCGGGATTCGTATCAGACGGTCTATGCGTCCCAGAAGGGCGCCATCGCAGCGCCGACGGCGGGGTTTCATTTTTCGGAAAATCTGTTGGACCGGATCAGATCCAAAGGAATTCAGATCGCCGAAATTACGCTGCATGTGGGCCTTGGGACCTTTTTTCCGGTCCGTGCTGAGGACATCCGGCAACACCGGATGCATTCTGAAAAATTTGTGATCGCCGAAAAGGCCGCCGACATGATTCGCCGCGCCAGAAAAGAGCGTCGGCGCATCGTGGCGGTCGGGACCACCTGTGTCAGAACATTGGAGCATGCCTTCGGCGACGATGATACCGTTTATCCTGGTGCCGGCTGCTGTGATCTTTTCATTTATCCGGGATACCGGTTTAAGGTGGTGGATGCCATGGTGACGAATTTTCATCTGCCCAAATCCACCCTCCTCATGCTGGTCGCTGCTTTTGCCGGGCGCGAACAGATCCTCCAGGCCTATGCGGAGGCAAAAAATTCCGGGTATCGGTTTTACAGTTATGGGGATGCAATGCTGATTGCATCATCGGAAAAAAAATGACCGGAGGCGCAGATCTTGTTTTCATTTGAAGTTGTTGCAAAAGCCAAAGACAGCAGCGCCAGGGCCGGGGTGCTGCAAACGCCCCACGGCCGGGTGGAAACGCCGGTGTTCATGCCGGTGGGAACCCTGGCCACCGTAAAATCGCTGACCCCTGAAGACCTGCTGGGTGCCGGGGTTCAGATTCTGCTGGGAAACACCTACCATCTTTACCTGCGGCCGGGCTGTGAGGTCATCGATCTTTTCTCCGGCATACACGGGTTTATGAACTGGAGCCGGCCGGTTTTGACCGACAGCGGCGGGTTCCAGCTTTTTTCCCTGGCCAGACTTTCCAAAATCATTCCGGAGGGCGTTACCTTTCAATCCCATATCGACGGGTCAAAGCATTTTATCACGCCGGAAAAGGCCATTGACATCCAGAAACATCTGGGGTCGGATATCGCCATGTGCCTGGATCATTGCATCGGATACCCGGCCGAAAAAAGAGATGTCGGCGCGGCCATGGAATTGACCAGTGCCTGGGCCGGGCAGTGCAAGCAGGCCTGGCAAACCGGTAATCAGGCATCCGGCGCGCTTTTTGGAATCATCCAGGGGGGGATGTTCACGGATTTAAGGCAGGCTTCCATAGACGCCCTGGTGCAGATGGATTTTAACGGCTATGCCGTCGGGGGACTGGGTGTAGGCGAACCCAGGGAGATCAAAATGGAAATCGCGGACTTTACCCTGTCAAGGCTCCCCCGGCAGGCTCCCCGGTATGCCATGGGGATCGGCTCCCCTGAGGAACTTGTCCAGCTGGTGGCCCTGGGCGCGGATATGTTTGACTGCGTGCTTCCGACCCGCAATGCCCGCAACGGTCAGATGTTTTCCGATTCCGGCGCCATTAATATTTCCAACTCCCGTTTTAAAAAGGATACCGGCCCCATAGATCCCGGGTGCGGCTGCTATGTGTGTCAAAATTTTTCAAGGGCCTACCTGCGCCACCTGTTCCAAGCAAAAGAATTGCTTGCATATCGTTTAAATACGCTGCATAATATTTTTTATTTTACCGGGTTAATGAAACGGGCCCGGCGGGCAATACTGCAAAATGAATTTGAGGCTTTCAGAAAAGAATTCTTTAACAGGAAAAAGGATACGGTGCCGTCATGAGAGAAAAAGTTCAAAAAGCCATCGATAAAATCAGGCCCATGCTGCAGGCGGACGGGGGTGATGTGGAACTGGTGGGCGTGGAGGGTACCGTGGTCAAGGTCCGTTTAACCGGCGCCTGTTCCGGGTGCCCCATGTCCAAGATGACGCTCAAAAACGGAATCGAAAAATTCGTATTAAAGGAGATTCCGGAAGTGACCACCGTGGAGGCAGTGGAATAGGCGCACGATCGACGTGTCCGGAGGTTTTTTGTATGACGGTTTCAGCCAATATTTCAGATATCCTCTCCAGGTCATCCTGGATACGAAAAATGTTTGAAGAAGGCGCGCGGCTCAAGGAGAAACACGGCGCCGCCAGCGTATATGACTTCAGCCTGGGAAACCCCTATCTTCAACCCCCGCGCAGCTTCTATGATGCGCTGGAAAGGACGGTCAAATCTTCCGCCAAGGGCGATCATGCTTATATGCCCAACACCGGATACCCTCACGTCTGTAAAGCCGTCGCCGATTACCTTTCCAAAGAGCAGCAAAAAAAGATTTCCGAAAACGAAGTGATCATGACCTGCGGCGCGGCGGGCGCCCTGAACATTACGCTCAAGGCCATCCTGGACCCGGGCGATGAGGTCATCACACCCGCACCTTATTTTGTGGAATACAATTTCTATGCCAACAACCACGGGGGCCTGTTGAAAGCAGTGCCCACACGGCCCGATTTTACCCTGGACATGGAAGGGATGGCCCGGGCGGTTACCCCCAAGACCAAAGCGGTCCTGATCAATTCCCCGAACAACCCCACCGGACAGATCTATTCGCAAGAAAGTCTCGCTGGCCTGGGAAAGCTGCTGAAAGACAAAGGACAGGTCTATCAAAGGACCATCTATCTGATATCCGACGAACCCTACCGCAAGATCGTTTATGACGGGGCCGCGGTGCCGGCTATTTTCAGCGGCTATAACGAGAGCATAATCTGCAGCTCCTATTCTAAAGATATCTCCATACCGGGGGAACGGATCGGGTTCGTGGCGGTCAACCCGGACGCGACCTTTAAACAGACCCTTCTGGGCGGGCTGGGGCTGGCCAACCGGATCCTGGGCTTTGTAAATGCCCCGGCCCTCATGCAGCGGGTGATTGCGTCCCTGCAGGGGGTATGCGTGGATATTTCTGAATACGCCCGCAATAGGGACCTGCTCTGCGACGGCCTGGCCGATTGCGGGTATGACTTTGTGTGTCCCTCCGGCGCCTTTTACCTGTTTCCCAAAGCGCCCATCGCCGATGATGTCCGGTTCGTAAGAGCGCTGCAGGAAGAATTGATCCTTGTGGTGCCCGGCAGCGGTTTTGGCGGGCCCGGCCATTTCAGAATCGCATTTTGCGTGGATGATGAAACCATTGTCAACGCGCTGCCGGGGTTCAAGCGCGTGAGGCAAAGGTTTACGGATTCATAAAAAGTCCAGCTATGGAAACAGTCATCCAGGAAAAGTACGAGCGCCTAAAAAAGATCATTTCAGACGCGTCCAGCGCCGCCGTGGCATTTTCAGGAGGGGTCGACAGCACATTTTTGTTTAAAGTCTGTGTTGATCTGCCGGGCGTGCGGGTGCTGGCCGTAACTGCCACTTCGGACACATATCCTGCCCGGGAGCTGGCCGAAGCCAGAAAATTGGCCCGGCAGATCGGCGGCGATCATATGATTATCGAATCCGAGGAACTTGACGTACCGGGATTTTCAGACAACCCGCCCCACAGGTGTTTTCTGTGCAAAACCGAACTTTTCTCCAGGGTCACACAGATTGCCGGTCAACAGGGACTGCGCTGGGTGTTTGACGGAAGTAACGCGGACGACTGCAAGGATTTCAGGCCCGGGCGGGATGCCGCAAGAAAACTGGGCGTTCGCAGCCCCCTGGAGGAAGCCGGGCTCGGAAAAGATGAGATCAGGCAGCTTTCTAAAATGCTCCGGCTGTCCACGTGGGATAAACCCGCCCTGGCTTGTTTGTCCAGCCGGTTTCCCTATTATACAAAAATTACCCGGCCGGCATTAAAGCAGGTGGAAGCAGCGGAAAATTTTCTTTTCCGGCTGGGCATCAAAGTTTTCAGGGTCCGTCATCACGACCTTATCGCCCGTATCGAGACCGGGAAAGCAGAGCTCCAGATTTTGCTGGAAAGCAATGTCAAAGACCAGGTTGTCGCCTATTTCAAGTCCCTTGGATACAAATACGTCACCCTGGATCTGGAAGGATACCGCACGGGAAGCATGAACGAGACCTTGACGGATGATCAGCTCTCAAAATGAAGACAGATCCTATCGCAGATGACTCCAGACGATCCCCAAACCTATATCCAGGGTGTTCTCGCGGGTAACCGGCGGGCCCTGTCCAAAACCATTACGCTGGTGGAAAGTTCACTGGACGCCCACCGGCAGCTTGCCCGCGCGGTGATCCACGGTTTAGTCCCGCACACGGGGAAAGCGGTTCGCCTGGGGATCACGGGAGTTCCGGGGGTCGGGAAAAGCACCTTCATCGAGAGCCTGGGCATGCTGCTGCTTGAGAAGGGACACCGCATCGCGGTGCTGGCGGTGGACCCCAGCAGCGTCAAAAGCGGGGGCAGCATCCTGGCGGATAAAACCCGCATGAAGCGGCTTGCCACCGAAACGGCGGCGTTTATCCGGCCGTCCCCTTCCCGGGGCGCCCTCGGCGGGGTGGCCGGCAAAACCCGGGAAACCATGATGGTTTGCGAAGCCGCCGGCTTCGATGTGATCATCGTGGAAACCGTGGGGGTGGGCCAGTCTGAAACGGCCGTGTCATCCATGGTCGATTTTTTTCTCGTGCTCCTGCTGGCAGGGGCCGGAGATGAAATTCAAGGGATCAAAAGGGGGATTATGGAACTGGCCGATGCCGTTGCCATAACCAAGTCGGACGGGGATAACCATGAAAAGGCCTTAACAGCCAAGACCACATACGAGGCGGCCCTGCACCTGTTGAACCCGGCTTCGGATGTGTGGCTGCCGCCCGTGCTGATCTGCAGTGCCGTAGAGATGATGGGGATCGAGGATATATGGCAGACGGTCCTGGACCACAGGCAGAAGCTTTCATCGTCCAGTGAACTGGAAGAAAAACGAAAAAAACAGGCGCTGTTCTGGATGTGGTCTCTGGTGGAAGAAGGGATCAAAGAACGGTTCAACCGGCATCCGGATGTGCGCAAACTGCTGCCTGAAGTTGTCCGGAGGGTAAAATACGGAGAAATGACGCCCACCACCGCCGCCTATGAGCTGCTGTCCTGTCTGGATTACATGCTGGAAAGAAAGTTCACTTACCAATCTCATAGCAGTAATAAAAAATGCAAAGGATGAAAGAACCCGCTAACCATGCTCTTGCAGCGGATCGCAAAAAGCCGCGCCCGCTGAAGAGCGGCGTTGTGTGTAAATAAAATAGGTTAGACCATTTAAAATTATTCCCTTCCCACTTGACAAGATATCAATAGTGATACTATATAGCCATGGTAAAAATTGATGACATGTTGGCACAAATGAAACGAAACCCCAACGATGTCAGATTTACCGAATTATGCAGAGTTTGTGAAAAATTATTTGGGGAAGCTCGCCAAAGTGCAAGTAGCCATAGAATTTACAAAACCCCCTGGCAAGGTGATCCAAGAATTAATATCCAAAATCATAAAGGAAAAGCCAAGGCATACCAGGTAAAACAGGTGCTTTTGGCTATTGAGAAGCTGGAGGTCGGCCGTGGCTCTAAAAAATGATCGTTATACATACCGTGTAACCTGGTCTGAAGATGATAATGAATATGTAGGTTTGTGTGCGGAATTTCCAAGCTTAAGTTGGCTGTCTTCTACCCCGGAAGCTGCTCTGAAAGGTATCCGTAAAATGGTTGCAGACGTCGTAAAAGACATGGGTGAAACCGGAGAGACAGTACCGGAACCTATCGCTTGTAGGTCTTATAGTGGCAAGTTTATGGTCCGCGTACCGCCGGATGTCCATCGTAAAATTGCTATTCAAGCTGCTGAATCCGGTGTAAGCCTTAATCGAATTGCTAGCTCCAAATTAAGCCAATAAATCAAAACTCCACCGCCACCTGTCATCAGTGCACCCGACCGCTTACAGCGGCGGCTGATTTGCGCGTCAGGTGCGAAAGTTGTCATATGCACGAAATGGGGATCGCATTGCAGGTTCTTGCGGCGGCAATGGCCAGCCTGCCCGGGGGCCCGGACGCCGCCGTAAGGGTTGAGCGGGTCCATTTGCAGGCGGGCCGGCTTGCGGCCATTGAACCTGCCAGTTTGCAGCGCTGCTTTGATATGGTTGCTGAAAAGACCCCTCTCAGCGGGGCCCGATTGCACATCACGGAAACACCCGTCATCGGAAAATGCGCGCGCTGCCGGCACGAATCCGTTCAAAGCGCTGCTGTTTTCAGCTGCGCGGCCTGCGGCAGTTGCGAGATAGAAATAATTTCCGGTAAAGAATTGACGGTGGATGCGATCGAGCTGGCCGTAAGTCCGTAAGGCGGCCATCCCCTGTCAGGCATACACTTTCTTTTGGTTTTCCGGCAACTTGTTCCAGAAAGGAGACAATTGCCTCAGCCTGGCGATGATCGGGGGCAATTTTTCGATGATAAAATCGATTTCCGTTTCCGTGTTATAGATGCTCAGGCTGAAGCGAATGGACCCGTGCGCCGCGGTAAACGGCACGCCCATGGCCCGGAGGACATGTGAGGGTTCCAGGGATCCTGAAGTGCAGGCCGAGCCTGATGAAGCGCATATGCCCAACTCGTCCATCATTAAAAGGATGGCTTCCCCTTCCACATACTCAAAGCTGAGGCTGCAGGTATTGGGAAGCCGATGCGCCGTGTCCCCGTTGATCAGAACGTTCGGGATCTGGGTCACCAGTTCCTTTTCAATTTTATCCCTCAAATGCCGGATGCGGGTGTTTTCCTCATTGATATGTCGGGCCGCCAGTTCGCTGGCAATGCCCAGGCCGACAATGGCGGCCGTATTTTCAGTCCCCCCCCTGCGCCCGGCTTCCTGGTGGCCGCCGATGAGAAAGGGAAGGAATTTTGTCCCCTTGCGCACGTAGAGCGCCCCGACCCCTTTGGGCGCGTGAATCTTGTGGCCGGAAAGAGAAAGCATGTCGATGCCGGCACGTTTGACTTCGATGGGTATTTTACCGACGGCCTGAACTGCATCCGTATGAAAGACGATCCCCCGATCCTTCAGGACCGGGGCAATTTCTTCAATGGGGAATATCACCCCGGATTCGTTGTTGGCCCACATGATGCTCACGATGGCGGTATCGTCGCTCAACTTGTCATAAAGGTAGTCCATATCCAGCCGGCCTTTCCGGTCCACGGGAACATAGTCCACCCGATACCCGTTTTTGAAAAGATACTCGCACAAATTTTTTATGGCCGGGTGCTCAACCTTTGAGGTGATGATATGTTTTTTATCCGGGTTGGATAAAATGGCGGCGCGAATTGCCGTAGAGTCACTTTCAGTGCCGCAGCTGGTGAAGATGATCTCCTGGGGCTCGGCGCCGATCAATGCGGCCACCTTGCCGCG
This sequence comes from Desulfobacterales bacterium, assembly GCA_030688615.1. Classification (GTDB taxonomy): domain Bacteria; phylum Desulfobacterota; class Desulfobacteria; order Desulfobacterales; family JAUYIZ01; genus JAUYIZ01. The sequence goes on along the minus strand of JAUYIZ010000099.1, from coordinate 26,189 downwards.
CGCTTCCTTGATTTTATGCTCGACCTGCCCGCCGAAGGTGTGGATACTGGAAGGATTTCCATAAAATTCATCAAAAAAGGGCAGCATGCCTTTGAGCACCTCCGGGGCGACTTTCGTGGTCGCATTGTTATCGACATATACCACCTTCATGATTGCACCTCCTCCACCACCAGCTCCGGTGTGACAAGTTCCCGCAGCTTGGATTCCACATAGTGTTTGAGTGTGACCTGGGAAACACTGCAGGTCGCGCATGTGCCGTGAAGTTTCACCAGGACCCGGCTGCCGTCCACATCGAGCAGTTCGATGTCGCCGCCGTCTTTTTTTAAAGCCGGTTTTATTTCCCGTTCGAGGGTTTCCTCTATGAGCTTGATTCTCTGTATGTTGGTCAATGGCGCCGTCTTTTTTTTGGGCGCGGGCTTCCGGCCCAGAACGCTGTCGATAATTGCCTGGATTTTATCATGGCAGTTCCCGCAGCCGCCCCCTGCTTTTACATAGTCGGTAACATCATCCACGATCATCAAATTGTTTTCCCTGACCGCACGTTCGATTTCCTTGTCGGTTACGCCGAAGCAGTCGCAGATGATTTCACCGTCCGCTTTTTGTTCCCCCTCCCCGTAGTAGTAGGCGATGGCCTTTTCAAGGGCATCCCGTCCCAGAACCGAACAGTGCATCTTTTCTTTCGGGAGCCCGCCAAGGTACTGGGCGATATCTTCGTTGGTGATTTTTTTCGCTTCGTCCAGGGTCAGGCCTTGGATCATTTCGGTCAGGGCCGAGGACGAAGCAATGGCGCTGGCACAACCGAAGGTCTGGAATTTAGCATCCTTTATTCTTTTATTTTCATCCAGGTTGAAATAGAGGGTCAGTGCATCTCCGCATGCCAGGGAACCCACTTCTCCCTGTCCGTCGGCATTCTCGATTTTTCCCACATTGCGCGGGTTTAAAAAATGGTCTTTAACCTTATCGGTATATTCCCACATAATATCCTCCCGGTGCGGCGTTCTTGAGGCGCTTGGCTCAAATTAAGGTTTCCTGTCCAACCACACCTACCATAAGCATTAAATTTAAAAATAAAACGCGAACGTCCGTCAGTTATTTTGCTTGTTGAAAAATATGCTCCCGCAGCGCGCCGTGAAGCCGTTGAGCCACGGGGCCGGTTTCACCGTTTCCGATAGGACGGTTATTGATCCTGACAACTGGAAGCACTTCGATGGTGGTTCCGGTCAAGAATACCTCGGTGGCGGCATAAAGCTGCCGGGCTGTAAAAAACGTTTCTTCCGTAACGATATTTAATTTCCTGCAGATGGTCAAAATTTTAGCTCTGGTGATGCCCGGCAGCACATGGAAGGTCAGCGGATGGGTGACGACCTTTCCTCCGGTGACCATGAATAAACTGGCGCCAGTGGTTTCCCGGATCACATTTTTTTTCGAAACGAAGATGGCGTCATACACCCCGGCTTCCATCGCCTTTTGCTTTGCCAGGACGTTCGGCAGCAGCTGAACCGTTTTGATGTCGCAGCGGCCCCAGCGGAAGTCCTGCAGGGTAATGGCCGAAGCGCCCTGGCGCCTTAATTTTTCAGGCACCTCCTTCACATGACGAACCGTCATGATGAACTGAAGGGCCGAAGTGTCTGTAAAGGCATGGGTGCGGGGCCCGACGCCGCGGGAGATTTGAATGTACAGCAATGCCCGGTCCAATCCGGCGGATTTGAAAAAACCCGTTGCAGCGGCCTTTATTTTATCTTTGGGAAGGTCCGGGAAAGAAAGCGCTTGCATGGAGTGTGCGAGCCGGTCAAGATGCGCTTCTAAAAAAAACAACTGTCCGTTGTAACTGGCCATGACTTCATACACGGCATCGCCGAACTGATACCCCCGGTCCTCCACCGGCACCATGGCCTGTTCAATCGGGAAAATGTTTCCGTTTACACTTGCCAGCTCAGGCACTTGTTACCTCCCGGATCTTACTCAAAACTAATATTCTCCAACCCGGTTGGAGAATATTATGAAAATAATTTTTTCCGGAGAAAAAAGCAACATAAAATAAGGGGCAAGCATTGCCGCAGGCGGCAGGCAGCGGTCAGGACGGCATCTGCCCGGGCATTTTTTACGTTGGCCTTGATCCTATAATATGTTAAATAATAATCACAGGCTGGTAAAGGGGGTGAATTCCATGCGTGTCAGGAAAGCAAGCTTTTCAGGAAGCTGGTACCCGGGCGATGCAAAAGCGTGTGAAAAGCAGATAAAGGCTTTTCTCAAAGAAGGCGGCGGCAAGCGCCCGCCCGGGGAAAAACGGGTCGGGGGAATTGTTCCGCATGCCGGGTGGTATTTTTCCGGCGCCACGGCCTGCAACGTCATTCACTGCCTGTCAGAGGGACCGCCTCCGGATGTCATCATCATTTTTGGGATGCATCTGCAGGCAGCATCGGACTGTTACATGATGGCAGACGGCGCCTGGGAAACCCCCTTCGGCGATATTCCGATCGCCTCGGAACTCGCCCGGGAACTTTCCGCCAGGTTCCGGTTTCAGATTGAGACGGGGGATCATTTTATTCCGGACAACACCATTGAACTGCAGCTGCCTTTTATAAAATATTTTTTTAATGCCGCAGAAATTATTCCCATCGGCGTCCCCCCGGTAAGGGAATCTTTAAAAATCGGACGAGCAATTGCAGAACTTTCCGCCCGGCTGAATCTGCGGGTCAACGTCCTGGGATCCACGGATCTGACTCACTATGGCGCAAACTACGGGTTTGAACCCCGGGGACGGGGCCGGGAGGCGCTGGACTGGGTGAAAAATACCAACGACCCGAAGGTGATCGATGCCATGCTGGCAATGGACCCGGAGGGTGTTCTCAGGGAAGGCCTTTCAAATCAGAACGCCTGCTGTGCCGGCGCCGCCGCCACAGCCATCGCTGCGGGGAAGCATCTGGGCGCAAACGCAGCGCATTTCTTCAGCTATACCACATCCTATGACAAAAGCCCGTCCGAAAGCTTTGTCGGGTATGTGGGTGTCGTCTTTTAACCGGCCATGCGCGGCTGGAAACTTTACATCTGTTGCACTTTTCCTGATCAGAGACCTTTGAAAAATGATCATGAGATCATCGGATGTTAACAATAACTTAGAGACCTTTGAAAAGTGCTCAATTTCGTTCCAGTTCAAGAAAGGCGAAAAAGGGGCGTTTTGCAAAGGTCTCCCGTAAGGAGGTTCACATGGCGGTCATTACCATCTCCAGGCAGTTCGGCTCCGGCGGCAAAACCATTGGCGAAGCGGTTGCAAACAGGCTGGGGTATACATTTTTGGACGATCAGATTATTCAAATGGTGGCGCTGAAGGCCAGGGTGTCGGAAAACTGGGTGAAAACGATCGAAAAGGAGGCCGGCGGGAAGTTATTGCAGTTTATCAACGGATTGGCCCGAAAAAGTTTCAGCGATCGCATAATGGATGATGAACGCGGTGATATCAATGAGGAAATTTATGTGGATCTGTTGCGCCAGATTATTGTCCAGATCGCCGGGGAAGGAAATACGGTGATTCTCGGCAGGGGCAGTCAATATATTTTACAGGAGTTTGAAGGGGCCTTTCATGTGCTGCTGGTGGCGGATATGGAACACCGGGTAAAATTTATGCAGGACCGCTACGGCCTTTCCGCGGCCAAAGCCCTGCAGACGATAAAAAGTGAAGACCGCAGAAGGATGAACCTGTATCGTAAATTCGGCAAGCAGGATTATGATCAGGCACACCTGTATCATCTGGTTTTGAACATGAGCAAGTTGCGCATAGAACAAGCCTGCAAACTGATTTGCGATTTTGTCGACTGAGCCGACGGTCCCCTTGCGGCATTCCTGGGGTGAGACCTTTGCATAACGCCCTTTCTCTTGCCGGCATGAACTTTTTGACCCTTTTCGGACTGGTGCGCTAAATTCGGCACAAGTGCCTCAAACAGTTCAGGCTCTGCCCGCCGGCGCGGGCCGCTCCCTGCGCCCGAACCTGTGCCCAAAAAGTTCATGATAGGCGTTCCAGGCAGTCATGCAAAGGTCTCACTCTTTTATGCGATCAGGAAGAGGCAGACAAAACTGAATACGGCGTAAGTTTCGACCATGGCGGCGGAGATGATCCCGTTTCCCAACGTGTTCTTCTCCTCATTGATCGCCCTGACTCCAGCCGCGCACACCTTTCCCTGAAAGATACCGCTGATGAGGCAGGCCAGGCCCACGAGAAGGAGGACGCCCCCCACCTTTGGATTGGCCTCCACAGCAGATCTTTTGAGTATTGCCCCGACCAGCGTATAGATCCCTTGGGTAGAGGGCAAGACCACCAGGGGCACAATCCCAAAAAATTTTTTCTGATCGGTTGCCAGCGCTGCTGAAAAGGCAATTGCCAGGCCCCAGGCCGATCCGCTCAGTCCCATACCCACTCCGGCATAATAAGCCAACCATCCTAACATCTCGTTCTCCATTCCTTGCTCCTCTCCTTTTTCCCAACACTATTTTAATGGTGCATAGGAAGTTCCATTAAGTGCCACGAATTTTGGAAATGCCTCCACCGCGTGCAGACGTGCCGGATGGACTACAGCCCCGATGATTCCCATGGCGAAATTGAACCCATGGCCGATGACCATGATCACGATCGTAATAAGAAAGCCGAAAACGGGAACGCCGCCGCCGGCCCTGACAGCCAGATCGTTCACTACGGATGCAATGGCACCGGTAGCAATGCCCAGGCCGAACAGACGGGCATAGGATATTACATCACCCATGAGTCCCGATAAACCATAAATATTCCAGATACCTAACCCGACTCGCTTCAAAATGTTCCTGTCGGAACTGGACCAGAAAAGGATCAGAGCCATCCCGAGGCCCAGTAGCCCTTGCCATGACCAGTCTGCCATATGGAAGACTTCTTTGGTGGTGAGAACCCCCAGAACAGCTCCCCACAGGACACCGATCTTTCCGAGATTTTCAAGCCTGCTCTGGATGGAGGCGCCGCTGATTATGGCCAGCAGATATGCGATGGTCAGGTGAACCACCCCACAACCTATTGAAATGTAGAAAAGCGTCATGGGAGTTTCCATCACATCGATTAGAATCCAGCTCCTTCCTGCAAAGTTGATACCGAATATGCTGCCGGTTATGAGTCCCCAGAGGATGGTGGCTATCCCGAAAAGCTGACAAATCAGCATGGGACCCACGATTTGCGGCATCCTGTTTCCGTATTTCCGTTTTGCCCATGCCGCGACCCCATAGAGTATCGCACCATAGGCGGCATCGCTGAGACAGATCCCGAAGAAAAGTATCATGCACGGAGAGAAGAACAGGGAGGGGTCAAGGCTCTTGTACTCGGGAACACCGAGGACCCGCAAAAGAGGCTCCAGGCTCCTGGCCAGCCATCCGTTTCGGGTGAGAACAGGCGGGGTTTCATCTTCCTCCGGGTTCCGCAGGTGGATTGCCAGGGGATGACCGGATTGCTTGAGTTCCCTTTCAGTCCGGTTGACCTGGTCTTCGGGGATCCACCCCTGGAGCCCGAAAAGGTCCTCATCAACGTATCTTTCGGCCAGGGTTGTCTGTAAGTCGAGCTCACTGCGGGCTTTTTCCAAACGGGTTTTAAAGTCCGGCAGATAAGCTGCGGCAGCATTTATGGCAGCCTGCGTGCGGGCAAGCTTTTCCTGGGCCTCGCCGATCTGGCGGCGGTATGTCTGGATGCTTTGCGCCGGCAGCCCCTCATCCTGAAACCCCTCCAGAGAAATCTTCCCGGTAAGCGAGATGGTAACCAACAGGGTCTGCCTGGATTCGTCCACGGCTGCCACATAAACACTGTCCGGAACCTTAAGCATCCCGAAGGCCTTGCGATTTCCTTTCCAGAGCTGTACGTGAAGATCGTAGTCCGCCAGCATTTTTATCTCTTGCGGATCGAAGTTTCCCCAGGCCGCCCATTCTTGCATGGAACGAGTCAAGGACTTGATCTGATCGGCCAGGGACCGCTCCTCATCGATTAACTTGAGGACTTCGGTGGCATTGCGCGGCCTTTGGCCGGCATCTTTCCCTGCATTTTTTCTTCGAGAAAGATCTGAGATGACCGCTTCCAGATCACGAACCATCCGGTCTGCCTCCTGAGCGGACAGATCGCCGCCAGCGGGTTTTACCGGCTCTGTATGGAGTACCCCCAGATCCTGAATTTTTCGCACTGCCGCCTGTTCGTCCCCGGCAATCCCCAGGATCAGAAGATGTTTCATTTTAACTATGGCCAATCTTTCACCTCACTAAATTGCGCTGACGCTACCTTCGCGCCGCTTCTTCACCATCCCGGAAATTCCGGCCTGCAGGGCCTCCTCATCGCCCAGGGTGAGTTTGACCTTTCTGATGGCTTCCTCAAGCCAGGGGACAAACTTATCTTCAAAAACTGCGAGCTGTCTGGAGACCTCGTCGAATTCTTCCTGAAGAAGTTTTTGAACGACCCGCGTGACCTGGATCTTCTCTTTGATTCCAATGAGCGCCTTTTGTCTCTCAATGGCTTCATCCGTGCAGGCGGGTGTGGCAAAAAGGCTGTACGGGGCCACCGCGAAACGGACATTTTGGTAGGCATCGACCTCCACACCGGCCACGATCTGCTTGGTCGTGAGGACCTGGTGTTCGATGGTCGGCAGGAAGACCTTCACCCGGGAGGTCCAGGCGGCGGCCTGTTTTGCCTCGTCAAGCTCCCTGGCATACTGCGCCAGGAGCTCGTCGTAAATTTGGACGTTCAGATAGAGGAGCTGTTTGCGGGATTTAAGCTTGGGAATGAGACCTTCAAATATCTTCCGCTTGCGATCGGCCTCATTGACGAATACCTTGTTGTAGCCAAACTTAAGCCCGGGAATGATTGACTTCATATCCATGGCAGAGCCTTTATCAAGTCTTTACAGTGACCTCGCGCTGAATCTGACATATTCAGGTTCTGAATTTCCAATGGGAGAACTCCTATGCCAGCGACCTATTTCGACCACTTGCCGAACTTCTCGATAAGTTCCTGCCGGATTCGTATTTCGCCTGCAGCGAAGTGGTTGGCCAAAACCTCCCACCCGGTCTCCAGGGCCTGCTCGATGGGCATCGAGATGTTCAGGTCCATCAAACGCGCATCAAACTCTTGGGCAAACCTGAAATAACGATAGTCATCCTCGGTCTTTTTCCCAAAGGATTCCTTGCGGGACTGGGATTCGGCCCGCATCCGGACGAGGATATTCATCAATTCCGGATGGTCTTCCCGCGTTTCTTTGCCCTGGACAAGCTGCTTGAGCCGTGAAAGGGAACCGGCCAAATCGATGATCGAGTTGACAAGGTAGAACTGTCCTTCCGTGATATATCCGGTATTGTCCGGGACAGGGTTGGTGACGTCCCCGCCGGGCATGGTAGTGGCCCCGATCAGTGTAATGGAGCCGCCGCAGGCCGTGGTGAGATCGGCCGCCGTCTCGTAACGTTTGGCCAAATCCGAATAAAGAGAACCGGGGTATCCGGCCCTGGACGGAATGTTGCCCTGCTCCACGTTGAGGACTTTGAGGGCTTCAGCGAACATGGTCATATCCGTCAGCGCCACCAGGACCCGTTTGCCCAAAAAGGCCCATTGTTCGGCCTCGGCCAGAGCCCTGTCCGGCACGGCAAGCCTCGCCGCCAGGGGGTCGGCCGCCGTGTTGACAATAAGACGAACGTTGTCCATGGCGCCGGTTTCTTCGAAATATTCCTTGAAAAAGATATACTCGTCGAAGCGGACCCCGATCAGGGCAACCACGATGACGTCGGTCTGAGCCTGGGTGGCGATTCTGGCGATCAGCCGGTTCGAAGGTTCTCCGGGGATCGTAAAAATCGGAATTTTCTGGCCCGTGACCAGGGTGTTGAATAAATCGATGGCCGGAACAAGCGTGTGGATCATGCCCGAGGGCATGTCTCGCGAGGCCGGGTTGATGGCAGGGCCTCCCAGAAGCACCGTCTCTCCCTGATCCACCGGAGGACGCCCGTCCAGCGGGTTGCCGAAGGGGTCGGTGATCCGCCCTAAAAGATGCTCCGGATGAAAAATCGCCTCGAGCGGACGCCCCTGCGGCACCACCGCATCTTCGGTGCTCATCCCGCGCGTTCCGGCAAAGATTTCGGCGAAAATCCGATCGGCTTGAAGACGCGTGATCCGACCCAGCCGGGTCTCTCCGGAAGCGAGCTTGACAACGATAATCTCACCCAGAAAGACCGATCCGGCCGGAGCGCGGAAAATGAGAGAGCTCCGATCCATATCTGCAATCGTCCGATACTCCTTATGCACTTTTAACCTCCATCGAAGAACTGAGCGAAGCGATCACTCCGGCGGCCTGTTTGCCGTATTCTTCGTATTTGGGATCATCCTCCGCCAGGTAGTTTCGCTGGTAAAGGATGTTGGTCAGGGTGTTGAAAAATTCCCGCGCCTTGTCCTTGCTCTCGAATAAATCGGAGGAAAACCCCAGCGTCTTGTCGATGATGCCGAGGGTTTCGTCCATTCGAGGAAGATCGGTGAAGCAGTCCACGGCGTTGTATGAATTCTGCACGAGAAAGGCATCCCGGATCAGATTGCCCTTCAGGTAATCGAGAAAAATACCGTCGTCCACATTGCGTTCGCCCATGAGGGAAATATCCTCGCTGGCCTTGGAACCGGCCTCGATCTGATTTTTGATTTTACGTATTCGCTTGAGCCAATCCGGGCTGATCGTTTTGTCGAAGTAAGGCTTGAGGCTTTCAAGGTATCCGCTGTAGCTCATTCCCGACCTCGGGTCGATGGACGGGAAGATGCGCCTGGAGCCGAGGTCACGGCTCAGTGCGAGGAAAGTCCAGACTACCGCCTTGGTCGCCTCACTCACCGGTTCATTCAGGTTGCCGCCGGCCGGTGAGACCGTTCCGCCAAACGTTAGGCTTCCTGCCTGGCCGTTGTGATGCCTGAAGACCCCTGCACGTTCATACATGGCCGCGATCAAGGGCGCGATGTATACCGGAAAAGCCTCGTCGCCGGGGATCTCTTCCAGACGGGCCGACATCTCCCGCAGGGCCTGGGCCCAGCGAGAGGTGGAGTCGGCAAGGATGAGGATGTTGGCCCCCATCAGCCGGTAGTACTCGCCAACGGTGATCGCCATGTATAAAGAAGACTCCCTGGCGGCGGTGGGCATTGAGGATGTGTTGCAGATAACGAAGGTGCGATCGATGAGACGACCACCTCTCTGGGGGTCCTGCAGAAGGGGAAACTCCACCAAGGTATCCACGGCCTCGTTGGCCCGCTCGCCGCACAGGGCCATGATGATGATTTCGATCCGGCCGTACCGCGAAACGGTCTGCTGGAAAACCGTCTTGCCGGATCCAAAGGGGCCCGGGATGGCAAAAGTGCCGCCTTTGGCGACCGGAAGAATGGCATCGACGATCCTGAACCCGGTTTGCAGAAGCTCTTTGGGCGCCTCCCTGGTCAGCAGCGGCGTATCCCCCTGATACAAGTGCATGGGTTGTTTGATGGGCCAGTACTGAACCATGGTCACATCGATGGTCTTTCCCCTTGAGTCCTTGATAACTGCCATCTTGTCTTCGACAACATGCTCGCCGGCCGGAGTGATCTGAACGATCTCGTATTCACCCCTGAGGTTGAAGGGAACCATGATCTGGTGGGTGACGTGCGCTTCGGGAACCGACCCAAGCCAGTCTCCGGCCCTTACTTTGTCTCCCGGTTTCGCCGATGGGGTCCATGTCCACTTCTTGTCCCGGTCAAGCGTGCTAAGATACACACCGCGCTGGAGTTTGACGCCGCACTTTTCATAGAGGCGATAGAGCGGGTTCTGCAAACCGTCGGTTACGTTGCCGAGAAGGCCCGGGCCGAGCTCGGCAAACAGCGGCAGGCCGACAAACCGGACTTCGTCTCCGATTCTTGTGCCCAGCGTGTCTTCAAAGCACTGGCAGTAGGCCCGGTTTTGAATGATCTTGATGACTTCGGATTTAAGGGGAATCTTTTCTCCACGGTACTCGATAATCAGGAAACAGGCTTCATTCTGAGTGATCTCTTCCTCTCCCTCAGGGAGCTTGGCGGTGAAGAGATTTCCTTGGATGTCGACGACGCGACCACAGCGTTCATAACTCATCGCCTCCTTGAGCTCCTGCTCACGGTCGAATTTCGGGAATAACTCTTTCAATTCATCCTCCTTGCTTGAGCCTTTTCAAAGTCCCTTAAAATATGACATTTTTTAAAGGTCTCACTCACTCAGGTATTCAACCCTTGCGAGGATAAGGAACTTGATTACATAACCTATAATTTCTGTAAAATCGAAAGCATACTCCGGAGTTGCCGACTTGAGCCTGCCAAGCATCACCTGGGCAATGAAGCGGTCTTCTGCGAAAGGCTCGGCTTGTGGGTCGAGCTCCTTGAGATCATTGAAAACCGAAGTATACTCAATGGATTTCAGGCCAAAGTCCGGGGCGACATAATAAGGGTCAGGCGGTATGCCGATCTTTCTGGCCCGGTGTCCCACGAGGGCATTGCGCAGGCCGATCTCCCACCGAAACCACTCCATAAGCTCCTCGGCCCCCCGTTCTTCCAGAAAAGCCATGAGCTGCTTGAAATAGGCATCCAACACGATGTCGCTGGTGGCAACGAGCCCTTGTTTCATCCAGGCCGGCAGGTCTTTCTGGTCCCTGATCCCCTCGACCGGCTCCGTTGCTTTCCGGGTTGCATGTTCCTTGTCCAGGTCGAAGAACTCCAGGTTCTGCACATCGATGGCTCTCAAAAGATGCTCGGTAAACTCTGACAGCTCGTGTTCCTCGAACTTGATCATCTCCCTGAGCGTCTCCGCGGAAATTGGAAGGGCTGAACCGGGTTGGTCCGGCAGAGGGGGCAATGCAGTGAGAAGATACTCGTAGGCCAAAATCGTCCTCCGCTGCCGCTACAGGCCGGTCTGCAAAAACTCGTGGAACTTCTGGGAGATATACGGCTTGATGGCCTCCATCACGCTCTCGACATCGATGACCACGTCCCCTTTTTTCCCCAGAGAAAATATAAAGCCTTCGGTCCCCTTGCCTACCAGGATGGTGGGAGATAGATCCAATTGCTCCCTCATGTGTCCTATGAGGGCTTTCATGACATCTTCCTTCATCCCTTCGGGCACGGTGATCTCAAGTTCTTGGTGCCGCGCGCGGGAATCAGCCTCCACATACTGCTCCACCATCGAAATGATGAGCTTTTTGATAAATTCGGAGCTTGAGAGAGCGTCTCGAAGTGCTTGGCGCATCGGTTTAAGCGCCAGGGTATCCTCCATGGTTTTTTGCAGGCCGATTATGAAATCCCGCCCTGCAAGCTTCATCTGGGAATGGAATTGCTTGGACAGGTGCTGGGCCTCCTCTTCGGCCGACTGCAATAGTTTTTCCTTTTCATCTGCAGCCTCCTTGAGGATGGATGCGGCCTGTTCCTTGGCCTCACGGATTATCCGCTCGGCATCGTCTTGTCCTTTACGGATCCCCTTTTCCCTCAGAGCGCTGGTTATGCTTTCGAGGTCCAATTTGCCGTATCCCCTGTTTTGTTGCATAAAATGAATCCTTCTTTATTTAAACCAAGAGAAAATAAATATAAGGAAGAGGGTGTCGTGTCAAGAAAATTTTCGATTTGAAATAAACTTTCCGATAAAAATATTTGTAATATCACCGAAATCAACGTATCATTTCTGAAATGACCTATTCGACAACCAAAAAATTAAGAAGCTTTTACAGCTGCTTTCCAAACGATGCGCATGTCCTGATTTTGATCAATGCCGACCCGGATGCCATTGCCAGCGCCATGGCCGTCAAAAGGCTGCTTTGGCGGAAAGTCGCCTCCACAACCATAGCCAGCGTTAACATTGTCGAACGCCCGGACAACATCGCCCTGATTCAACTGTTGGGGGTGAAACTGAAACCGCTCAATGAAATCGACACAGACCGGTATTCCCGTGTCGTCATCGTGGACTCTCAACCGAGTCACCATGAAACTTTTCTAAAATTCAGAGCGGATGTGGTGATTGACCATCACCCTGAAACCGGCCTGAAAGCCCTTTACCAGGATATACGGCCCCGCTACGGCGCGACGGCCAGCATCCTGACGGAATATTTGAGATCTGCGAAAATAAAGCCGTCGGCCAAACTGGCAACCGGCCTGTTTTGTGCCATTAAGACCGATACCAGCAATTTCGAGCGCAAGACCTTGAGCGAAGATCTCAAGGCGTTTCAGTTTCTTTTCCGGCATGCCAACATACATCTTGCCCGCAAGATCGAACAGGCCGATCTGCGCCTTGATTTTCTGAAACATTTTAAGGACGCCTTGCTGACCATGCGGATCAACCGATCCAGGATATTCGTCAATCTCGGCCCCGTGGGCAACGGAGATGTTTGTGTATTGATCGCCGATTTTTTTATGAGAGTGCATTCGATCACCTGGAGTATTGTCGCCGGGTCCTGTGAAAACAAACTGATCATCGTGTTCAGAAATGACGGTCTGCGCAAAGATGCCGGCAAGGTGGCTGCGAAAGCCTTCGGCCGCCTCGGCTCGGCCGGCGGCCATAAGAGCATGGCCCGGGCTGAAATTCTGCTCCCGGATATCCGGGCACTTGTGGACCATAAAGATGAAAAAAGAATGCTCAGCTGGATCGTGGGTCAAATTGAGAAAAAGGCAGGGCGCGGCATAAAATGATCTCAACAGCCGAACCGAGCGTAATTATTCTGGGTTCCGGCACCTGTGTGCCGTCTTTGAAGCGCAGCGCCGCTTCGGCCCTGATCCTCCTGGACGGGGTAAGGTTCCTGGTCGATGCCGGCCCGGGTACCATGTGGCGGCTGCTGGAAACCGGCACAACGATTTTTGATATTTCTTTTATTCTGTTGACTCATTTCCATCCGGATCATACCGGGGAACTGGCCTCGTTTCTGTTTGCCACCAAATATCCGGACCCGGCCCAGCGTCAAACCCCCTTGACGATAGTGGCCGGAAAAGGATTTTCAGATTTCTTCGGCAAATTGAAAAACGTTTACGGGTCCTGGATCGAACTTGCCCCCGGGCTTTTAAATTTGAAGGAAATGGACAGTCACGGTCCTGATGTCTGCCGCGTTAAAGGCGTCACCGTGGAATCCATGCCCATGAGGCACCGGGACGAAAGCATTGCATACCGGCTGACCGGACCCGACGGGCTGTCCATCGTATATTCGGGGGATACGGATTATTGTGAAAACCTGGTGATTTTGGCTGAAAATGCGGACCTGTTGATCTGTGAATCCGCCCTGCCCGATGCCATGAAGGTTGAAGGGCATCTTACGCCTTCGCTGGCCGGTGACATTGCGTCCCGGGCCCATGTGCGCCAATTGGTTCTGACCCACTTTTACCCCGAGTGCGATCATGTCGACCTGGTGCACGAATGCCGCAAAACCTACACCGGTCCCCTGGTGATCGCGCAAGATCTGATGAAAATCCGAATTCCCGCGCCGTTTCCAGGGGGTGTTGAAAGTTTTGTTCCAGTATGATAACTTGCCCCCAAAAATGGAAAGAATTCAAAATTATCACTTATGCGATATTACCCCATTAATCTGGATATACAGGGCCGCAAGTGCTTGGTGGTGGGCGGCGGGCCGGTGGCCACCCGAAAAGTCGGGACCCTTTTATCCTGCGGCGCCGGGGTCACGGTGGTCAGTCCGGAGGCATCCGGGGAAATCCGACAGCTTGCCGCTGCCGGTTCCGTCCGGTGGCGGCCTAGGCCTTACGAGAGTTCAGACCTTGGCGGCATGTTCCTTGTTATCGGCGCGACGGATAATGAAGAGCTGAATCTGCAAATCCACACCGATGCGGAACGCCGGGGTAAACTGTGCAATATCGCCGACCAGCCCAAGGCCAGCAATTTCATCGTGCCGTCCATCGTAAACCGGGGGGATCTGATCGTTGCCATTTCCACCTCGGGAAAAAGCCCGGCGTTTTCCAAAAAACTGCGCAGGGATCTTGAAAGTTATTTCGGAGACGAATATGCTGTTTTTTTACGGTTAATGGGCGCGATACGAAGTAAACTTTTACGTGCGAAACATGAACCGGAAGTGCACAAACCTCTGTTCGAGCTACTCATTGAAGGCGGGCTCCTTGAAATGATCCGGGAAGAAAATAAGGATGCCGTCGATGCTCTGCTTTTGCGTATTTTGGGTAAAGGATATGAATTCGAAAAACTCATGGGTCAAGAAACTACGACGGCGGTGTAATCCATGGAAATTTTGACAACTATCACGACCGTTCTCTATCTGTTAAGTACGGCCGGATATATCAAGTATCTTATTTTCCAGAAAAACTATCTGTTTAAAGCCGGATACGGGTTGTTGCTGGCCGGGTTTTTCTTCCACTCTGCGGCCATCGGGTTCGGGTATTTCGTTTCCGGCCATATTCCCGTGAGCAATCTTTATGAAACCCTGGTGCTGGCGACCTGGGCGATTGTGGGGGTTTTTGTGGCCTTTCAGTTCAGGTTTCAAATCAGGATCCTCGGGATTTATACGGCGCCGCTGGCGGCCCTGGTTATGATCGCGGCGTCTCAATTGCCAAAAACGGCCATGTCCGGGCAGGTTTTTTTAAAAAATTTATGGCTTTTATTTCACATCGTTGCAATTTTTGTCGGCGAAGCGTCCTTGGCGCTTGCCTGCGGGGCCGGGTTGTTATATCTTCTTCAGGAGCACGCCATTAAAACCAAAAATCACGGTTTTTTTTTCAGGCGACTTCCGTCTCTGGACCTGATCGATACGACCGGGTATGCCTGCCTCGTACTCGGCTTTACCATGCTGACCTTCGGGCTCGTTACGGGCATCATATATGCCAAATCGTTTTTTGGCCGTTTCTGGGGCTGGGATCCGAAGGAAGTCTGGTCCGCCATCACGTGGCTTTTGTATGCGGCTCTGCTCCATGGGCGAATTACCATGGGCTGGCGGGGCCGCCGGGCGGCAACCATGTCCATTATCGGATTCGGGGTTCTTTTATTTACTTTTTTGGGGGTCAACTTCCTGCTGAAAGGACATCATGGGCAATTTACCGGTTGGTAGTCCACAGCAGGAAATTTTGTCAGGGACTCCGTCAGTTATGGATGAAATTTTATTAATAGGGCTCAATCACAATACCGCTCCCGTGGAGTTGAGGGAGTGTATCGCCTTTTCCGATGAGGGGACACGCGCGGCCCTGGAAAATTTAAAACATCAGCCGGACATCAAAGAGGCGCTGGTCATTTCCACCTGCAACCGGGTTGAAATTCTTTTGACAACGGACAACGGCCCCAAGGCCATAGAATATGTCAAAGGATATATTTCCAGCTTCCAGAGCGTGCCCGTGGCGGATTTTGAAAATGCCCTTTATGTTTACTGCGGGCAGGATGCGGTCCGGCATGTTTTTCGGGTGGCTTCCAGTCTGGATTCGATGGTTGTGGGAGAGCCTCAGATCCTGGGGCAGATCAAGGAGGCCTATCGGGTGGCAACCCAGCAAAAGGCTGCGGGAATTATTTTAAACCGTATGCTTCATAGGGCTTTTGTGGTCGCAAAGCGGGTCCGGAGTGAGACCGGGATCGGGGATCATGCGGTATCCATCAGTTATGCGGCCATTGAACTGGGCCGAAAAATATTCGGCGTCCTTGAAGGGAAAAAGGTTCTCCTTGTGGGTGCAGGAGAGATGGCCGAGTTGGCCGTGGAACATTTGATTCGCAACAAAGCCCTGGACATCACCGTGGCAAACCGGACCTTTCAGCGGGGCATCGAACTGGCTCAAAAATATAAGGGCCGGGCGATTCAATTTGAAGAAATTACGGAACACCTTAAATTTGCAGATATTATCATCAGCTCTACCGGCTCGCCCGATTTTGTCATCTTCCGCGACCAGGTCAAAAACGTGATGCACACCCGGCGAAATCGGCCGATCTTTTTTATCGATATCGCCGTGCCGCGGGATATTGATCCGGAAATCAACCGCCTTTCGAACGCCTATGTATATGATATTGATGATTTGAAAGGGGTCATCAATGAAAATATTGAAGATCGAAAGAAAGAGGCCAAAAAAGGGGACCGAATTATCAACGAGGCGGTGGTCCGCTTCCAGCAGTGGTATGAAAGCCTGGATGTCGTGTCAACGATCATAGCGCTGCGCAATAAAATGGAAGCCATCGCCCAGGCGGAGTTTAAAAAAACCATTCAGTCCTTAGGGCATCTTTCCGAGGATGATCGCCGGGCGATCGATAGAATGACCAATGCCATGCTCAACAAAATTCTTCACGATCCAATGCTTTTTTTAAAGCAGAACGGTGTTCATGCAGCCGGCAAATCGGTTTATATCGATTATACCCGTAAGCTTTTCAATCTTGATGAAGACATTTAACGGAGAGGACGTTGGAGAAAATCGCTTTTCTTTTTCCGGGACAAGGTTCCCAGTCCGTAGGGATGGGATTGGATCTATATCAGGAATATGATTTTGTGCGGGAACTTTTTGATATGGTGGATGAGGTTACCCGGTGTCATATTTCCCGGCTGTGTTTTAAAGGCCCCATGGAAGATCTGACGGCGACGGTTAACCTGCAGCCCGCCCTCACCGCGGTGAATCTTTCCGTTCTTGCGGCCCTCGAGAAAGAAGGGATCCGGGCGGATGTTTCGGCAGGGCACAGTCTCGGGGAATACAGTGCGCTTTGCGGCGCCGGGGTGATATCTGCCAAGGATGCCGTAGAACTTGTTTTTAAACGGGGAACCCTGATGCACCGGGAATCGCTGAAGCATAAAGGCGCCATGCATGCGATTATCGGGCTTCCCGTCCAGGATATCCAGGGGTTCATCGCCAAACTCCGGACCGATGCCCCGGTTTCGGTGGCCAATCACAACACGGAGTTTCAGGTCGTCATTACAGGGGCGCCCGGCCCGGTGGAAAAGGTTTCCGAATATGCGGTATCCAAGGGGGCAAGAACCGTATCCTTGAAAGTCAGCGGTGCTTGGCACAGCGAATTGATAAAAGGGGCTGAAGAAGAATTTGGAGATTATCTGGCAGCCTTTTCGTTTGCCGCGCCCCGGCACCGGGTCATCCATAATGTTTCCGCGGACGTGGTGATGGACCCGAAAGAAATTCCGGCGGTCATGGCACGTCAGTTGTGCAGCCCGGTCAGGTGGTATGATTCCATGGTGAAACTCATGGCAGAGGAAGTTGAAATTTTTGCGGAAGTCGGCCCGGGGAATGTGCTCACGGGGCTGTTAAGGAAAATATTGCCCCGGGAGCATTCCTGTAAACTGTTTACCCTGAATAATATGCAGACGCTGGAAAAATTTTTTTCGTCCGTGACATGATGCCGGTTCAACTTTTTCCTTTACAATACATATCAATGAGGCTATCATCTGCGTTCCAAACACTGGGTTGAACAATACGGACGCAAGGGTGATGCCATGAAAAAAAAAGATTTAGATTTTTTCAGGAAGTACCTGAACGATCATCTTGAAGAGCTTTTAAAACAAGCGGGCAGCACGGTTACCGGGATGACGGTTCCCACGGAAAATTTTCCCGATCCCACGGACCGGGCTTCGCTGGAAGCGGACAGGAATTTTATGCTGCGCATCCGGGACCGGGAAAGCAAGCTGATCAGCAAGATAAAAGAGGCGCTGGACCGTATGGAGAGCGGCACGTTCGGCATATGTGAAGAATGCGGCGAAGATATTTCAATCAAACGCCTGAAGGCCCGGCCGGTAACCGCGCAGTGTATCGAATGTAAAACCAAAGAGGAGGCGTTAGAAAAAGCACTTGGTTTATAGCAAACCTGCTGGAATAGATCTTCATATCCATTCCAACGCATCCGATGGCACCCTGTCGCCGCATGAAATCCTCTCCCTGGCCCAAAACCTTAACCTCGGCGCGATTGCCATCACAGACCACGACACAATTGAAGGCTCGCGGAAAGCGGCCCAAATCGGCATCCCCCCGTCTCTGAAATTTCTCACCGGTATCGAAATCAGTGCGGCGCTTCCGCCGCCGTTCGAGGCAAAAGGCAGTTTCCATATCCTCGGGTATGCCATAGACCTGGATCATGGCGAATTAAATGCTACCCTGGAGGATCTGCAGGAGGCCAGAAGAAATAGAAATCCTCGTATCATCCAGCGCCTGAGGGATTGCGGGTTTAACATCTCGCTGGCGGATGTGGAAATGGAAGCCGGTGAGAGTTTGATCGGACGGCCCCACATTGCCAGGGTGATGGTTAAAAAGGGGTTTGTAAAATCCATCGATGAAGCTTTTGACAAATACATCGGCCATGGCAAACCGGCTTATGCGGACAAGTATCGCCTGGATTGTGCCCGCGCCATTGAAATTATCATAAAGGCCGGGGGCATTCCTGTCCTGGCTCACCCCATCCTGGTTCAGACCGACAGCGACAAATCCCTTGAGGCCCTGATTGCCCGGTTAAAGACATTTGGACTCAAAGGCATCGAGGTTTACTATCCGGAACATTCGCCCGAATACATCGCCTATTATTCAGAGCTTGCCGACCGCATTGGTTTGCTCAAAACCGGGGGGACGGATTTTCACGGCGATTTAAAACCCGGCATTAAGATGGGTTCCGGTAATGGCGGACTTTTCGTTCCTTATGAGCTGTATGAAAAAATTGTTAAATCAGGTTCGGTTCAGGAAGTGCTTCGGAGGGGTCGGAAAGACTTGGATGAACTGGAACAGAAACTGGCCTATAAATTTCATCGCCCGGATTTACTGCAGGAGGCGCTCTGCCACAGTTCGTTTGTGAATGAACAGGAAGATGGGACACTTCAGGACAACGAACGGCTTGAATTTTTAGGGGATGCGGTCATCAATCTCGTGGCGGGAGATTTGTTGATGCAAAAGCATCCGAATCTGAACGAGGGGGATTTGTCCAAGATGCGGGCCAACCTGGTGAATGAAGGGCAGTTGGCTGAAATTGCCAAAACCATTGATCTGGGAACTTATATATTTCTTGGCAAAGGTGAAGTCCAGACAAACGGCCAGGGGAAAAAATCCATTTTGTCGGACGCGTTTGAAGCCGTCATCGCTGCGGTGTACACTGACGGCGGCTTTGAGGCTGCGTACCGGATTGTCAGTGAACTTTTCGGCCCCCTCATTGACGCCACATGGACAACCGCCCTGCCGCAGGATTGTAAAAGCCAGCTCCAGGAGCTTACCCAGGTTCGGCAGAAAGGTATCCCCAGTTACAGGGTGGTTCAGGAAGAAGGCCCGGATCATGACAAAACCTTCCATGTGCAGATCATGATAGATTCTCTGCAAATGGAAGGGAGCGGTAAGAGTAAAAAGGCCGCCGAGCAGGATGCTGCAAGAAAAGTTCTTGAAATCCTGATGCGGGAGACCAATGGGTGACGGGAAATTTTGGGAGGTTAGCCGCCGGCCTTTTATTATCCCGGTATTTTTGCCCCAGGCGGGGTGCCCCCACCGGTGTGTTTTTTGCAATCAGCGCGCGGTCACACGCGAAAATCGCCCTGTCCCCTCGCCCGGACAGCTCCGTTTTATAATTCATAGCTTTCTCCAGTTTCCGGCGGCTGCGCGAAAAAATATACAGGTGGCTTTTTACGGCGGAAATTTTTTAGGCCTGGAAAAAAATAAACTGGAGGCTCTGCTTGGCGAAGCGGCAGGTTTTGTCAGGGCGGGGCATGTTGACAGCATCCGGTTTTCCACCAGACCGGACACCATAACTGCCGGGCGGCTCGAACGGTTGCGAGATTACCCTGTTTCAACGATCGAGCTGGGCGCCCAGTCCATGGATGACCGGGTTTTAAACATTTCCGGAAGATGCCATACGGCCTCGGACACCGTGGCGGCGGTCCATTTGTTAAAAAAAGAAAATTACCAGGTGGGGCTGCAGATGATGGTGGGCCTTCCCGGCGATGATGAAGCCACAGCCCTGCGCACCGGCCGGCAGATCGCCGATCTTTCGCCGGATTTCGTCAGGATTTATCCCACCGTCGTCCTGGAAAACAGCCGCCTTGGCCAATGGTATAAACAGGGCAGATATGTTCCCATACCCCTGGAGAAATGTGTGACGATGGTGAAAAAACTTTATCTGATCTTCCAGGGGGAAAAAATACCGGTGATCCGCATGGGGCTCCAGTCCACCGGGGGGGATGAAAACCAGACGGCCATATTGGCCGGACCGTATCATCCGGCATTCGGTCACATGGTTCACTCTGAAATCTTTCTGGATATGGCCGTATCGTCCTTGACAGCCGGATCGTTTTTTCAGGATACGGTGGTAATCAAGGTCCACCCTCGCAGTATTTCCAAAATGCGCGGGCTTAAAAACAGGAATATTGAAATTTTAAAAGATAAATTTCACATCCGCACCCTGACGGTTTTGTCGGATCCTTCGATGCCGATCGATCAATTGCGGATAGCCGGTTAAAATACGGTGCGCTTGACCTTCGATCACTTGGTGCGAAAAGAAATGCCGCCGGACACGACCAGACTCATGACGTCCTTTGAACCGGCATTCAAGATGGTGACCTGATCTTTGGGCACAATCAGCAGATTGCCGGCGTAATTAAATGACTGGGGAAAGTAAACGGCAACATGGTCGCAAATACCGATACGCTCCAGATTCGACCGCGTCATAAAGCCGATCAGTTGCAAGTTGCTGTTCGGGAAGAGAGAGACGATCACGGGCGTGTTGAAACTCCTTTTGTCGCCAACAAAGGCATTGATCAGATCTTTCAGCGCGGTGTATAGCATCTTCACCAACGGCAGGCGGGCCATAAAAAGATCAAGGAATGAAAAAATGTGCTTCGTCAGGATATTTGAGGCCGCAAAACCCATACTCAGAATGATCATAATGGTGACGGCAAACCCGATACCGGGAAATTTGAACGGAAAAAAACCGTCGATCTTGATAAATACGATGTAGACCACATAAACCGTGACCGACAGCGGAACAAGCAGCAATAATCCCTGCAAAAAATACTGACTCAGCTTTTTCATAGATTCACCTGTTTAGGGGACGTTCTTAAGTTTATAAGTTTACTGCCTGTTCAGCAGTGTAAAATTTCGACTCCTGACCAGATCTTCTCCACGTTTTACCGCCATACTTACCGCCGGTTGGGAAATGTTGAATTTCTCCGCTAAAACAGCCTGACTGATTCCTAATTCCCGCACAGCCCAGTAACATATGACACTGCGTGCTTCTACGACCCTTTTATATTTTCCCGCTGAAAGTGCTTCATCCCGGTTCAGGCCCATCAGATCGGCTGTTCGGTCCGCCACCATGGAAAAATCATACCCTTGGGCCATAAGGCGGTATTTGCGCTCAAAACCCTCCAGGGCTTCTCCCAAAAGATCTTCTACAAAATCGCTGTCACCTAAAATCCGTTCATCGCCTTTCATGTAAGCCCTGGTCTTGCGCAGGGCTTTTAAAGCTGACCAGCCGCCGGTACTGCGAAGCAGTCCCCCGCCGACCAACTCGGGTCTTTTCCCCCGGGCTATCCCTTTTTGGACAAATTCCCGGTAGTGGCGCCGGGCAGTCAAAGATTTTTTTGAAAACATGCCCAGGACATATTCTGTGTTTTGCCAGCTGACATTCTGCCGCCCTAATATCACGGCGTGACCCGAGTAGGTATAGTTATCCAGTGACGCTAAACCGGCAACAAGGCTTGCTCGCAGCGGATTCAAATGGATATAGCGCACAAGTTCCAGAAAGTATGGATTTTCCTGGCATAAAATAGATTTGTAGCGGTTCTGGAACAGATGGCCATAGCGATGATGCCGTTTATTATAATAAACCGCATACCCCGTAAGCAATCGGCGCATGACCGTGGAAATAGGCGTTGTTCGGGTGCGCAATAATAAATGAAAATGGCTCGGCATCAAGGCCCAGGCAAAGCATTCGGTTCGGGTTTCTTCCAAGATAATGCCAAGCCTCTCCAAAAAGTTGTCCCTGTCCTTATGGTCGTTAAATATGTTATTGTGATCAATACCTCTGCCGATAATATGATGGAGGGCTCCCGGGGCATCTATCCTTGATTTGCGTGGCATGCCTTGTTCATATCAGAAAATCGGGATCGGTGTCAACTTATAAACTTATGAACGTCCCCTATATTGACAGTTTCATACCGGCAATGCCGCCAAGATGCGTTTTCAAGACGACACTTTTGATATGGTTCTCAGTACGGGAATGCTGCACATGTTGAAAAATCCGGTTCAAGTGCTTCAGGAGTGCCGTCGGGTGTTAAAACCCGGTGCTGCCGCGTGGATTTATGACCCGGCAAGGGTTTCGTCTAGCATCGACAAGGACCAGTGGAAAAGGCTGCTTTCTGTTTATGAAAAATTTGTTTTAAAATGCTACCGGGTGTACGCTTGGATGGATCCCCCTAAAACCTTTGACAAAAAACAGATTGCGGAAATTATTTCCCGGACGGATTTCAAAGAATATTCTATGGAGCAGATGGGCGAGGAGTTTAAAATCAAGTTGAAAAAATAAATAGTTCCGGTGTCCGGCCGCCGGAGCTATGGGGCGTTTAGAATTTTTTCTGCGGCCGAGGGCCCCCATCTGCCGGATTCATAAAAATGGAGCATCTTTGCTTTATCGCTGCAGCTTTCGCATTCAGATAAAATCGGCGTCAGAAACGCCCAGCAGGCTTCCACGCCGTCCTGGCGCCAGAAAAGCATCTGATCCCCCAGCATGCAGTCCAGCAGCACTTTTTCATAGGCTTCCGTTTGGTTATCGGTGCATCTTTCCTGGTAATGAAAATCCATGACGACGGACTGGAGGCTCAAACGGGCGCCGGGTGTTTTCGTCTGAAATGTGAGCTTGATTCTTTCATCCGGATAAATACCCAGAATCAGCTGGTTGGCGGTAATCTTCCCGCCCAGGATATTGCTGAACATGGAATGGGGCACCGGCTTGAAGCGGATGGAGATCTCGGATTTTTTTTCGGCCAGCCGTTTTCCGGATACAAGGAAAAACGGCACGCCTTGCCAGCGCCAGTTCTCCACGTATAATTTCATCATGGCGTAGGTGGGCGTCAGGGAGTGGTCCGCAACTCCCTGCTCTTTTCGGTAGGAAAGCACCTTCTGACCGTTTATCGTTCCGCTTTCGTACTGGCCGAGAATCAGATCCTCTTTTATGGCGTCCACCTGAAAAGGCCTCAGAGAACGGTGAACCTTGATCTTTTCGTCCCGCACCCGTTCGGCCTCAAATACGGATGGTGGCTCCATGGCGGTCAGGGCCAGAAGCTGCATCATGTGATTTTGAAACATGTCCCGGACGACGCCTGTTTGTTCGTAGTAGCCGGCCCGGTGCTCCACCCCCAGGGTTTCCGTGGCGGAAATCCGCACACTGTCGATGTATCTGCGGTTCCACAGCGGCTCAAAGATGGCATTGGCAAATCGGAACATCAATATGTTCTGAACCGTTTCCTTGGCCAGATAGTGATCGATGCGAAATATTTGTTTCTCCTGGAAGTATTCATGGATGGTCCGGTCCAGTTTTACCGCCGAGGCCAGATCGCGCCCAAAGGGTTTTTCCACCACCAGACGGATCCGTCCCCGGCCCCGTTCATCCCCTGAGGCGAGGCGAACCTGACCGAGCTTTTCCACCACCGGTGCGTAAAGCGCGGGGGGAAGCGCCAGATAAAATAGGGTGCTGTGGCCGGCGCAGATTTCCCGGTCGAGTTTCCCGAGATAGGCCGCCAGACGTTCAAAGGACGCGAGATCATCATACTGCAGGGCAAGGTAATGGACGGAAGAAAGAAACCCTGCCGTGTCCTCACGATCCGTCAGGCCGGCATCATGCAAGGCTCCGGACATGCTGCCACGGAACTGGTCGTCGTCCAGGACGGTTCGCCCGCATCCGACGATCGAAAAGGGTTGCGGCAGTCTTTTTGACAGGTAAAGATGGAACAGGGCGGGCATAAGCTTTCTGGAGGTCAGATCACCGGTCGCCCCCAGGATGACCAGAATACATGGTTCGATGCTTTCTTCGCGGGGCTCCGTCCCGGCCTTGCGATCCGGAACGGGAATGCATTTTGCCATTGCCGGGCCGGGCAGGATCGCATCTTTTCCTTTGCTTGCAGGCATATCGTCCCCTTTTTGCCAGAATCGTTGCGCCGGGTTTCAGCAACCCCCATAACAGGTGCAAACCCGGCAGCCGGTTGCAGGGCATTTCACTCTGTTTGAAGAACCCCGCGGCAAGCCACGGGAAATGCGCTCACGGTTGCGGTTCAGACCCGGGGCCATCGGCCGGTTTTACCGCATGGCCGCCGAATTCCCGCCGGAGGGCCGCAAGAACCCTGTCGGAAAAAGTGTTTTCCTGGCGGGACCGGAATCTTTGAAAGAGGGAAAGGGCGATGACCGGGGCGGGAACATTGGTGTCCATTGCCTGCTGGAGCGTCCACCGTCCCTCGCCGGAGTCTTCGATGAAGCCTTTAATATCGTTTAAGCGCGGGCTCCGGTCAAAGGCGTCCTCTAATAGTTCCAGGAGCCAGGAGCGCACGACGCTTCCTTGATTCCAAAGGTGGGCGATCTTCTGATAATCGAAATCCTGGCTGAAGGTGGAGGCTTCCAGGATTTCAAACCCTTCACCGTAAGCCTGCATCATGCCGTATTCAATACCGTTGTGGACCATCTTTACAAAGTGCCCGGCGCCCGTAGCCCCGCAGTGCAGATACCCGTTTTCAGGGGCCAGGGTTTTAAAAACAGGCTCCAAAAAATGAACGGTCTGCTTATCCCCGCCGATCATCAGGCAGTAGCCCGTCTTGAGCCCCCATATGCCGCCGCTGACGCCCACGTCGACATAGGATATGCGTTTTTCTTCCAGCCGTCTGAACCGCTCCGCATCATCCCGGTAGTAGGTGTTGCCCCCGTCAATGAGGATGTCCCCAGCTGAGAGAAGCCCCATCAACTGGTCGATATGCTGGTCAACGGCCTTGCCGGCCGGCAGCATGAGCCAGAGGATGCGGGGTGCCGGGAGCTTTTCCACTGCTTCGGCAAGCGAATATGCCGCCACCGCCCCTTCCTGGTTTGCCAGGGCAGCGGTTTTTTCCGGCGAACGGTTGTAGGCAACCACCCGGTGGCCCCCGCGCAGGAGCCTTTTTGCCATATTCATTCCCATCCGGCCCAAACCGATCACGGCGATATGCATAAAACTTCCTCCCTCTGGTAAAGGGCAACTTCCGGGCGCTCGCGCTCCTCTGCAGTTTTAGCGAGCAGACAGCAATCCCGGTCAGTTTAATACATCAAGTAACAGGCATCAAGTGTTATCTGTGGGATTTGTGGTTTTCGCCCGTAAACGACCGAATAATAAGCGATCGGGGACTTTTTACAAAGCCGTCACGATTATTATTGTAATCTAATCAATTGTGATTATAATTTAAAAAGAAATGGATGTGTAAAAATTCAGCAAAAAGCATTTTCGCGTTTATTGCGAAACCGTAACATTGCGGCCACAACGTTTTTAACAGAAAGAAAGGAGAATTCAACTATGGACAAGAATCTACTGGAAGCGACTCGTTTATTGCCCTGTCCCGTGGTACTTTTAAGCGTCGGGACCAAAGGAAAACAGGACGCCATGACCGCCACCGCCATGTTTGTGGCCGAAGATGTGCCCCTTTTAACCGTCAGCGTGGCAAAATCGAGCACCTGCCATAAGCTGATTGAGGAAACAGGTGAATTTGCCTTGAACATTGCTTCGGCTGTTCAGGTGGGACTGGCGAAACAACTGGGTGCATCCCATGGCGCCAAGGTGGATAAGTTCAAGAAATTTAGCATTGGCACGGAAAAGGCGACCCAGATCGCATCGCCGCTCATCGCCGGTTCCTCGGCGAACTTTGAATGCAAGGTGATCACCTCCTCTGCGGCGGCAAATTATACCGTGTACTTGGCTCAGGTGGTGGCCTATAAAGCCGCAGATGCCCCGCAGCCCCTGTCCTGGTATCAGAACAAGTATTTTGGTTTTGGTAAACAGGTCAAATAAAAATCCGGCAGGATATTTTGATCTCTCGCAGAGAACGCAGAGGGCACGGAGTTTTAATCCGGATTGCTGAGAGGGCAATCCGGATTAAACTGCCATCCAGCTTTCGCTGGAAGTTTACTCCTTCAAATACCATTTTGGGCTCCAGGGCAAATGTCATACCGGGCGCCAGCGGGTCGTTGCGGTTTTTGGCGATAAAAGGGGGCTCAATCAGCTCAAGACCGATGCCGTGTCCCACAAAGG